>DAIQBH010000158.1:0-14263 GCA_036781285.1 Thermodesulfobacteriota bacterium | reverse complement strand
CGGCTTCCGCTGGGCGGTCGAGATTCCCCGGACCGGGCCCGGTGACACGATCTTGATCCTCGGTCCTGGGCAGCGCGGGCTCGCGTCCGTGATCGCGGCGCGCGCGGCCGGCGCGGAACGCATTCTCGTGACGGGCCTCGGGCGCGACGCAGCCAAGCTCGCGCTCGCAAAGGAGCTCGGCGCCGACGCCACGATCGACGTGGAGCAAGAGGACGTGGCGCGGCGCGTGCGCGAGCTGACGGACGGGCACGGGGCCGACGTCGTGATCGAAGTGTCCTCGTACGCGACGGCTCCGGTCGCGGAGTCGCTTCACTACGTCGCGATGGGCGGGCGCATCGTGCTCGCCGGAGTGAAGGGGTTCAAGCCGGTGCCCGACTTCGTGAGCGATCTCATCGTCGTGAAGGAGGCGCGCATCCTCGGCGCATTCGGCGTGACCGCCCCCGCGTACGACGCCGCGATCCGGCTCATCGAGTCGGGGCGCGTGCCCCTCGAGCGCATGCACACCCACGACTTCGCGCTCGACGAGGCCGAGCGCGCGATCCAGATGCTCGGCGGCGAGATCGCCGGCGAGAGCAGCATTCACTCCTGTCTCGTGCCCGACGCAGGTTGACTCGCCTCCGCCGTCTGCCTACTCGCGTGCCATCATTTTCCGTTCGCGCCGGACCGCCCCGGTGCCACAGTGAAAGGAGCCGTTCATGGCAACGCTGTATGGAGCCGGTCTCTCGCCGTTCGTCCGCAAAGTCCGCGTCGTGCTCGCGGAGAAGAAGCTCGCCTACGATCACGACCCCGTCGTGCCCTTCAACGTGAGCGCGGACTACAAAGCGATCAGCCCGCTCGGGAAGATTCCCGCCTGGAAGGACGAAGCGGGCGCACTCAGTGACTCGTCGGTCATCTGCGCGTATCTCGAGCGCCGTCATCCGACGCCCGCGATGTACCCGAGCGATCCCTATCAGTACGCGCGCGCACTCTGGTTCGAGGAGTGGGCCGACTCGGCGTTGATCGGCGTGGCCGGCGCGAAGATCTTCTTCCCGCGGGTCGTCGCGCCGCGCTTCTTCAACCAGCCGGCTGACGAGGCCGCGGTCCAGAAAGCGATCGACGAGGAGCTCCCCCCGCTCTTCGACTATCTCGAGAGCCAGGTGACGGCCGACTGGATCGCCGGCGGCCAGTTCTCGGTCGGCGACATCGCGATCGGCAGCGTGTGCGTGAACATGCGGCTCGCGAACGTCTCGGTCGATGCCGCGCGCTGGCCGAAGCTCGCACGATACATTGCGCGCATCCACGAGCGTCCGTCTTTCAAGACGCTGATCGAGGAGGATCGCGCCGCGCTCGGCCTCGGCGCGTGATCCTCAGCGCGTGGCGGGCAGGGAGATGCGCCCTGCCCGCTCGCCCGAGGTTGCCATGACGGCGCTGCCCACGCTCTGGCACTTTCGGGTTTCGCACTACAACGAAAAGGTCCGGTGGGCGCTCGATTGGAAGCGCATTCCGCACCGCCGCCGCGCCGTGCTCCCGGGACCGCACGTGCCGGTCATCTGGTGGCTGACCGGGCAGAAACAGGTGCCCGCGTTGCGTCTCGGCGACACGACGATCACCGACTCGACGCGGATCATCGCGGCGATCGAAGTCCACCGTGCCGAGCCGCCGCTGTATCCCGAAGCGAGCGCCGAGCGCGACCGCGCGCTCGCGCTCGAGGACTTCTTCGACGAGGAGCTCGGACCGCACCTCCGGCGTGTGTTCTTCTACCACACGCTCCAGCACGCCGACGTCGCGACGAACACGCTCGCCGTCGGCGAGCCGGCGTCGACCCGGCGCCTCTATCGGGCGGCCTTTCCGCTCGTGCGCATGGTCATGCGGCTCGACATGGGGATCGACGCGGAGCGGAGCGAGGAGAGCCGGGTGCGGGTCGAGGCCGCCATGGATCGCCTGAGCCGTGAGCTTCAGCCGTCCGGATATTTGGTCGGCGACCGTTTCTCCGTCGCCGATCTCACCGCGGCGGCGCTCCTCGGCGCCCTCGCGGGCGCGCCGGAGTTTCCGTATGCGTTGCCGCCGCTCGTCCCCGGGCTCGCGGCATGGCGTGCGAACCTCGCGGGCCACCCGGCATTGGAATGGACCCGAGACATGTATCGCCGCCATCGCGGCGCATCGTGTGCGGTCGGAGATCCTTGACTCACGGCAGGATCACCGTCACCGTCTCGGCGTGCGCTGCGTCAACTGCCAGACCGAGCTGATTCCCGGGAAGCAATTCTGTCATGCGTGCGGCACGCGCGCGCCGCTCGCGTGCGCGAGCTGTGGGAGCCCGATCGACGCCGGGTTCCGCTTTTGCCCCGAATGCGGGACGCCGGTCCCGGAGATGGGCACGACGCCGGCCGCCGCGGCGCCGACCGCGGTCACGCCGGTGGCGCCCTCGACCCCCGCGATTCCCGAGTTGCTCGCGGCGAAGATCCGCGCGAGCCAGGGCGTCGTCGCAGGCGAGCGCAAGCTCGTGACCGTCATGTTCTGCGATCTCGTGGGCTCGACGTCGATCGCGGAGCGGCTCGATCCCGAGGACTATCGCGATCTCCTCGAGGAATACATGGCGCTCGTATTCCGCGAGGTCTACCGCGTCGAGGGCATCATCACGCACCTCGCCGGCGACGGCGTCATGGCGCTCTTCGGCGCCCCGATCGCGCACGAAGACGCGCCGTATCGAGCGGTCTACGCGGCGCTCGCCATCCGCGATGCTCTCGCCGAGCTGAACGCGCGCGGTCACGCCGGCTGCGCGATCGATCTCCAAGTACGCATCGGGGTGCATACGGGACCCGTCGTCGTCGGCACCGTCGGCAGCGATCTGAAGATGGACTACACGGCGATCGGCGACACGACGAACCTCGCCCAGCGCCTCCAGTCCGTCGCCGATCCGGGAATGGTGCTCATCAGTGACGCCACCCATCGCCTCGTGCGCGGTTTCTTCGAGGTGCTCCCCGCGCGCCGGTTCGAGGTGAAGGGAAAGCGCGATCCCGTCGCCGCGCACGAGGTGCGCGGCTTTTCGTCGACGACGACCGCGATCGCCGTTGCCGAGGCCCGCGGCCTCACGCCGCTCGTCGGCCGCACGGAGGAGCTGGCGCAGCTGATCGGCTGCTTCGACCGTCTCTCGGGATCGCTGTCGCAGGTGGTGACCGTCGTTGGGGAAGCCGGGAGCGGGAAGTCGCGCTTGATCTACGAGCTGAAGCAGCGGCTCGCAGAGGTGCCCGTCACCCTGTTCGAGGCGCGCTGCTCGGCGATGACGCAGGCGGTGCCGTATGCGCCGTGGGTCACGATGCTGCGGCAGTACTTCGACATCGCGAGCGGCGACGGCGAAGCGGAAGCGACGGCGAAGATCGCGGAGAAGCTCGGCGCCGAGGCGGCGACGACCTTCCCGGCGCTGTGCCAGGTCATGAACCTGCGGGGCAGCGGCGACGCTGCGTCCGACGGGACCGAGGACGACGACACGAAGCGCGAGCACTTCGAGGCGGTCGCGAACCTCGTGTACGGAGCGAGCGAGCAGAATCCGGTCGTCATGATCATCGAGGACGTCCACTGGATCGACGAGCCGTCGCGCGAGATGCTCGCGCTCGCCGTCGCCAAGCCAGGCCGCTCGCGGGTGATGATGCTGATCAGCCACCGCCCCGACCATCAGCCGACGTGGCGCGTGAAGTCGGCGTTCACCCAGCTGACACTCGGGCCGCTCTCGGACGACGAGACCGTCGAGATCGTGCGCGGAGTGGCGGGCGGTCCCCTCCCAGGTCAGCTCGAGCGCCGGATCGTCCAGAAGGCCGAGGGCATCCCGTTCTTCGCGGAAGAGATCACGCGCGCGCTGGTCGAGGAGGGGTATCTCCTCCGGAGCGACGGGCAGGTGAGGCTCACGCGTCCGGTCGACGAGATCCGGATGCCCGGCACGGTCGAAGAGCTCATCGGAGCGCGGCTCGACCGACTCGGTCCGCAAGCGAAGCGCGTCGTGCAGGTGGCCGCCGTCCTCGGACGGCAGTTCCATCGCGAACAGCTGATCGCGCTCCTCGCGGCCGAGAGCATCGACGTCGGCGTCGAGCTGGAGGCGCTGGAGGCGCGCGGGATCGTACACCGGAAGAACCTGCTCGCCGGCGACGAGTTCCGCTTCGGTGAGAGCCTCACTCAAGAGGTCGCGTACGAGGGCTTGCTCATGCGACAGCGTCGCGAGCTGCACGACCGCATCGGCCAGCTGATCGAGGCGCAGCCGGGGGAGGCCAACGCGGAGCGCTCGGCGCTTCTGGCGCACCACTACGCGCGAAGCGAGAACCGCGCGAAGGCGATCGCCGCCCTCCTCCGCGCGGCGCGCGACGCGGAGCGCATCCCGTCCTTCCGGACGGCGGCGCGCTTCTATCGCCAGGCGTACGACCTCGCCGAGGCGGCGCTCGCGAACGGACCGTCGACGCCGGAAGCGCAGCGGAACGTTCTCGAGTCGGGGCTCGGTACGCTCCGCATGGCGGTCATCTACGGCATCTACGAGCATGGCGACCCCGAGGGGCCGGCGCGCCGCGCGCGCGCGATCGCCGAGGAGCTCGGCGATCACGAGACGCTCGCGGACCTCTGCTCTCTGCACGGTCTGCTCATCAGCGGCCGGAGCCCGGCCGACTTCCCGGCCGGCCTCGCGCTCATCGAGCAGGGGCTCGCGACCGCGAAGCGGGCCGGGTCGAAGATCTCGGCGATGCGCATCTCGCGCGCGCTCGCGTGGGACTACCTCTTCGACGGGCGGTTCGACGATGCGATGGACATCATCCAGGGCGTCCTCGCCGACTTCGAGCGCCTCGGCGTGGAGGCGAAGCAGCGTGACATCTGGCTCGGCGCCCGCTTCATGCGTGACCGCATCTTCTTCCACTCCGACGAGCCCGCGGCCCTCGAGGCCGCGCACGAGACGTACGAGGCCGCGGTCGCGTATCCGAACCGCACCGTGCAGAGCGGGTCTGCCACCACGATCGCGTCGATCCACTTCGCCCGCGGCGAGTACGCGCTCGCGCGGGAGTGGTCGGAGCGGAGCCTCGACATTGCGCGCAGCATCGGGAGCGTCTCGCACCTCCGAACGGTGTCCGCGCTCAGCATCCTGGCCCGCGACGCGCTCGACGAGCCCCCCAACACCGATCGCCACCTCGAGCTCCTGGAGAACCCGCCGCTGACCGGGATCGAGACCCTGAACTGCCAGATCATCTGCGAGGCGCTGCTCGCGATCGGCGAGCTCAAGCGCGCCGAGCAATGCGCCGAGCGCTCGTACCAGAACGCAGGCGGCCGCCTCCGCGAGCTCGGCTGCGCCATCGCCCTCGGCGAGGTGCTGACGCAGATCGGCCCACCGCGCTGGGCCGAGGCCGAACGTTGGCTCGAGAAGGCGCACGGCATCGCCCAGGCGATCGGCTCGCGCTCGGGCGCCGCCGCGACGAGCCTCGCCCGCGCCACTCTCGCCCACGCCACCGGCGACATCGAGGCCGCCGCTCGGCACGGCGAAGTCGCCCGCGCCGCCTACGCCGCCCTCGGCTACGCCCGCTACGAATCCAAAGCCGACCGCCTCCTCACCGAGCTGGGCACGCCGACCCAACAGAGCGCCTGAGTCGCCGCACGCCAAGCTCGCCGCGCATGCCAATCGCTTCGACCGCCGGAGCGCACTGTTTGGTGACGCGACGCTGACGCCGTTGGGGCGGGTCGGAGATCGTCCGGGGAGCGGTCAGCTCGCGTATTCCGCAAGGCATGGTGGCCCTGACGGGTTGTATGCGCAGGGGACCAGCGACCCCGCGACCGTAGGGCGATGTCCGACCCGCCCGAGGCAGCGCCGACCGCCTCGCCGGAGTCAGCGACGAACGTCAGCTCCGCAAGTGCCGCGCGAAGAACGCGAGCATTCGCCGCCACGAGTCCTCCGCCGCCGCGTGGTCGTACGCAACCGCCATCAGCGGCCGCGTCAGCATCGCCAGAAAAGGATGGTTGGTGTCGCTCATGTACGAGTGTCCCGCGTCCGGGTAGACGACGATGTCGTCGTCCCGCCCGAGCGCCCGCGACCGCTCGATCAACTGGCGACCCTGCGGTCCGAAGAGACGATCGCGCCCGCCGTAGCCGCCCGTCAGGGGGCAGGCGCGCGCGATCTCCTCGGCGCTCCGCACGTCGCCGTAGAAGACGCCGGCGGCGCCGACGCGCTGGCGCGTCCCGAGCAGGAGCGCGTAGCCGCCGCCCATGCAGAAGCCCGCCGCGCCGACCTTGCCGACGTCGGGACGAGCCGCGAGCGTATCCAGCACGGCCTCGAGCACGGCGACCGTCGACCCCTCGCCGCGCCGGAGATCGCTCGCGGCGCGGAGGATACAACCGAGGTACCAGCCCGTGTGGAGGAAGTCGGGCGCCGCCGCGAGGTAGCCGTTGTCGGCGAAGCGCCGGGCGATCCGCCGGATGTCGTCGTTCAGGCCGAAGATCTCGTGCAGCACGAGCACGGCGGGCGTCGGTGGTGTGGCCGCCGGACGAAAGAGCTCGACCGGGACCGTGAGCCCGGCGGCTTCGACGGTCAGATGCTCGTCGGCCGGCATCGGCGCGGCGCTACTTTCCCGTCGTGTCGCGATCCGGCTCGAGTCGCATCGTGAGCGGGTGGGGAACGTATCGTACGAAGACGTCGGTCCAGTATTTCGCCGCCATGGCATCCGCCACTCGGGACGTCTTGTCGGGCGTCTCCTCGGCACGCACGCGCTCGTACTCGCGACCGCCGATGCGGACGTTCACGAAGGGCGTGGTGGTGTTCTCCTTCATGCGAGCGGACGCTCGCGAGCCGAGCCGGACGTAGACCGCGTCGTCGAGCACCACGAGCCAGACCGTCGACCAGTGCGGGCCTTCGGTCGGCCCCACCGTCTGGAACTCGAGCGTGTCCAGGTCACGGAACGCCTTCGCGTCCCATTGGGGCACGGTCGCGTGCCGCGCGCCGCATCCCGCCAACCCCAGGAGGACCGTCACCAGCATCACCCCGCGCCCAATGGCGTCCCATCCGACTCGTACGCGTCGCATGATCACCTCCTCGTGCTGCGGGGGCTTGAAGCACGCCGCCCGCGCGACGGTCAACGAGGTGGGATCAGGCCGCCGGCCGGGCGCCGTCGATCACGGCGTCGACGGGGAGCGTCACCGTGAAGCGCGTGCCCCGACCGAGCGCGCTCTGGACGTCGACGGACCCGCCGAGGAGCTCGCAGTAGCGGCGCACGATGTACAGGCCGATCCCGCAACCGTTGTGCGCCCAGCCGTTGGCGGCTTGCCGGTAGAGCTCGAAGACGTGCGGTACGTCGGCCGCCGCGATGCCGCAGCCGGTATCGGTGACGGTGATCGCGACGTGCCCGTCGCCGACCCGAGACGCGTGGACGTCGATCGTCCCCTCGCGGGTGAACTTGCGGGCGTTGCCGACGAGATTGGTCAGGATCTGCCGGAGCTTCATGCGATCCGATGGGACGATCGGGACGTCCGCGTCGACGGTCCACGTCTCGCGCACCGCCGACGGGCCGCGGAGCAGGCGTTCGACGCCGCGCAGCTCGTCGAAGAGTGCCGGCAGCGGCACGTGCTCGACGAGCACCCGCACGCCGGAGCTCTCGAGACGGAGCACGCTGAGGGTGTCCTCGACGAGCCCCGTGAGCGTTCGGGCGGCGTCGAGCATGCGGCCGAGCACCTCGCGTTGCTCCCCGATCTCCATGCCCTCCGGCTCGTGCGTGCCGTCGAGCATGAGCTCGGTATAGCCGAGGAAGATGTTCAAGGGGGTGCGCAGCTCGTGCGACATCATCCCCATGAACTCGTTCTTCAGGCGGTCGGCCTCGGTCAGGCGCTCCTGGGCCGCGCGCAGCTCGGTGTTCTGGTTCGTCACGCGAGCGATGAACTCGTCGCGCTCGTGGACGTACTCGTCCTCGTGGAGCGCACGCGCGAGGCGTCCCGCGAACGTCGAGAGCAAACGCATGTCGTGATCGCGGAGCCGGCGGGCGCGCTCGTCCATGACGGCGACCTGTCCGACGATCTCGCCATCGCGGCCCAGCACGGGGACGCCGACGTAGGTCGCGATGTCCCGTTTCATGAGGAACGCGTCGCCGGGAAAGCGAGTGCGCGCGTCCGTTTCCACGCACGCGCGACGCTGGTCGCGCACGCGCACCGCCGGACTCCCCGCGAGCGGCACCCGTTGGCCCTGCGTCACGCTGCCTCGGTCGTACAGGGCGAGCATCACCTGGGTGTCGTCCTCGTAGAGCGCGACGGCGACGACGGGGACGTCGAGCAACGCCGGGAGCGTCACGGCGATGTGCTCGGCGACTTGCTGGACGGTCCCCCCGAGCGTGACGGCCAGATGGTACAGGCCTTCGAGGCGTTGCACGGATTGTCGGAGCTCGCCCTCGATGCGATCGCGGTCGCCGACGTCGTGCAGGATGGCTTGTAGGACGGTGTTCTCACCGACGGCGACGGTGCTGAGCGCGAGGTCGACCGGGCACTCTGAGCCGTCGGCCCGCTGGACGCGCAAGCCCGCGCGCCAACGGTACGCGCCGGCCGGCAGCCGGCGTACGTTCTCGAGCGGCGTGTCGGCCGCGAAGAGCGCCTCGATCTCGGTTGCCTTGAGGCGCGCCTCGTCGAGCCCCGTGAGCTCGAATGCCCGGCGGTTGGCTTCGAGGATACGACCCGTCTTCGGGTCGACGAGCAGGATCGCGTCCCCCGCGCCCTCGAAGAGCGCCGAGTATCGCGCGGCCGAGATCTGGAGCGATCGGTCGACCTGGCTCGCGGCCGCGTTGAAGGCGCGCGCCATCCCGGTCAGCTCGGCGTCGATCGTCCCCGTGACGAATCGCGCCGTTTCGGTGCCGACGAGGTGCCGTGCCGCTTGGCCGAGATCGCTCGCAGCCTCGCGGATGGCGAGCGCGTGCAGCCAGGCGAGGCCGACGGAGAGCACCGTGCCGAGCACGACGATCAGGGCGTGTGCCGTGCCGATCGACGCATCGCCGCGGGCGTGCACGAGGGGCGGTGCGACGACGAGCGCCAGCACCGTCGGGATCGCGAGCGTCGCAATTCGCACGGGCGTCGCGAGCGTCGGGCCGACGTAGGGATCGAGGCCGACGCGCGAGGCCGCGAGGCGCAGGCGCTGGCACGGCCGGTTCACGAGCATCTCCGTCACGGTGAAGCTCATCGCGGAGTAGAGGACGACGGCGATGAGGCCACCCACGAGGATCGGCTCGAGGTTGCGGGCCGTGTCGGCGACGAGCCATTCCAGGAGACCCATCGCCACGACCACCGATCCCGCGCACAGCGATCCCCAGACGGCGTCGATGCCGGGAAAGCCCGGGAGGCGGACGAGCGCCAGGTGCAGATCGGCGCGCGCGAGGCGCGCGGGCTCGGGATCTGCGAGCACCCGGTTCAGCTCGCCGACCCAACGCACGGGCGATGGCAGCCGGCTGCCGCCCGCACCCACGAGCCAGAGGTGGGCGAGCGTCGCGAGGGCGAGGAGAACGCAGAACGGCCAGGTGAACAGCCAGAGGGTCCCGGTCGCCCCGAAATCGGCTCGGGCATGGATGTAGAGCGCGCCGTAGAGGGCGGCGATCCACCCGGTGATGGCCGATCGTAGGACGATCTCGACCAGCGAGGCGAGGACGCGCTTCGGCATGGCCGGAAGCGAGCAACCCCTATGCCAATCAGCCCGGCGACCCGCGATCGGGTTTCGCTTCGGCCGGCCGTCAAAATTGCGGCGCTGGTGTTCACGGGCGCGCCGCCGACCCGACCGAAAACGATACAGCTGGGGCGGGAGGCGGCCGCAGCTCCCCCCGCCCGTCGCTATGACCCGGCGATCAGGACGCGCCGCCGCCTTTCGCGGCGAGCTCCTCGTCGATGATCTCCTTGAACTTCTCGAACGGCTGCGCGCCGGAGAGCGACCGGCCGTTGATGAAGAACGCGGGGGTTCCGTTGACGCCCGCCGCGGCGCCGTCGGCGAGGTCCTTGTCGATGTTCGCCGTGAACTGCTTCTTCGCGAAGCATTCGTCGAACTTCGCGGTGTCGAGCCCGAGGTCCTTGGCGTAGGTCTTCAGATTCTCGTCGGCGAGCGCGGACTGATTCGCAAAGAGCTTCTTGTTGTACTCCCAGAATTTGCCCTGCGCGTTGGCACACGCCGCCGCCTCGGCCGCGGGGCGCGCCTGCGGGTGGAACGGGAGCGGGTAGTCGCGGAACACGACGCGGACCTTGTTGCCGTACGTGTCGACGACCTTCTGGACCGAGTCCTCGCCGCGCTTGCAGAACGGGCACTGGTAGTCGGAGAACTCGACGATCGTGATCGGCGCGCTGGCGCCGCCGCCGCGCTCCGGCCGGCCGGCGGTCGCCACCTCGACCGTCGGCGCTTTCAGCTTGTCGACCGTCTTGTACTTCGACTTCAGCTCCGCGATGAACGCGAGCCGCCGTCCCTGGGCCTTCTCGGCCTTCAGGTACTCGACGATCTGCGGCTTCACCTGCTCGAGCGTCTGGCCCTGGAGGTCTTCTTTGTTGTCGTCGTAGATCTTCTGGATGTCGGCGTCGGTCGGAGCGGGCACTTTGGCCTCGACCTCGTCCTTCTCGAGCTGCTCGGGCGTGATCTTCCGCGCCGTCGACTCGAGCTTGTAGAGCTCCTCCGCGATCGCCTCGTCGAGGCCTTCGCGCATCACCTCGTACTTCTGCGCCTCGATCTCGATGAGCTTGGGCTTCACCCGCGCCTCGATCTCGGCACGCGTGAAGGTCTTGCTGCCGACCGTGGCGAGCGGGTCGGCCTGACCCCTGGCGCGTCCGGGCGCGAGCGTCATCGTGAGGCAGGCCAGAAGCACACTTCCGGCAAGGAACGTCTGTCGCATGCTTTTCCTCCTAGGGGTGGCCGCGCTTCGCGCGGCGCACGAGTTCACATGTCTCGGCGGCCGTCCAGAGCCCGGCCGAGCGTCACCACGTCGGCGTACTCGACGTCGCCTCCCATTGGAATACCGTGCGCGATCCGGGTGACGCGCACGCCGAGGGGCTTGATGAGGCGGGCGAGATACAGCGCCGTCGCCTCGCCTTCGACGGTGGGGTTGGTCGCGAGGATCACCTCGCGGACCGTGTCGCCGCGCAGGCGCTGGAGCAACCCGCCGATCTGGAGATCCTCCGGGCCGACGCCGTCGAGCGGCGAGAGCGCACCCTGGAGCACGTGGTAGCGCCCGCGGAATCCGCGCGAGCGCTCGATCGCGATGAGATCCGCGGGCTCTTCGACGACGCAGATCACGTCGGCGGCGCGCTCGCCGTTGGCGCAGATCGGGCATGGGTCGGATTCGGTGAGGCCATGGCAGGTCGCGCAGAGCCGCGTCTGCTCTTTCAACGCCTTCAGCGCGTCGGCCAGGCCGTCGGCGAGGCTGCGGTCGGTCCGCAGCAGGTGGAACGCGAGCCGTGCGGCGGTCTTTTCGCCGATCCCCGGGAGCTTCGAGAGCTCCTGGATGAGCCGGGTCATCGAGGGCGTGTACGCCATCCGTTGCTCAGCCGAGCCCGGGGATCTTGAGGCCGCCGGTGACTTTGGTCATCTCCTCGGCGACCATGCGCTGCGCGCTCCGCAGGCCCTCGTTGACGGCGGCGAGCACCAGATCCTGCACCAGCTCGACGTCCTCTTTCAAAACCGCGGGATCGATCGTGATCGCGAGCAGCTCGTGCTTGCCGTTGACCTTCACCTTCACCATGCCGCCGCCGGCCGCGGCTTCGACGGTGCGGCGGGCGACGTCGTCCTGCACCTGCGCGAGCCGCTCCTGGAGCTGCTGCGCCTGCTTCATGATGTTGCCGATGTCTCCGAGACTCATGATGCCTTCCCTCCCCTGCTCCGCGGTCGGACCTCGGTGACCTCGCCGCCGAGGATGTCGATCGCGGCGCGTACGCTGACACTCCGCTCCGCCCGTTCGCTGATTTCGCGCCGCCGCGCGTCCTCGGCCGCCTGGCGAAGCGCGATCTCCTCGGCAGGAGCTTTCGCGACGCTGACGAGGACGCGGCGTGCGCCGCCGTACGAGCGGAGCGCCAGATCCTGGAGCACCGCGAGGTTGTCCGGGTCCTTCAGCGCACGCACGGCGAGCTCGTTGTCGACGCCGATGTGCAGCACCTCGTCCGTCTCGTCGAGCGGGCGGCTGCCGGCGAGGTAGACCTTGAGGCTGATCTTGGTCTGCGCGGCGGCGATGAATCCGGTCCACCCCGCGCCGATCGCGGCCGGCGCCGCGGGCGTCGGCGCCGGGGACGGAGTCGCCGGACCCGCGGCAGCGCGCGGTGGCGGTGGCGCGGACGGAGCCCCGGTGGCCGGACGGATCGGCGCGGCGGGCGGGGCCGTCGCGGGGCGCGGAGGCGTCGGGGCGATGCGCTCGCCGCTTCGGGTCGGCGGTTCGCTGCCGCCGCCCGCGAGCCGGCGCTCCATCGCCTCGAGGCGTACGATCAGCTGGTCGACCGGCACGCCCTCCGGGAGCGTCGCCATCTTCACGAGCGTCATCTCGAGGAGCACGGTCGGAAGGACACCCTTCCGGATCTCCTCGACCGAGCCCTGCGCGAGTCGGAAGAGGCGCTGGAGATCGTCGGCGGATCGCAGCGTCGATTGCCGCATCGTCTCCTGCACCTCGGCGTCCGGCAGATCGGTCAGCAGCGCGGGATCGTTGAAGAGCGCCGCGACCGTCAGGTGGCGGAGCTGCCGCACCAGATCGCGCATGAATTGGCCGACCTCGTAGCCGTAGCGATGCAGCTCGTCGACGGCCGTGAGGCAGCCCGCGGGATTCTTTCCGAGGATCGCCTCGGTCACGCGGTACAGGACCGACCGGTCGGCCACTCCGAGCGCGCCGCGGACCTCGGCCTCGCCGATCGTTTTCCCGGCGAATACGATGACCTGATCGAGCAGCGACTGCGCGTCGCGCATGCTGCCGTCGGCCTCGCGCGCCAGATCGAAGAGCGCCGCGTCGGACGCCTCGATCTTCTCGTCGGCGACGATCCGGCGCAGGCGCTCCAGGAGCTCCGGCATCGGGATGCGCTTGAACTCGTAGCGCTGGCACCGCGAAACCACGGTCGGCGGCAGCCGCTGCACCTCGGTCGTCGCGAAGATGAACTTGACGTGCTCGGGCGGCTCTTCGAGCGTCTTCAGGAGGGCGTTGAAGGCCGCCGTCGAGAGCATGTGCACTTCGTCGATGATGTAGATCTTGAACCGCCCGGCCGCGGGTCGATAGCGGACGGCCTCGTTCAGCTCGCGGATGTTGTCGACGCCGGTGTTGGACGCGCCGTCGATCTCGACCACGTCGAGGGCGTTGCCCCCGGCGATGTCCGTGCAGCTCCCGCAGGTGCCGCACGGCTCCGCCGTCGGCCCCTCGCCGCAGTTCAGCGCGCGGGCGAGGAGGCGGGCGACGGTCGTCTTGCCGACGCCGCGCGGACCCGAGAACAGGAACGCGTGCGCGAGCCGGCCCTGGACGATCGCGTTTCGCAGCGTGGTCGTGACGTGGTCCTGACCCACCACGTCCTCGAATCGCTGCGGCCGCCACTTTCGGGCCAAAACCAGATACGCCATCGCCGTGTCCTCGAGGAGGATTCGCGGATCTCCACCATCACGCGAGTTGCTGCTGTGTGACCGTCGCCGGTCCGCGACGATCATCCGCTCGAGGTGGCAGCCAGGCGCCCCCGCGGCACAGAAAGGGAGTCGGTACCGCTGCTTCCTTTCGGACCTGACGGAGTTCGCGACGCTTTCTTGCGCGGGACCTGGCCACCACCTGAAGCGGACGATCGCCGATTGCGGATCGGCGACCTGCATAGCATGCTCGCTCGCGAACGCGCTAGGGAAGCTGCCGCAATGACTTCCGCGTCGACCGATCCCGCTTCGCGTCGTCCGGCGCTCGCCGCGATCGTCCTGGTCGGTGGCGAGTCCACCCGCATGGGTCGTTCGAAGGCGTGGCTCGATTTCCGCGGCATGCCGCTCCTTTCGCACGTCGTCGAGCGCGTCCGCTCCTCGGTGACCGAGATCGTGCTGGTCGCGGCGCCCGGGCAGGCGCTGCCGCCCGTCGGCGACGACGTGACGGTCGTTCGCGACACGCACCCCGGCGAGGGGCCGCTCCCCGCCCTCGCGCTCGGGCTCGCGAGCATCACGGCACCCTGGGCGCTCGCCGTCGGCTGCGACGGCCCGCTTCTCCGCCCCGCCGTCGTCGCGTACCTCGCCGGCCTCCGCGACGACGAGTCCGACGCGATCGTGCCGATCTGGGACGATCGTCCGCAGCCGCTGGTCGCGCTCTATCGCCGCGCGCTCCGGCCGGAGCGCGCGGCG
>DAIQBH010000157.1:1684-14411 GCA_036781285.1 Thermodesulfobacteriota bacterium | reverse complement strand
TGGCGCCGGGGCCGACATCGACGGCGGCGACGCCGACGCCGCAGCCGACCACCGTCTTCACCTGGACCAACGGCGGTGGAGGCGCGTACGCGACTGGGAGCAACTGGGAGCCGCCCGAGCAGCCCGGGACGGTCCTCGGCCGCGACGACACCGCCGTGTTCGAGCTCGGCGGGAGCTACGGGGTGCAGGTCTCCAGCGCGCAGGCGGCGCGCTTCGTGATCCGCACCGGCTCGGTCGATCTCGCCGGCGGCGCCGCCCAGGTGACCGGCAGCTCGCTCGCTGCGCCGTCGCTGACGGTCGGCACGAACGGCGTCTTCAACCTGGTGTCGGGCACGTTCACCTCCGTCCACGTCGGCATCGGCGAGGATCCGACGGGTCTCGCGGCAGCGGCGGTACAGGATGCCGGCGCCGTATGGAACGCCGCTGGGCGCATGACCGTGGGCCGCGCCAACGAGGGGCTCCTCACGATCACCGCCGGCAGGCTGAGCAGCGCCGAATCGCGGATCGGCGGCGGGCCCGCGCGCGGCGACGCGATCGTCGGGGGCGCCGACGCGCGCTGGGAGACCGCGAACCTCGGCCTCGGATTCGGAGGCGCCGATGGCACGCTCGAGGTCCGTGACGGCGGGCGCGTCGTAAGTGGCACCGTCGTGATCGGCGTCGAGGATGGTCCAGAGAGCGCGGTCACGGTCACCGGGTCGGGCGGCGGAGTGCCGTCGTCATGGAAGGTCGGCGAGCTCGAGGTCGGGGCCGCGGCAGCCGGGCGCGTCGACGTCCTCGACGGCGGGCGCCTCGATTTCGATTCCCTCCTGCTCGGCAACGGGCTCCTCGGTGAAGGCACGATGCGGGTCGCCGGCCCGTCGAGCGCGATCGGCACGCCGGGGTCGTTTCTGAATGTCGGCGTCTTCGAGACCGGCGAGCTGGTCGTGGAGGACGGGGCGCGGGCCGAAGCGACGAGGATCTTCGTCGGTGGCGGTGCGAACGGCACCGTCGACATCCGGGGCGTTGCCGGCGGAACGCCGTCGCGGCTGTTCGCGTCGAACGAGCTCGCCGTCGGCGTGAACGCGAACGGCACGCTGCGGATCGCTGATCGCGCCGAAGCCGGCGTCGACGGCGAGCTCATCATCGGCGGCGACAGCGCGCAAGAGGAAGGAACGTTCGAGCTCTCGACGGGCGCGCAGCTCGACGCCCAATTGGCGGGGATTTTAGTCTCGCGCGGAACGTTCCGCGTGCAAGGCACGTCAGCCGCCGGAGACACGCGCGCGTTCGCGCTCATCGGTGACACGTTGGTGCAGCAAGAAGCGTTGCTCGAGGTGAAGGGCGGCGCGCTCGTCTCTACGGTCGGCACACTCACGGTGAACGGGTTCGTGCAGGTCACGGGCGTCACGCTGACCGGGAAACGCAGCGAGCTGACGGCCCCATTTGTCGGCCTCGTCGTCGGCGGCGACGAGAGTGCCGATGAGACGGCGATCGTCTCGATCCTCGACGGAGGCTTCATGCAGAGCCTCGACGCGACGATCCGTTCCACCAGTGACGTGTTCATTTCCGGCAACCCGACGCCCGGCGCCGTCGACTGGGAGGTCGAGCGTGATCTCACGATCAGCCTTGGCGCCCTGCGCTTTTGCCCCGGCCCGGGGCTCGTCACCGTCGGGCGGCGGCTCCTGATCGGGCCGGGTGGCGGCGTCTTCGGCAACGGCACGGCCACCGCGCCGGACGTCCAGAACGACGGCGTCGCCGAGCCCGGCTGCTCGACCGGAACGCTCGTGATCGACGGCCCGTTCCGGCAGAGCGCGCGCGGCCGTCTCGTGGTCGAGGCCGCCGGACCGAACGACGTCGACGTGCTGCGCGTGACGGGACCCGCGGCGCTCGACGGTACGCTCGAAGTGCGGCTGATCGACGGCTACCTGCCGAAGACCGGCGACTTCCTGCCGTTCCTCGATCTCGAGGGACCGGTGAGCGGCGCCTTCCAGCGCATCGTCACGCGCGGCGTCGACGAGGAGCTGGTGCTCGTGCCGGCGGTGGTCGGCGGCGTGACCGGCGTCTCGGCGCTCACCGACGCCAAGGCATGCGGCGGCGCCGACGGCGACGGCGACGGCAATGACGACTGCGAGCGCTGCGACGACTGCGTCGACGACGACGGCGACGGTCTCGTGGATCGCGCCGATCCGGACTGCGCGCCGGCCGCCGACGGCGCCGGTCTCGGCGCGGCGCTCGTCGGTGCCGAGGCGAAGGCGCTCGCGAAGTGCGCCGCGACGACGGCGGCGGCGGCGGCCAAGCTCGCCGACCGCACGGCGAAGGGCCTCCAATCGTGCGCCGACGGCGTGCTGGCGTGCGTGCAGACAAAGCCCGGCGACGCCGGCTGCCTCGCGAAGGCGCAGGCGAGGTGCGCGAAGACCATCGCGGCGCTCGCGCCGGACGGCGACGATCGTCGGAAGGCGCGAGTCGCCATGGCGAAAGCCTGCGGCGCCTCCGGCGTGCCGCTCGCGGCCGTCCTCGCGTCGACGGGGCTCGGGTTCGGCGCCGAGACGGCGCGCTGCGCGGCCGTCGCGGCGGCGCCGCTCACGACGGTCGACGACGTGATCGCGTGCATCGACCGCGCGACCGTGTGTCGCGCGAGCGCGCTCGCCGCGACGCGCGTACCGCGCCTCGCCGAGTTGCTGGGAATCGCCGATCCCGACGGCGCGTCGGCATTCGCGTGTCTCCCGAAGGCGCCGCCGGAAGCCGGCGCGCTCGGCGATCCCAAGACCGTCGGGAAGCCGCTCCTCAAGTGCCAACGCGCGATCACCGCCGCGGCGACGAAGCTGAGCGCTCGATCGACGAAGGGCTATCGGACGTGCGCGGCCGCAATGCGGGCCTGCGTCCAGGCGGGTGGCGGCGCGTGTCTCGCGAAGGCGACGGCGACGTGCACGAAGTCCGCGGGCGCGCTCCCGACGGTCGTCGCGCCGGCCGATGCGAAGCTGCTCGCCGCCGTGACGAAGGCTTGCGGAGGCCTCGCGCCCGATTCCCTTCAAGCGGCGAACGGCCTCGGCTTCACCCGCTCGGCTGCGCGCTGCGCCGCTCTCGGCGTGCCCGCGCTCGACGGGCCGGACGCGCTCGCCACGTGTCTCACCCGCGAGCAGACATGCGGCGTGCCGAATCTCGTCGAAGCGGCGACGCCGCGCTTGCGCGAGCATCTTGGCGAGGCCGCCATCGCACCATGACGACGATGGCGCACTCGCCGGCGACACCCGTCTCGAGCTCGCGACAAAGCAGTATCTAGGACGAGACGGCCGCGGTCGGCACGGGTCCGCGCCACGCCTCGGCGTGCGGCGCGGTGACGAACGCGAGGACGCCGGCTGCGGTGAGCCCCATCCCGAGTGCCTGGCGGAGCGTCGGCACCTCTCCGACCAGCACGAACGTCGCCGCGAGCGACAGCACCGGAATCGACGGCACCACGATCGCCGTCGTGCGCGCGAGGTCGAGGCGCGCGATCGCCGCGTACCAGACGATCGTCCCGGCGTAGCAGAGCACCGTCCCCTGGAGCGCGAGGAGCGGCAGGCTCGGCCCGAGCCGCGCGAGCTCGGACGCCGGACCGCCGGCAACCAGCCACACGAGGACCAGGATGAGCCCACCGTAGACGTAGCGCGCGCCCGTCAGTACCGGCGCGTGCACGCCCGGGAGGCCACGCAGCACCACGAGATGCGACGCCTGCCAGCAGAGCGGCGTCGCCAGGATCAGCCAGATGCCGCTCGACGACGACAGCTCGTGCGCCCCGAGCGCCAGCACCAGCCCGGCGAGCAGCACCACGATCGCGACGATCCTGCGCGCCGTCGGTCGATGCCCGAGCCCGAGCCAGGCGGCGAGCAGCGAGTACACCGGCTCGACCTGGAGCCCGAGCGCCGCCTCGATGGCGCTCGTCCGGCTCGTCCCCGCGTAGAAGAGGAAGAAGGCCGCCGCCGTCCCGAGGAACCCGACGAGCGCGAGCCGCGGCCCGGTCGTCGGCGCGACGAGGATGCCTACCTCGCCCCGCACCGCCAGCACCACGAGCGCCAGCACCCCCGCGAACACGGTCGTGACGGCCGCGACCAGCAGCGGATCGACCGCGACGGTCGTGAGGCGTGCGACGGCCGGCACGAAGGCGCCGCAGAGGGCGCAAAGCCCTGCGAATACGAGGCCGGCGGCCTCGGACCGGTCGCGCGCGGGCATGGGACGGCCGTCATACGGCAAAGCGTCCGCGGCGGGTACTTTTGACCTGGCCCCGCGGCGTGGTGTAGGACGCCTTCAAATGAAGACGTTCGCCGCCGCCTATTTTGCCTACTTTACTTGGCCCACCTCGGGGCAGGCGGCTGCGTGAACGGGTAGCACCGAATACCGATTTCGCAGTTCCGAAGGCCCCGGGAGCAATCTCGGGGCCTTCGTCGTTTGAGGGCAGCGCGAGAGAGCACCGGGGCCACGGACGGAGGAGAGTCATGACGACCGAAAAACTCGAAGACCGGAACGTGGAGGGCATCATGCCGCTCATCTCGCCGCGCGAAGTGAAGGCGGCGCAGCCGCTCACCGCTCGCGCCGCCGACCTCGTGCTCGAGACGCGCCGCGCGATCCGCGACATCCTGCACGGCCGCGACCGCGAGCGCCTCCTGGTGGTCGTGGGACCGTGCTCGATCCACGACCCCGAGGCGGCGCTCGAGTACGCGCGCCGCCTGAAGAAGGTCGCGGACGCCACGCGCGACCGCCTCGTGATCGTGATGCGCACCTACTTCGAGAAGCCGCGCACGACGGTCGGATGGAAGGGCCTCATCAACGATCCGCACCTCGACGGCTCGTGCGAGATCGCGCTCGGCCTCCAGACGGCGCGCCGCATCCTGCTCGACATCAACGAGCTCGGGTTGCCGTGCGGCGGCGAGGTGCTCGACCCGATCACGCCGCAGTACATCTCGGATCTCCTCAGCTGGGCGTCGATCGGCGCCCGCACCATCGAGAGTCAGACCCATCGCGAGATGGCGAGCGGGCTCTCGATGCCGATCGGCTTCAAGAACTCCACCGACGGCGGCTTGCAGGTCGCGCTGCACGCGATGATCTCGGCGCGCCATCCCCACACCTTCCTCGGCATCAGCGCCGACGGGGCGACGGCGATGATCAAGACCGTCGGTAACCCCGACCGTCACGTCGTGCTCAGGGGCGGCGGCAACGGCCCGAACTACAGCCCCGCCGACGTCGCGCGCGCCGTCGAGATCGTGAAGGGCGAGGATCTCGCCCGCCCCGTCATGATCGACTGCTCGCACGGCAACTCGAGCAAGGACTACACGCGGCAGCCCATCGTCTGCCGCGAGGTGCTCTCCAAGCTCGACGCCGCGAACGGCGCGATCATGGGGTTGCTCGTCGAGAGCAACCTGAATCCCGGACGTCAGGATTGGGTCGCGGGGACCGAGCTCGCGTACGGCGTCTCGATCACCGACGCCTGCATCGGCTGGGACGAGACGGAAACGTTGCTCGGCGAGATCGCGGCCGCGGCCCGCACGAAGACCGCGGCCTGAGGACGACGCAGTCGCTCGGCGTCAGCGCTTGAAGGCGGCGAGGCCCTCGATGTCGGCCTTGACCGTCTTCAGCTGGCGGATGTTGTCCTTCATCGCCCGGATCTGCTCGCTCACGCGATCGAGATCCGCCTCGGCGCCGTCGAGCTCGGGTTGCGAGACGGTCGCGAGCGCGCGCTGCAACTGATCGGCGAGCGCGAAGAGACCCTGGACGCCGTCGAGGCCCGCTTCGCCCATGCGCCGGTGCAGCTCCGCTCCGAAGCGCGTGACCGAAGCGGCCTGCTCCAGCAACGGTGCGCCGGCATTGCTGACGGGACGCGGCGCCGGCACGGGCCGCTCCTGAAGATCGAGCGGATTGCTCCCGGCCGCGGGCGCCTCGCTGGTTTCCATCGCTTTCCGTTGGGCTTCGAGGTGCTGGAGGGCGTCGTAGATCTTGCTCATGGGTCCTTCCTGGGCATCGCGTTCTCTATAGACGAGCAACGCGCGTGCGGTGGCGGGAGTGGTCCAATCGTTTTGCTCGACCGGAGGCCGCTAGTCAAAATCATTTTTTTCGCCGGCGCAGAGTCGCGTGACGACCGTTTGGATCACGCCGACCCCCGACTCGAAGGCTTGGCGCGGCATGCTCTCGTCCGGTTGGTGCGCCTGGTCGAGGTCGCCCGGTCCGCAGACGAGGCTCGCGATGCCGCCGCGCTCGAACGCGCCGCCGTCGGTCGCGAACGGCGCGCCGCTCGGGCCGTCGTCACCCCCGAGGGTTGCGCGCAGGACACGCTCGAGCGCGGTGTCGCGCGGCGAACGCATGCCCGCGACGACCTCGGGCTCGCCGACGTCGACACGCGCGGGCACGTGCGGCGCGCCCGGGTCGCGGAGGTCGGCGACGGCAAGCCGACGCGTGATCTCGGCGTGCACCGCGCGCGGGTCGGCGCCGGGAAGCGGCCGATAGCTCACGGTCAGCGTGCAGCGGTCGGCGATCATGTTGTCGGCGGTGCCGCCGGCGACGACGCCGAAGTTCAGCGGCACGTAGGGACACTCCGGGAAGTCCTCCGCGCCGGCCGCGCGCGGTGCTTCGCGAAGCTCCGCTTGATAGCGCGCGATGCACGCGATCACGCGCCCCATCACGGCGATCGCGCTCTGCCCGCGCTCTGGAAGACTACTGTGCCCCGCGATGCCGTGCGCGGTGATGCCGAAGACCACGATCCCCTTGTGGGTGCGGAACACGCGCCACGACGTCGGCTCGCCGATCCACGCGAGGGCGGGCCGCGGCACGTCGCCGAGCAGCGCCGGCAGCTCGGGGACGACGCGATCGGCGCCGCGGCAGCCGATCTCCTCGTCGGCGGTGAACACGAACGCCAGCGGGCGGCGGAGCCGCGCACGGTCGAGCTCGGCCGCCGCCGCCAGGCACTGGGCGAGGAATCCCTTCATGTCGGACGTGCCGCGTCCGTGGACACGCGCGTCGTCGATCGCGAACGCCAGCGGATCGCGCGTCCACCCTGCCTGGCCAGCGAACGGCACGACGTCGATGTGGCCGGAGACGACCAAGCCTCCGGCGACCGGCGGGCCGGCGACGGCGACGACGTTCGTCTTCGCGACGCCGTCGCAGTCGTAGTCCTGGCACGCGACGCGGAAGCCGTGATGGTCGAGCTCGTCGGCAAGGTAGCGCGCGGCGGCGGCGTTGCTCTTCGCGCTCACCGTGTCGAAGGCGATCAACCGGCGCGCCACGTCGTGGAGATACGAGGCCATGGGACGACTCGGAGCCTCGGCCAGCGGGCCGGGGGAGTCAACCCGATCAGCGCGTCGGCTCGGTCCCCGGCAGCCACCAGCGCTCGAGCGCGAGCTCGATCGCGTCGAACGGCTCGGCGCGGACGACGTCGTCGCCGCCGAAGTTGTTCGCGACCACCCAGCGGCGCTCGCCGTCGAGCCGATACACTTCGAGCGTGCGCGCCAAAGGGTCCACGAACCAGAGGTGCGCGACGCCTTCGCGGGCGTAAATGCGCATCTTCCGACCGCGGTCGATCGTGCCGGTGGATGGGGAGATCACTTCGCAGATCCAATCGGGCGCAAGCGTGACGAAGGCGGCAGCTGGCATCACCGGCACCCGGTCGCGACGCCAGCCAGCCACGTCGGGAACGAGGACATCGTCACCGAAGTGCAATTCTGGCTCGAAGAAGATCCACCACCCGCCGGGCCGTTCGGGGGAGCCGGGTGGTCCGCTGTGCGATCCCCAAACCTCCGCATGAACGGCGCTCGCCGCATGCGCGTGCGGCGTCGCGGGCCGTGGAGTCGCGATCAGCTCCCCGTCGATGATCTCGGCGACCTTCCACTCCGGCACCTTGATGAGATCGTCGTACGTCGCGCGGCGCTTGGGTCGTGCCATGATGCGACCCTAGCACGGCCCGATCGGCCGGCGACGGCTACTCGAAGCGGGTTCGGAGCTCGGCGAGCGCGCGCGTCAACCGCGGCACGACCTCGGCCCAATCCCCGACGATCCCGAGATCCGCCTGCGCGAAGATCGGCGCCTGCGGGTTCTTGTCGATCACGATGATCGTGCCCGAGCGCCGGACGCCGACCATGTGCTCGGTCGCGCCCCGGATGCCGATCGCGAAGTAGAAGCGCGGCGCGATCGCGCGCCCGGTGATGCCGACTTGGTGCTGGCGCGGCATCCACCCTTTGTCGACCACGTCGCGCGTGGTCGCGATCGGCGCGCCGCCGAGCGCCGCGGCGAGCGCCTCGATCGTCGCGAGGCTCTCGGGGCCGCCGATACCGAGCCCGACGCCGACCGCGACGTCGGCCTCGTCGAGCGCCGCGGCGCGCGCCGCCGACGGATCGCGGTGCCGATCGACCACACGGAGCCGGCTCACCGGCAGCTCGCCGATCGGCAGCGTCTCGACGACCGGCGTCGCGTGCGCACGCGGCTGCGCGGTCGGCAGGACGCCGGGGCGCACCGTCGCCATCTCGGGACGCGTCCGCGAGAGGATCGGCGCGACGACGTTGCCGCCGAAAGCGGGCTTCCACTGCACGAGCCGGCCGGCGTCGTCGATCGAGAGATCGACGCAGTCGCCGGTGAGGCCGAGGCCGAGACGGCCGGCGACACGCGGCGCGAGATCGCGGCCGACGTAGGTCGACGGCAGCAGCACCGCCGTCGGCGCGCCCGCGCGTACGGCCTCCGCGAGCACCGCGGTCCACGGCTCGGTCGCGTAGCTCGCGAGCCGCGGATCGTCGGCGACGAGCACCCGATCCGCCCCGTGACGCGCGAGCAGCTCCGCGTGGCGCGCGACGTCGTGACCGATCAGGACGCCCGCGACCGACCCGCCGCGCTCGTCGACGAGACGCCGCGCCTTCGCGAGGAGCTCGAAGGTCACGCGCCGAACCGTTCCCTCCAGGAGCTCGGCGACGACCCAGACGACGGCGTCACCCGAGCGGGACGATACGGGCGCAGAGGTCGGCGTCACGTCCGCGGGCGCCTCGCTCCCCGCCGGTGCGAAGAGCCCACGATTCGCGAGCTCCTCCACGAGCGCCGCGACGGCACCGTCGAGATCGCCGTCGAGGATGCGCCCCGGACGCTCCACCGAGACCGTCTCGAGACCTTCGACCCACGTCGGCGATCCCGCCGCGCCGAACCCGGCCACGTCGGCGTCGAGATCGGCGGCCGTGAGCTCGACGATCGGCTTCGTCTTCGCGGCCTCCTTGTCGGCGCGCCGCGGGAACTTTTCGGCGGCGAGGTCCTCGCCGGCCGTGACGAGCGCGGGGAGCGCCCCGGTCACCGTCTCGAAGCCCTCGTCGGTCTCGCGGTCGGCGGTGAACGCGCGCCCGGCGAGGTCGACCGTCAGCGTCCGCGCGCAGCACACCTGCGGCAGGTCGAGGATCTCGGCGACCTCGGGCCCGACCTGCGCCGTCTCCGCGTCCATGCTCGCCCGCCCGCAGAGCACGAGATCGAACGGCTCCCGCCGCACGGCCGCCGCGAGAGCGCGCGCGGTCGCGAGCGTGTCGGCGCCGGCGAAGGCGCGATCGACGAGGTGGATGCCGCGATCGGCGCCGAGCGCGAGACAATACACGAGCGCCTCGCGCGCCGACGGCGGGCCCATCGTGAGCACCACGACCTCGCCGCCGTGCTCGTTCCGGAGCTCGATCGCGCGGAGCAGCGCGCGCACGTCGAACGAGCTCACCTCGAGACGCACGCCCTCACGCTTCAGCGTCCGCGTCTCGGGATCGAACGCGAGCTGCGCGGTGGCGGGAACCTGCTTGACGAGAACGACCTGCTTCAGCATCCGCGCGATCCGGAAGCGTCAGGAGCCGCGCTCGAGGCGCTCGCGGTGCTGGCGGCGCATCGCCGACGGCCGGGGCGCCGCCATGTCGGTCTTGCCCCAGCTCGTCTGCGCGAGCGGATCGTCCCCGGCGAGGAAGAGCTCGAGGTACGGGAGGTCGTCGTAGCCCCAGAAGATCTCGCCGTTCACTTCCATCGCCGGGACGCCGAAGACCCCGCGCGCGATCGCGTCGTCGGTCTGGCGCCGGAGCTCGGCCTTGATCTCGGGCGTATTCGCCGCCGCGACGAGCGCGGCGCCGTCGAGGCCGACGTCGCGCGCGGCGCGCTCGACGACCTCGGGCTCGCTGACGTGCTCCTCGCGCACCCACACCGCCTCCATCAGACGCGTCACGAGCGCGTCGCACTCGTCGAAGTCGCGCGCTGCGGTCGTCGCGCGGAGCGCGAGCAGCGGATTGAAGGGATGGAACGCCGGCGCCTTCAGCGGCGCGCCGAGCAGCGCCGCCTTCCGGAGGTTGTTCTTGAACATCCAAAGGGCCTTGGCCGGCGTCTCGGCGGGCCCGCTCGTCCCGTGCGCTTCCAGCAGCCCCGCGAACAGCACCGGCACCGGCTCGACGAGGAGCCCGTACCGGCGCGCGAGCGTCGGCATCTGCAACCACGCGAGGTAGGCGTTGGTCGAGATGTAGTCGAAGTAGAAGCGGAGCGTCGCCATGGCAGGTCTAACGCCACGCCGCCTGCTCCAATGCAAGCAGCGACGAGAGAAGCGCTAGTCCGACTTGCCGCTGAAGAACAGGGGAAAGCCGCGAGAGCTCGACGGGGCCGAGAACACGGCGCCCCAGCAGGCTCCGGTCGAGGACTGCAGTTGCACGCGGAACGGCAACGGCGCGGGGACCGGCAGGGACGGAAGACGGCTGCCGCGTCCGTCGGCGCCGATCTCGGAGCGTCCGCTCTCGCCGCCCTTGATCGTCAACGACGTGAGGCCGCGCGGGGTGCCGTCGCGGTCCTTGTACATGAAGCGGAGGCCCTTCTGGCGCCAACACGGCGCTCCCGCACAGACGCCGGCCGAGGGCGCGACGCTTTCGAAGATCAAGCTCGGAGGTCCGTTCGACTCGTCGTACATGCAGAGGACGTGGTCGACGTCGACGTCCGGCCGCCCGATCTCGGCGTCGGTCGTCGCGTCGCCGCGTTTCCAGCGCCACTTGAGGACGCGCGTCTCCTTGCGGCTGTCGAGCTTGATCTGCGACCGACCCGGGGCGGCCGGCGCTTTGCAGCCCGCGACCGGCGTCGCCGCGCAGCGGAGGAGCTCGTTGCCCGCGAAGCGACCGACGACGAAGTCGTCGCTTTCGGCGCCCTCGGGGATTCGGCCGGCGACGACGATGCGATCGGCGCCGTCGACGGCGAGGTCGGCGTGACGGTCCCCGAGGAAGTTGGCGAAAAAATCGGTGAGAAAGAAGCCGTCGAGGCCGAACGTCGCATCACGCACCCCGTCCTCCGAGAACCGGCTGAGAACGAGCCTGTCGGATACTCCAACGGTGGCGACGATGGTCGCGCCCGACGACTGAAAGGACAGTCGGGCCCACCCTACGTACGAAGCGTTCGCGATGCCTCCCGTCCCGAATGTCGCGTCGAGGGACCCGTCTGCAAGAAACCGCACCAAGCCATTGCTCGTCGCGGCGACGATCTTGCCGTCGCCGCGCAGCGCGAGCCCGGCCACGTCGCCGCCGCTCGGCACGACGACGGTTCCAGCGGTGCCGAAGCTCGCGTCGAGCGAGCCATCGGGATGCAAGCGCGCTAACACAAAGTTGGGGGCTGCGAATCCAGCGGTGACAATCTTGTCGTCGCCTTGCCGAAAGACCGGGACGCCGTAGAGGCCGGTCAGAAGGATCCCGCCGTCACCAAATCCGGCATCGAGCACCCCGCCGGCGTCATACCGCAACTGCATGAAATCCCCATTGACCGAGCCGCCGACCACGATCCCGCCGTCGCCCATGAGCAGGGCAGCGGCGATGTGGCACGCCCCGCCGCCGGGGCACGGCGTCGACACCTTGCCGTTGATCCCGAACGATCCGTCGAGCGTGCCGTCGGTGAGGTACCGTGCGAGGATGATCCTCTGGGGGGCGAAGCCGGCGAAGGCGGCGGTGCCGACCCCGACGATCTTGCCATCGGGCTGTTGGAGCAACCGCACGATCCGGTCTTCGTCGAAACCGAACGCGGTCGTCACTCGACCCCCGGCGCCGAACGTCGGATCGAGGCTGCCGTCCGTGTCGAAGCGGGCGAGCGCCCAGTCGAGATTGTGGTTGATCTCGCGGATACCGCCCACGACGGCCTTCCCGTCGGCCTGGAGCAACAGCACGCTCGACGTGTCCTCGCCGTTGAAATCCGCCGTCGCGCGGCCATCGGTGCCGAACGACGGATCGGGCTCGCCGGGCGTGACCGCAAGAGCAGGCGAGCTCATGGTGACGAGGAAGCTCAGGACCGCAGCGAGCCGGGAGAGGAGCTGGGAAGGCATGGGGGGTACCTCCGCTGGAATGCGGTGGGCGTCGCACGTCGGCATCTCGAGTGTCAACGAAATTCCGCCGCTGGTGCTGTCCGAAATCTCGGACAGCAACCCGACGACGCGGTCAGAAGGTAACGACCGCTGCAGATGACTCGCCGCGTGCATCAGATCGGAAGGCGATGGCAGGTCCAACGCCACGCCGCCTGCTCCAATGCAAGCATCGACGAGAGAAGCGCTAGTCCGACTTGCCGCTGAAGAACAGGGGAAAGCCGCGGGAGCTCGACGGGGCCGAGAACACGGCGCCCCAGCAGGCTCCGGTCGACGATTGCAGTTGCACCCGGAACGGCAGCGGCGCGGGGATCGGCAGGAGCGGAAGACGGCTGCCGCGTCCGTCGGCGCCGATCTCGGAGCGGCCGCTCTCGCCGCCCTTGATCGTCAACGACGTGAGGCCGCGCGGGGTGCCGTCGC
>DAIQBH010000157.1:0-1584 GCA_036781285.1 Thermodesulfobacteriota bacterium | reverse complement strand
TCTCGGCGTCGGTCGTCGCGTCGCCGCGTTTCCAGCGCCACTTGAGGACGCGCGTGTCCTTGCGGCTGTCGAGCTTGATCTGCGACCGACCCGGGGCGGCCGGGGCCTTGCACCCCGCGATCGGCGCCGCCGCGCAGCGGAGGAGCTCGTTGCCCGCGAACCGGCCGACGACGAAGTCGTCGCTCCCGGCGCCCTCGGGGATCCGGCCGGCGACGACGATGCGATCGGCGCCGTCGACGGCGAGGTCGGCGTGGCGGCCCCCAAGGTGACTGTCGAAGAAGCCGGTGAGGAAGAAGCCGTCGAGTCCGAACGTCGCATCACGGACCCCGTCCTCCGAATACCGGGTGAGGACGAGCCTGTCGGACACCCCCACGCTGGCGACGATGATCGCACCCGACGACTGAAAGGACAGTCGGGCCTGTGTGTAGCCACCGGTCGCGATGCCTCCCGTCCCGAAGGTCGCGTCCAGCGAGCCATCGGGAAGAAACTGCGCCAGCCCGATATAGGTCGTGGCGACGATCTTACCGTCGCCACGGAGAGCGAGCGCGGAGACTTGATCGCCATTCGGCACGAGCACGATTCCGGCGTTGCCGAAGCTCGCGTCGAGCGAACCGTCGAGGCCGTAGCGCACGAGCGCGGCGCCCGGGGATGCGAAGCCACCGGCGATGATCTTGTCGTCGCCCTGCCGCGCGAGCGTGAAGATGACGTCGGGCAGGCCGTTCGAGAGATCGGTCGAGACGAACCCGCCGTCGCCGAATCCGGCGTCGAGCGCGCCGGCCGCGTCGTACCGCGCGAGCAGGAAGTCGTTGTTGACCGAGCCGCCGACCACGATCCCGCCGTCGCTCGTGAGCACGGCGTCGAAGATGGTACACGACCCGCCGCCGGGGCACGGGGTCGACACCTTGCCGCCGATCCCGAACGATGCGTCGAGCGTACCGTCGGTGAGATACCGGGCGAGGCTGACCCTGAAAGTGCCGCCGCCGAAGCCGGCAGTGCCGACGCCGACGATCTTGCCGTCGGGCTCTTGGAGCAGCCGCACGATCCGGTCTTCGTCCCAGCCGAACGCGGTCGTGACTCGTCCCCCGACGCCGAACGTCGGATCGAGGCTCCCGTCCGCAGCGAAGCGGGCGAGCGCCCAGTCGAGATTGTGATTGATCTCGCGGGTCCCGCCGACCACCATCTTCCCGTCCGCCTGGAGCAGCAGCACGGAGGAGACGTCCTCGCCGTTGAAATCCGCCGTCGCGCGGCCATCGGTGCCGAACGACGGATCCGGCTCACCAGGTGTGGCCGCAAAAGCCGGCGAGCTCGTGGCGACGATGAAGCTCAGGACCGCAGCGAGCCGGGAGAAGAGCTGAGAAGGCATGGGGGGGAACCTCCGCTGGGATGCGGGGTTGCGTCGCACGTCGCCATCCCGCGTGTCAACGGAATTCCGCCGCCGGTGCTGTCCGAAATCCAGGACAGCACCACGACCGGCGCGGTCAGAAGGTGACGACGCTCCGGATCGACTCGCCCGCGTGCATCAGGTCGAACGCGCGATTGATGTCGGTCAGCGGTATCGTGTGCGTGATCAGCGAGTCGATGTCG
>DAIQBH010000156.1:4060-14450 GCA_036781285.1 Thermodesulfobacteriota bacterium | reverse complement strand
CGCCCACCAGATGGAGGCGCACCATACGCCCGACGCCGCGCGCTTCTTTCGCTTCATGGCGGGAAACGAGGAGAAGCATCGGGCGGCGCTCGCGGCGCGACGCCGCGAGCGGTTCGGGGACGCGCCGGCGCGCCTCACGCGAGCCATGCTCTTCGACGTGGAGGCCCCCGACTACGACGAGGCGCGTGCCTTCATGACCGCGCGGGCCGCGCTCGAGGCGGCGTTGCGGGCGGAGGCCAAGGCGCACGCGTTCTTCGCCGGAATCCTGCCCG
Organism: Thermodesulfobacteriota bacterium; assembly: GCA_036781285.1. GTDB lineage: Bacteria > Desulfobacterota > Binatia > UTPRO1 > UTPRO1 > UTPRO1. Next base: position 14,178 of record DAIQBH010000156.1, on the reverse strand, counting down.
GGTTGCGCGATGCCGACGTCCGGACGCTCTTCGAGGACCTGCGGAACGAGGAGATCGAGCACGAAGCGCTGGTCCGGCGCGAGCTCGCGAGGCTGCCCCCGGACCCGGGGCTGCCCCCCGACGACTTCGCCGACGAGCCGGTCGGTCACTGACTGGGAGGAGGATGCCATGCCTGTCCCTCAGCGGATTCTGGTCCCGTTCGACTACTCGGCGGCGGCGGACGCGGCGCTGCGGCTTGCCATCGATCTCGCGCGCGCCAGCGGCGCACTGCTGCTCGTGCGCCACTTCGTGGAGGTCGAGATCGCCATGCTCGGCGACTATCCGCTCATCAAAGGCGACCCGCTCGAGCGCGAAGCCGAGCGCCTGCGGGCGCACGTGGCGGGCGTCGTCGCGACGTCGGAGGGCTCGTCGCCGGAGTGCGAGATCGACGTGACGTGGGGATACCCGGTGCTGCGCATCGTCGAAACGGTCGTCGAGCACGCGGTCGACCTGATCGTGATGGGGACCCGCGCCGGCTCGACCGCGCCGCACGGTGGTCCCGGAACGGTCGCCGAGCAGATCTTCCGCCTGGCACCGTGCGCCGTCGTGACCGTGCCCGCGCCGCGCGATCCGCGGGCCGCGCACGCGCCGAGCGCCGGCGAACGGCCCGCTGCCGGGAGGGTCGCCGGCGTCATGAGCCCGCGCCCCGTCACCATCGCGTCCGACGAGACGCTCGCGCGCGCGCGCGACCGAATGGAGGCCGCCAAGATCCGTCATCTGCCGGTCGTCGTCGCCGAACGCGTGGTCGGCATCCTGAGTGACGTGGATTTCCCCGCGCATCGCGGCCGGCTCGGCGAAACCGCGGTGCACGTCGCGATGACGCCTGACCCCGTCACGATCGCGCCGGACGACTCGGTCGAAGCGGCCGCGCGCCTCATGCTCGCGGAACGGGTGCGCGCGCTTCCCGTCGTGGATCACGACCGGTTGGTCGGCATCGTGTCCACCGCCGACATCCTCGAAGACTACGTGCGCGTCTCGCGGTCGCTCGCGCGCAGCGAGCCGGCTTGATCGCCCGCGCATCACGATGCGGATTCTCACCGATGGGAATCATCCGAGCGCGCTCGTTCTTGACCAGAAAGTTTTCAGCGGGTACGCGCGGGCTGTCGAACGATTCGTGACGTGCGCTGTGACCGGAAGGAAACGAACAGCATGGCTCACGACGACAAGTACTTCGTCCAGGCTCACGACGACTCGATGGTGAACCTGGACGACAACCTCACGGGCCTCGGGCATCCGTGAAGAGGTGACGGCGATGCGTGCGTTTGCGATTCGGTGTGCGAGCGTCGGTGCGGCGCTTGGAATGATCGCGATCTCGGCGGGGACCGCGACGGGCTATCCGCTGTTCCGGAATCTCGTCTGTACGGGCGGCTCCAATGCGGGCGCATCGTGCAGCGTGAGTAGCGCGTGTCCCGGCGGCACCTGCGGCGGGACCGACGATTGCTTCCAGTGTCACGGCGGCTTTCTCGCATCGCCGTATCGGAGCTGTGTCGGAGGCAGCAACGAAGCGGCGGCGTGCAACGCCGACAGCCAGTGTCCGGGCGGTACGTGCGCGGCCTGGTCGGGCCCGCTGCACAACGTCCATCGCAACAACATGCTCGGCGCGGCCGTGAACCCGCCGGGTCGCTGCGACATCTGCCACCTCGGCAGCGGCAAGTCGCCGGTCTTCATCAACGAGTCGAACGGCAACCTCGCGTGCGTCGGCGGCGCCAATGCGGGCGCGTACTGCACGGTCGACAGCGCCTGTCCCGGCGGCACCTGCACCGGCGTCGTCTACGATCCGATCTCGTGCATCGGCTGCCATGGGCGCGCCGCGGACCGTGGAACGCGTCCCGACGACTGCGTCGACGCGATGACCACCGGCGGTCCGTGCGGCGACGGTGCCGGCCTGCGCCAGCACCACCACAACAGCGGGGTCATGGTGTGCGCCGATTGCCACCCCGACGCGCTCTCGGCCAACTTCACGACCGCGGGCGAGCACGTCCAGCCGCCGTACTACTTCACGCCGGACAGCGCCCACCCGCTGAAGCCGACGAATGCCTGCAACCCGAACGGCGAGGAGGATTTCGAGGCGAGTCCCGACGGTTTGGACAACGACGGCGACCTGCTCTACGACGGCGACGATCCCGACTGCGCGATGGCGACGGCGACCGCGACCGCAACGCCGGAGGTCACGTCCACGCCGTCGGACGCCACCCCGACGCCCACGACGCCGGAAGTCACCCCGACGCCCACGGCGACGGAGACGGCGCCGCCGCCGAGCCCGACCCCGACCCCGAGCAAGGACTCGCAGAAGTGTCAGGCCGCGATCGTGAAGAGCGCCGCGACGTTCGTGCAGGCGAAGGCGAAGGCGCTCCAGAAGTGCCAGGACGGCGTCGTGAAGCGGAAGATCACCGGACCGTGTCCGGATCAGAAGGCCGCGGACAGCATCGCCAAGGCCGAGACCAAGCTCACGACCGGCATCGCCAAAGCGTGCGGCGGCAAGGACAAGGCATGCGGGAGCGGCGGTGACGACGTCGCGGTCGAGCTCGTCGGCTGGCCGGGCGTGTGCCCGGACTTCGAGGAGAAGGGATGCTCCAACGCGATCGCCGACTGCGGCGACATCGCCGAGTGCCTCGCGTGTACGGGCGAGGCGGCGGTCGATCAAGCGATCGACCTCTACTACGGCGCGCTCCAGCCGACCGATCCGAAGAGCAAGGACAAGCGCGAGAAGAGCCTCAACAAGTGCCAAGCCACGATCGGCAAGGCCGGCGCGAAGTTCTTGGAGGCGCAGTCGAAAGCGCTCCAGAAGTGCTGGGACGGCAAGATCAAGGGCAAGGTGAACGACTGTCCGGACGTGAAGGTCGGCGACACCGTCAGCAAGGCGGCGGTGAAGCTCGCGAGCACGATCAACGGAGCGTGCGGCGGCAAGGACAAGCAGCCGGGCGGCGTCGACGAGAACGCCGACTTCACGGTGGCGGAGATCGGCTTCCAGGCGAGCTGCACGGACGTGACGTTCCCCGGCTTCATCACGCCGTGCGGCGCGCCCGTCGGCGAGCTGCAAGCGCTGACCTCGTGTGTGACGTGCGTGACCCGCTTCAAGGCCGGATGCGCGGACCGGGCGGGCGCCACGGGCCTCACGCCGTACCCGTCGGAGTGCAATCCGTGAGCGCATCGTCCAACGGGAGGTGACGGGGATGGATCTGCGGGTTCTGGGGCTGGCTCTCGTCGCGACGGCGCTCCTCGCCGGTTGCGGCGAGAGCCAGGATACGGTCGTCCTCGACAACGGCAACGACAACACGATCCGCACCACGGCGACGCCGTTCGCCGGGACGACGCCGACGGCCGTGCCGACTCCGCAGCGCACGGCGACGGACGTGCCGGGGACCGCGACGCCGGCGCCGGACGGGACCGAGACGCCGGGTCCGGGAGCGACGGAGACGGAGGCGGGTCCGTCGGGGACGCCCGGACCCGGCGCGACACGCACGCCGACTCCCGGCCTCACGGGCAGCCCGACGCCCGGTCCGACGACGACGGCCACGGGGCCGTTCTGCGGCAACGGCGTGAAGGAGGCCGGTGAGGACTGCGACTCCGGCACCGTCTTCAGCAGCAACGCCGATTGCGCGGAGCAGTGCGCGTGCTGCCTCTGTCGGCCCGACTCGATTCACGCGGCGGTGCCGATGACCAAATGCACGACGTGCCACCCGCCGGGCTCGGTCGCCTCGACGCCGCTCACGTTCCCGCCGGGGGCCGCGCAGACGTTCCCGGGACTCTGCGAATGACGGGCCGTCGCGGCGTCAGGAGGCGTCGATGAAGATCGCGAACTGGATGAAGCACCCCGTGCACAGCGTGAAGCCGCTCGACTCGATCACGCACGCTCGGGAGATCATGGAGGAGCATCGCGTGAACCAGCTGCCGGTCGTATCCGCCGGCCGGCTGGTCGGCATCGTCACCGATCGCGATCTGCGCGACGCGTTCCCCTCCGTGCTCGGCGACCCGATGGCGCGCCCGACTCCCGATCCGCAGAAGGTGAACGTCGCATCGGTGATGACGGAGAACGTCCTCACGTTGACGCCGGAGGACGGCATGGCGGCGGCGGCGAGCCTGATGCGACGAGAGCGCATCGGCGCGCTGCCGATCGTCGACGGTACGCGCGTGGTGGGTATCCTCGCGCGCAGTGACATGCTCGAGGCGCTGGTCAGTCTGGACGCGCTGCGGGATTCCCAACACTGAGAATGCTTTTGAACGCCGCGCTTCTTGACCGCGATGGTGAGAAGGCGATAGCGGCGCATGCAGCTCGTACGTTGCTACTCACTGTCCGGGGGTGCGCCGTGTTGGGGAAGGCGAGTGCGCAGTCGTTCGCTGCGTGGGCTGTTCGAGGGCTGACGATCGTTGCCGTCGCATGTCTCTTCATGGCGTGTGACGGCGGCGGTGGCGGCGGCAACGACGAGCCGGAACCGTCGCGTCCCGGCCCGAGCGCGAATCAGTTCAACGTCACGATCGTCGACGCCGCGGTGGTGGACGACGATCGACCCTCGGTGCGGTTCTTCCTGACCGACGAGGGCGGCGCAGCGTTGTCGGCGGACGGCGTCGATCTCCGCTTCGTGATCGCCGTGCTCGACTCCGACGGCGAGTATCGCGACTACATCACGACCGTCCAGACGAGCCCGATCACGAACGTGAGCGCGACGCAGGCGTCGTCGGAGAACGGGGTGGACGGCACGCTCGAGGATCTCGGCGGCGGTCTCTTCCGGTATTCCTTCGCGGCCACGCTGCCGGCGAGCTTCGATCACGACGCGCCGCACCGGGTCGCGATCTACGCGGACGCCACCTTCGACGACGTCGAATACGTGTCGAACGCCGTCCACGATTTCGTTCCCTCCGGGCGCGAGCTCGGCGCCGTACGCGACATCGTCCGCACGGAGACCTGCAACGGCTGCCACGATCCGCTCGAGGCGCACGGCGGCTCGCGTCGCGACGTGCGGCTCTGCGTGACCTGTCACTCGACGCGGATCACCGACTTTTCGACCGGTGAGACGACTCGGCAGATCGACCCGGATACCCGCAACGGCATCGGCTTCCCGGAGATGATCCACAAAATTCATCGCGGGGAGCATCTCCCGAGCGTCGAGGGCGGCACGCCGTACCAGATCATCGGCTTCCGGCAGAGCGTCATCGATTTTTCCCACGTGGCGTTCCCGCGCGACATCCGCGGCTGCGAGACCTGCCACCAGGACGGCGCGCAGAGCGACACGTTCGCGACCAGGCCGTCGCGCGCGGCGTGCGGCTCGTGTCACGACGACGTGAACTTCGCGAGCGGCGAGAACCACGGCGGTGGGCCGCAGCCGACCGACGGCAGCTGCTCGGCATGCCACCTGCCGAACTCGGGCCACGAGTTCGACCTTTCCGTGGTCGGCAGCCACGTGATCCCGGCGCACTCGACGCAAGCGGCGGGCGTGCACTTCGAGCTGTTGTCCGTCGAGAGCGCGGAGACGGGGTCGCCCACGCTCGCGCCGGGCGAGCATCCCCGCGTGAGGTTCCGCATCACGAATTCGAACGGCGAACCCATCGCGCCCGCGGCGATGGACGCGCTGAGCCTCGTGCTCGCGGGCTCCACCGTCGACTACGCCGCGCAGGACTACGACGGCGACGGGGAGATCGTCCCGGGCGATCCGTCCAGCCCGTGGACGCCGGGCGCCGAGACGTTCAAGTCCGAGTCGATCGTGCGGACGGCGGAAGGCCCGGACGCGTCGGGGGTCTCGACCTACACGTTCCAGAGCGCGCTGCCGCCGAACGCGAAGGGCAGCTACGTCGTCGGCATCGAGGGCTACCAGTGCGCGACGATCGCGGGCGCGAAGCAGGCGACCGGCGGCTCGAATTGCTCCGGCACGCGCGATCCGAACCGCAACGGGCAGGAGGACCCCGGCGAGGTCTTCGACGAGGTGCGCGACGTCGGGAGAAACGAGGTCCTCTCGTTCGCGGTGACCGATCCGGAGCCGACCGTCCGCCGCGAGGCTGTGACCATCGCGCGGTGCTCGGCCTGCCACGGTGAATTCTCGAAGGACTTCAACGTTCACGGCGGGATTCGCAACGACACCGTGTATTGCCCGCTCTGTCACAACCCTTCGAACGACACGCTGAGCCGCCAGCTGCCCCCGGTCGGCGAGACGGCCGTCACGAGCCCGGTCGACTTCAAGGTCATGATCCACAAGATCCATCGCGGAGAGGATCTCACGAGCCCATACGAGCTCTACGGCCGTCCGGTGGGGACGATCCCGGATCAGCAAGACACGCCCGTCGATTTCGGCGAGCTGCTGTTCCCCGGAGATCTGCGCAACTGCGAGGAGTGTCACGTCCCGGGGAGCGCCGTGCTCGCGCCCGGGCTCGGTGTGCTCCAACCGGGAGTGTTGCCGTCGACCACGCGGGAGTTCATGCGCGGCGACGACAGCAAGACCGTGCTCGCCGTCTTCACCACGCCGCCGACGATCGCGGTCTGCACGAGCTGTCACGACGACGTCGACTTCACGACGGGGGCGAACCACGCGGCGGGTCCGCAACCCGAGAGCAGCTGCGTCGTCTGCCACGGTCCCGGACGGCCCTTGAGCGTCGACAACACGCACATCCCCGGTCTGTCCCCCGCCAACCGCATCACGCGGCCGAACTGAGGCGCATGAGGACGCCAGCGTGATGAATCGACGCCTCTGGGTCGGATGTGCGGTCGTCGCGGTCGTCGCGATCGGCGGCTGCGGTCGCGGCAACGACGACGGCCAGGACTTCGGCAACCTGATCGCGAGCGCGCAAGGTACGCAGCTCACGCGCGCGGAGCACCCGACCGGGTGGGGGCGGAGCGAATGCTTCCTCTGTCATCCGGTCGACGAGATCCATCACGTCGACCGCAGCGGCACCGGCACGGTGCCCCTCGACGACATCCGGCGGCTGGTCGATCGCGAAGGGCTCGCGAGCTGCCACCTCTGCCACGGCGACAACGGCCTGGGTCGCTGACCGATGCGTGCGACGAGCCTTGCCACCGTGGTCGCGATCGCGGGTCTCGTGGTGGCCCGACCGGCGCCGTGCCAGACGGGGCGTTGGGTCCCGTCCTCGAGCGGCTTCTACGGCAACGTCTACACCGCGTTCCAGGCCAACACGCCGCTCCGTCGCCCCTTCGACGACGACAAGAAGGTCTATCCCTTCTACCAGTATCTCGACGTCCGCGGCTTCAGTCCGAAGCACAATCTCTCGATGTCGACGTTCGTGCGCGCGCGCGAGGTCGCGAACGGCGACGACGCCACCGTCGACGTCTACAACGCGAATCTCGAATACCGCGGCCTCGGAGGCGCGCTCCAGGTGCGCGCCGGGCGCCAGGTGCTGACGGAGGGCACGAACTTCATCCTCATGGATGGCGCGACCCTGCGCGCGAAGCCGATGGAGGGCGTCGACGTGGTCGCCTACGGCGGCTACCAGGACGAGGACCTGCAACCCTATCCCGAGCGGCCGGAGCGGAGCTTCGGGACCTACGGTGCGTCGGTGCGGTCGTCCCGCCTGCTCGGCTCGTTCGTGACGCTCGGGTACCACGGCCTCGCGCCCGTCGACGAGTCGCCGCGCCACTTCCTCGACGTCGGGTTCCGGCGCGCGATCCCGTACACCGACTTCGCCGACGTCTACAGCCGGCTCGAGCTCGACGTCGCCGAGGGCGAGGCGGCGTTCCTGAATGCCGGCGTCGGCATGAGCATCGCGCGGCCGGTGTACCTGAACCTCGAGTACGACAGCTACGAGCCCGATCCGACCGGCGACCGCTTCCTGCAAGACCGGATCTTCGACGCGTTCGCGCTCGACCGCATGCACGAAGCGCGCGTCGGGCTCACGTACTACGTGACGCGCTGGCTCGACGTGTCGACGAGCTACTCCTTCGCGACCTACGACAAGCAGAACGACCACACGACGTACGGGCACATCCTGAAGGCGGGCATGCGCTGGGACTTCTGGCAACGCCTCGGGCTCCGCGCGTTCAACGGCTTCTACTTCATCGACGGCGGCGGCGAGGACCGCGCGATCGGTGTGAACTGCGGCGTGTCGGAGGAGATCCTGCGCGGGCTCGAGCTGCACGCCGTGTTCGCGTTCGCGAATTTCGACAGCCGCACCGGCAAGCAGGGCAACGCGTACAGCTACATCTTCGGCACGCAGTACATGCTGGTCCGGAACGTCTCGCTCCTCGCCGAGATGGAGTACAACACCAACCCCGATTTCGAGGTGGACGTGCGCGGCAACTTCGGCGTGACGTACGCCTTCAGCTGGAGCTGAGCGTGCGCCGCGGATCCCTCTCGTTCTCGATCGTCATCGTGGTGCTCGCCGTCGCGGGACCGTGGTCGTGTCGCACGGTGAACGACGGAATCGACTGGGGCTGGCGCGGCGAACGGCCCGCCGAGCCCGCCGACCTGTTCTCGCACCAGGCGCACCGCGACGTGTTCGCGCGCGAGCAGCTGCAATGCTTCGCCTGCCACACGATGTCGGCCCGGGTCACCGACGAGAAGGAGGCAGCCGCTGCCATCCAGGCGTCGAAGGAGGCGTTCACGGGCGGGAAGGACGCCTGCCACGTCTGCCATTTCAATCCGCAAACCGGGAACACCGCGCCCGACCGCTGCGGCATCTGCCACGTCGACGTCCGCGACATCCAGCCGGCGAGCCACAATTACGATTGGCTGAGCCGGCACCTCGTGTTCGCGAAGAACGACCCGCAGAGCTGCGAGAGCTGCCATCAGCCGCGCCAATGCCAGGACTGCCACAACCGCCGCGATCAGACCGTGCGGAACGTCCACGACCGCAACTTCCGGTTCGTGCACGGTATCGAGGCGCGCGCCAATCCGCGGAAATGCGGCGAGTGCCATTCGAGCGGGTTCTGTCAGACGTGTCACGTGGAAGGCGGCTATGAAAAGTAGGACGGTCGCGATCCTCGCGGCGGCGGCCGTCGTGCTCCTGAGCGGCGGCGGGGCGCGCGGCGACGAGGACGATCCGCACGAGAAGATGGTGCGCGACAAGGGCGTCTGCATCGACTGCCACACGCGCGTGCCGAAGCCGGACGAGCACGCGGCGGACTATTTCCTCGTCGACACGCCGTCGGAGCATTGCCTCGGCTGCCACAGCGACACGGAGCACACGGGGGCCAAGGAGCACCTCGGGAAGGACGCGCCGAAGGAGCTTCCGGCCGACGAGAACGGGAAGATCGCGTGCTTCACCTGCCACGATCCGCATCCGCAGGGCGTGCTCCCGGGACGGACCGTGCACAAGTCGGCGGTCAGCGAGAGCACGCGCGCGTTTCTCGCCACACGGACGTGGCCGTCGACGTTCGAGCATCGGCAACCGTCGGAGGCCTTCGGGGCGTTGCTGCGCGCGTCCGATTGCGCCGTCTGCCACACCGCAGTGAAAGAACGACCTTGGAGGGAGAGAACGACATGGAGCGAAGCCATTCGAGTGTTGCCGCGCTAGCGATCGTCGCCGTCGTGATGGGCAGTGCCGGAGCCGTCGTGGCCGCGGACGATCCGGGGATCAAGGTCTTCATCGAGAAGCGCTGCTACACCTGCCACACGGTGAGCGCGCGCGCCGCCGACGTCGACAAGCAGAAGGACGCCTTCCTGAAAGCCGCGGGCGCCGAGCCCGCGGGGGAGGAGGAGGGCGACAAGGACTCGAAGGGCGGCGATCTGTCCGACGTCGGCAAGAAGCGCGATGCGGCGTGGCTCCAGGAGTTCCTGAAGAGCCCGAAGGGGCACTTCAAGGACGAGGCCGACTGCCAGAAGGAAGCGAAGCAGAAGGATCGGAAGAAGTTCAAAGGGACGCCGGAGGAGTTCACGGCGCTCACGACCTTCCTCGGCACCTTGAAGTCGGAGGCGAAGCAGGCGCCGGGGTTCACCTCGTGCCTGAAGGACTAGCCGAGGCGTGACGGACGAACCGGGGTTCGCGGCGATCCGGATCGCCGCCTTCGTCACGTGTCTCGTGGCGATGGGCCTCGTCGCGTACGCGACGTTCGCGCAGCGGTCCGGCCCGATCGAGCCGGCGCACCGCTGGATGCTGCTGATCGGGTTCGTGGTGCTGGCGCCGCTCGCGTACCTGCT
>DAIQBH010000156.1:0-4050 GCA_036781285.1 Thermodesulfobacteriota bacterium | reverse complement strand
CTGAACGCGGGGTTGGCGATCGGCGGCGCCAAGTCCGTGGCGTTCTGCAACTCCTGCCACGTCATGAACGACTACGTCACGGACTTGCAGAATCCGGACAGCGAGCACCTCGCCGCGCAGCACTTCCAGTACCGGTGGATCGCCGACCACCAGTGCTACACGTGCCATTCCGACTACGGGCTCTTCGGCGACGTCGGGGCGAAGATGGCGGGGCTCCGGCACGTGTGGTTCTACACCGTCGGCGGCTACGAGGTGCCGCTCAAGATTCGCGACACGTACGACAATCAGCGCTGCCTCTTCTGCCACGGGCCGGTGAAGAGCTACCAGGAGATCGGCGAGCACGAGCAGAACGCTGCGGCCATCGCGAACAGCACCAAGTCGTGTGTCGGCGGCGCGTGTCACGTCGGGCCGCATCCGAAGTCGGCCGCGCTGGCGGGGACGGGCGATGCCTCCTGAAGATCGGCTGAGCACGCCGGTGCGCTGGTGGCTCCTCGTCGCGGCCGGCTTGCACGCGGGGGCGATGCTGCTGGTGATGGTGGCGCTGGTGCGGCTGACGCCCCTCACGATGACCTTTTCCGTGGGACTCGCGGGCGGCATGCTGGCCGCCGCGTGCGCCATCTTCGTGATCGCGGTGACGGTCGGGTTGCGCCGCCGCCGGATTCTCTGAGCGCGGCGGCGCGCGTCAGTACGCGACGAGCGCTTCGAGCTGCCCCGACTCCTCGTTCCGGACGATCACGAGGCGCGACATGCACGGCATGCAGTAGACGCGGTCTCCGGGCAGCAGCGTGCGGCTCGAGCGGATCACGACTTTGCAGACCGGACAGATGACCTCGTTCGGCGCGAGGCGGTCGCCGACGCCTTGCCACTTCCGGTAGAACCGCCGGTACTTCTTCGGCACCTCGTCGAAGCCGGTGTCCTCGAGGACGAAGCGTTGGCGCTCGCCGCGCGGATCGTTCGCGGCCGGGCTGCCCGCCGCCGGCTCGCCGTCGGCGAGCTCGACCGCCACGGCGACGTCGCGCTCCTCGCGGGCCGCCGCGTGGTCGCCGCTGAGGGGGCGGTCGATCACGGCGTGAACCCGAGGCGCGCCACCGACTCGACGTACGCCCGCCCGATGCGCTCGTGCTCGTCGCGGGGGGTGCCGAGATGACGCGCCGTTTCCTCGAGCGCCTCGAAGACGAGATGATCGAGCTCCTGCTGGATGCGTCCGATGCGAGCGCGGATGTGCGGCGCGCTCGCGACCCGCCGCCCGAGCTCGTTCTCGCCGAAGCCGATGTGGCGGCGCTCGTCCTTCACGACGCCGCGCAGGATCTCGGCCGTCACGGGGTCGGCCGCGCGCGCGTGGTCCTGGAAGACCGCGAACTCGAGCGACTCGAGGATCACGTTCTGGGCGAAGATGGCGGCCTCCCAGTCCTTGCTCGCCACGAGCTCCAGGAGGCGGCGGCGGAAGTGTTGCAGGCTCGGGCTGGCGCGCCGCTCGACCTCGCCCTCGGGATCGGCGACGCCGAGGTCGCGCAGCCGATGGTAGAAGACCTCGAGATGGCGCCCCTCGTCGGCGACCTGCGTCGCCAAGAAGACTTTCGCCAGCCGGTTCGGGGCGATGACGATGAGGCCGCTCGCGCCCTCGAGCGCCGCGGCTTCCCCGACGCAGTAGTTGCAGAGGACCGTGACCAGGCGATCACGGTCCTCTGGGGACATGGGTGCATCGACGATCTCCGGTCGATGACCCCAGGTGGTCCCGGAGAGGTAGCCCTCGACCGCTTGGAACCAGAACTCGAAGGAATGCACCTCCTCCAAGAACGCCTGCGGGTCGAGGTCGTGGACGTCGCTCATGGGCGGACGGGCGTCTGGTACTCGAGCCCGAGGCGGCCGAGCCTGGTCTTGAACTCCTTCAAGACCGTCGCAGCGAGGAGATCCTCCATTTCTTCGGGCTCGAGCGTGCCGAGGTCGGCGCCGTGGAACCGCGCGTGGCTGCGCTCCTGGCCGATGCGCTCGAGTTCGTCGACCGCCTGGGTGTTGCGGAAGGCGTCGGCGAAGGTCGCGAGCATGAAGTACGACATGTCCTTCTGCATCCGTTCGATGTCGTGCTTGCGATCGGGGTGCTCCTTGATGAGCGACCCGATGCGGTTCTCGCCGAAGCCGACGTGGCGCCGTTCGTCCGCGATCGTTCCCGAGAGCGTGTGCGCGAACTTCGGGTTCACCTCCTGATTCATGGCGTACATCATCTCGAAGACACTGAAGGCCATTCCCTCGAGCACGATGTTCTGGCCGACGACGCCGGCGACGAAGTCCTTCTTGTCGACCTTCTCGAGCAGCACGCTCGCGAAGGCGAGCAGGTTCGGGTTGGCGTAGGTCTCGATGGTCGACTCGAGATCGTCCTTCCGGACCCCGAGGTCGTAGAGGCGATGCGTGAAGATCTCGACGTGGCGCGCCTCGTCGAGCGTCTGGGTCGCGAGGAAGCGCTTGCTCGCCTCGTCGGGCGCGGCGTTGATCAGGCCCGAGGACGCGGCGAGCGCGCACCGCTCCCCGACCACGAGCTGGACCGTCGTCCGGATGGCGTCCTCGTGCAGGACCGGGTTCGTCTGGAGCAGATCGATCTCGTGCTCGCCCGGTCGATGGCCATAGACGGTCCCGTCGAGATAGCCCTGCGGGCACGACTCCAGCCAGTTCTGGATCGAGTACGCCGAAAGAAAATCCGCCATGGTGACCTCCTTGCCGGTTGCGGCCGAGTGCGGCTCGGCCGGCTGCCCGCAAGTGAAGCAACCCGCGTGCCCGTGCGGCTGGCGCGGTGTTTTGCCATTCGGTGCGCCCGATTGCGCCCGAGCTCGGCCGCGAATCCCGTGGGCGAGAATCGGTGCGGCCAGGGGTTCTCAGGGGTGCGAAGCCCGTGCGCCGCGGTCGCAGTCGCCGTCCCCGGCGTTGCCGTGGGGGAGGACTGGCGTACCGTTTGCACCAAGACGGGTATGCCCAACGACATGCGAACCGTGTGGGAGCGCTGCATCGCTCTCGAGGAGAGCGCGGCAGCCGTATACGAGACGCTGGCCCGACGGTTCCGCGGCGATCCCGAGCTCGCCGCCTTGTGGGCCGCGATGGCGCGTGACGAGCACGACCATGCCCGGCAGCTCGCCACGTGGCGCGCGCTCGTCGCGCAGGAGCCGGCGGAGCACCGGCCGCAGGCCGGCGGTTTCGATGCCGGGATCGCCGACGTCCAGCGCTTGCTCGCGGAGAGCCGGGTCGCGGTGGAGACGGCCGACGAGGAAGATGCCTTCGCGATCGCGCTCGCCCTCGAGAACAGCGAGCTCGACGTGATCTACACGACGTTGCTCCAGAGCTCCCCGCTCGCGCGCCATCCCGGCCGGGCCGATGGCGTGCGCCACGAAACCGCGGCGCACCACGCGAAGCTGCTGGACATGGTGCGGCGCCGCTGCCGGGCCGAGAAGACGATGCTGCGCGCCGCCCTGCTCGCCGGCCACCACGGCTAGGAGCCGACCCGAAACCACGATCTCCACGCGGGAGCGATCCCTCGAGTTAGACTGGCCCCAAAGACGACGACCCCCGCGCGCGTAGCGCGCGGCCGAGCGTGAGCGAGCCGGGAGTGGGGCCCCGGACGGGCTGTGCCCGTCTGGGGCGAGAGTTCCCTCGTGTCGACAGATCCCGCGAGTGATCCGATCAGAATACCCAGCGCATGCCGACGCGCACGCCGTCGTAGTCGCGGTACTGGCCGATCTGGCTGTCGCGCGATCCCCCGAGGACGCGCCCCTCGAGGAGGGCGATGAGGTTCGGGATCACCGTGTAGCCGAGCTGCGGCCAGAGGAAGAAGGCGCCGTGGTTCGGGTTGTACGCGGCCTTGAGCTGCACCGACAGCCGATCGTCGCGGAACGTCTGACGGATCGTGGCGCCGAGCAGGTGCTCGACGGGATCGGAGATGAAATCGGCGTCGTGGTCGAAGATGACGGTCTCGATCAGCTGGAGGAGCACGAACGTGCGCGCGAGCGCCTCGCTTCCGACGAGGCGGCGCGAGACCGACTCGGTCACGAACCAGTCGACGCCGAT
>DAIQBH010000155.1:0-14469 GCA_036781285.1 Thermodesulfobacteriota bacterium | reverse complement strand
CGGCTCGTCTGGCACCGTCCGCCGTGGGAGGAGCCGGCGGCCCCGCTCGATGTCGCCGTCGTCCACCGCGACGACGACTTGCTGGCCGTCGTGAAGCCGCGCGGGTTGCCGACGATGGCAGCGGGCGGGTTCCACACGCACACGCTCCAGTGGCAGGTGCGGCGGCGGTATGCCGAGGCGGTTGCCGCGCATCGTCTCGGGCGCGGCACGTCGGGACTCGTGCTCTTCGCGCGCTCGGCTGCCGCGCGGCGCGCGCTCCCGCGCGCCTGGGGGGCGGGCAAGGTGGTCCGACGTTACCGCGGCCTCGTGTCGGGGCGAACGCCGGCGCGGTTCTCGATCGCCGTGCCGATCGGGCTCGTGCCGCACCCGCGGCTCGGCCGCGTGCACGCGGCGTGCGCGACCGGGAAAGCGGCCCGCACGCACGTCCGGACGCTCGAGTCCGCGGACGACGCGAGCCTCGTCGAGATCGACATCGAGACGGGACGGCCGGACCAGATCCGCATCCACCTCGCCGCCGCCGGGCACCCGCTCGTCGGGGATCGGTTCTATGCCGCCGGCGGTCTGCCGCGTCTCGACGACGGCGTGCTGCCAGGCGACGGCGGCTATCGGCTGCACGCGACGCGCCTCGAGCTCCCGCACCCCGCGACGAGCGCCCCGACGGTGATCGAGGCGCCGCCGCCCCGCGATCTCTGCGTCGAGGCTCAGCGTGCCGCGATCTCGCGGTAGCAAGCGAGCATGTCGGCGGCCGTGCGCTCCCAGCCGAAGGCGGCGGCCCGCGCGCGGCCGCGCGCGACGAGCGTCGCCCGCAGGTCCTCGTCGACGAGGACGCGCCGGAGGGCGCAGGCGAGCGCGTCGACGTCGAGCGGGTCGACGAGCAGCGCCGCGTCCCCGAGGTTCTCGGCGAGCGCGGGATCGGTCGACGCGACGACGGGCACGCCGCACGCCATGGCTTCGAGCGGCGGCAGGCCAAAGCCCTCCGCGAGCGACGGGTACGCGAAGGCGCGCGCCCCTGCGTAGAGCGCGGGCAGGTCGCGGGCCTCGACGTAGCCGGTCACGTGGACGCAGCCGCGAAGCGCGGGCGCGGCGAGGCGCGCCCGGAGCGGGCCCGCATCCCAGCCGAGCCGGCCCGCCAGCACGAGCACGGGCGGGTGGCCGTTCGCGAGCAGACGCTCGTAGGCGTCGAGGAGCCGCACGACGTTCTTCCGCGGCTCGAGGGTCCCGACGTAGAGGAGATACGGCGTCGCCACGCCGAGACGGCGGAGCGCCGGCGCCGTCTCGGCCGGGGGCCGCGGACGGAACTCCCCTCCGACGCCGTTCGGCACGACCCGGAGGCGCGAGGGATCCACCCGCGGCGCGAGGCGAAGCACCTCCCGCCGTACGGCGTCCGACGGGACGACGAGCAGGTCGGCGCGGCGGAGACTCGCGCGGACCAGGGCGAGGAACGCGGCGCTCCGATGGAGCCGGGAATGCTGCGCCCGGTGCGAGAAGAAGGTCATGTCATGGATCGTGACGACGTGGCGCGCGCCGCCGCGGACGAACGGCATCAGAAACGACGGCGAATGGACCACGTCGATCGCGCGCGCGCGAATGGCGGCCGGGAGGACGACCTGCTGAAACACGAAGCGCGCCGGACGGGCACGCGCGGCGAGGGCGGCGAGGGCGAAGCGCGCGGGCAGGGTGCCGGCGAACCGGGGGTGGTCCTCGCGGTTCACGAAGATGGTGAACCGGTCGGTTCGATCGAGGCGCGCGATGTGTTCCAGGAGGCGTGTCAGGTACACGTCGACGCCGGTCGGCGTGGGGAGGAGCGCGGTCAGATCGATTCCGACGTGCACGGCGGTGCGTCGAGGTAGCGCATCCCGGGGGGACGCGACAGCGGCGCGCTGCCGGTGGCGCAGCATCCGGTGGTTGCACTAGAGTCCGCGGCCCATGCTTGCGCGACGCGGGAGCCGCCGGTTGATCGCGCGGGTCAACGTCGGGGTGCTCGGCTGCGGACACGCGGCCGAGATGCATCTGCGCGCGCTCGCCCGTGTCCCGCGGTTCCGGGTCACGGCGCTCGCCGACGCGGATCCGGTGGCCGCACACTCGCTCTCCAGGCATGCGCCGGGTGCCGTGGTGGTGGCGAATGCGTCCAGGCTCTTCGCGGAGGCCGTCGACATCGTCGCCGTCCTCACTCCGCCGGCAGTGCACGCATCGAACGCGGCCGCGGCGCTCGCTGCCGGGAAGGACGTCGTCGTCGAGCGCCCGATCGCGTGCACGGCAGCCGATGCGGACGATCTCGCGGCCCGAGCGCGCGCCACTGGCCGCCGCGTGATGATGGCGTACAACTTCCGCCATCATCGTCACGTCGAGGCGCTCCGTTCCGCGCTCGCGAGCGGCGCGCTCGGCCGGGTGCAGGCGCTGCGCACGCTCGGCACGACCACGCACGACCGGGGCCGCCGCTTCGCCCGGTATCGCCGGTCGCGCGCGCTCGGCGGCGGGACGCTGCTCGACTTCGGCGTCGCGCACTTCGATCTCTGGCGGTTCCTGCTGGGAGACGAGGTGACGGAGGTGACCACGTTCAGCCGCGACGACGACGGCGACGACGTGACGGCAACCGTCACGGGTCGCATGCGATCCGGGGCGCTCGTGACGTCGCTCTTCGGGAATCGGGCTGCCGAGGATCACACCATCGAGATCTTCGGCGAGGCGGGGCGTGCCGCGGCCGCGCTCTACCGCGCCGACGGCGTACGGTTCGCGACGAGCGGCGCCTTCGCGGGGGCCCTCGCGAGCCGCATCGACGCCGCGGTCGGCGCCGTGGCGGCCCTGCCGCGGACGCTCGCGGATCGCCGCCTCGGTGGCGTGTATCTCGCGTCCTACGTCGGCTTCTGGCAGGCCGTTGCGCGGACCGTGTGGGACGGTGTGCCGGCGGTCGCCACGCTCGACGACGGGCGCCGTGCGCTCGCGATCGCGCTCGCGGCGCTGCGCTCGGCGCGCGAAGGGCGGAGCGTTCGCGTCGAGAACGTGGACGCGTGACGGCATGACGCGCCTCGGCGTCGCGGCCGCGCTCGTGCTCGCCGCGGGGGCGGCGCCGTTCGTGCG
Source organism: Thermodesulfobacteriota bacterium (assembly GCA_036781285.1). Taxonomy (GTDB): domain Bacteria; phylum Desulfobacterota; class Binatia; order UTPRO1; family UTPRO1; genus UTPRO1. Next base: position 11,391 of record DAIQBH010000155.1, on the reverse strand, counting down.
GCTCCTCGCAACCCGGCCGTTTCGCCGGAAGCTCCGGTCGTTTCCGCGGATCGGGGCGGCGATCGGCGTGGTCACCGTCGTGGGGATCGCGACGGTCCGCGTTGCCGCCACGCACGCACCGTCGTTGCTCGTCGCCGGCGCGATGGTCGTGGCGTGCGCGCTCGGCGCCGCGGCATGGCGCGCGCGGCCCGCGTTCGGCCGGCGCCGCGGGCTCCCGCCGGGATCGCTCGGGCTCCTGCCGGTCGGGCCGATCGTGGACGACCGCTTTTTTCTTCGGCAGGCGGCGCGCCACGGGCCGGTCTTCAAGACGAGCCAGTTCGCGCGGCCGATGGTGTGCGTCGTCGGTCTCGACCGCATCGTCGAGGTGCTCCGCCGCTACGACGACGTGCTCGATCCGCCGGCGCTGCCGTTCGACGCGTTCGTGCCGGGCGGGTTCGTGCGGAGCATGCGCGGGGAACGACACGCGGCGACGGCCGCCCGTCTGCGGCCGCTCGCGTCGCGCGACGGCATCGTCGCGCACGAGGCGTTCATCGCGCGCGCGGCTCGCGACGCGTTCGCGGCGCTCGCCGCCGCGTCCGCGCTGGAAGGCCCCGTCTCGCCGCGCCCGGCCCTTCGCTCACTGGTCTTCACGATCCTGGTCCGCGTTCTCTTCGGCATCGGACGCGACGATCCCGCCTTCTCGCGGGTCGCCGCGCTCTACGACGTGGTCGACGTGCGGCGTCCCAGCGGCGCGCTCCGACGGCAAGCGCGACCGGCGCTCGACGAGCTGATCGCGCTCGTGCGCGCGGCGGGAAGAGAAGGGGACAGCGTCGTTGCCGCGATCGCGCGCGAGCACCCCGAGGCCATGGACGACCCGACCGTCGTCGCGAACCTCGTCTACGTCGTCCAGAACGCGCGCGACGACACCGCGGGCCTCCTCCTCTGGACGCTCGAGATGCTGGGCGATCATCCCGAGTGGGCGCACGCCCTCGCGACGACGGACGACGCCCACGCGCTGGCACTGCGCATCGTGCTCGAGACCCTGCGCCTCGAGCAGAGCGAGTTCCTGTTCCGGAAGGCGCGGACGACGCTCGCAATCGACGGCTTCGTGGTGCCGGCCGGCTGGCTCGTCCGCTTCTGCATCCGCGAAAGCCACCGCGACACGGCGCTCTTCCCCGATCCCGACCGGTTCGACCCCGACCGCTTCCTCACGATGCCCGGACGGAGCGCCTACTCGCCATTCGGCGCATCGACGTCACGCCACGCCTGCCTCGGCGAGCACATCACGAAAGCGGTCGCGTCGATCACCCTCACCGGGCTCGCCCGCCACTTCACCTGGCAAGTGGTCACCGACGGCCCAAGAGAGTTCGACGGCTGGCACTGGACCCCCAACGAAAACTTCCGCATTGCGATCACGCGCCGCACGCCCGATACGAACACGACGTCGAGCTGATCCCGCCGCCGCGCGAGGGCCACTCGCAACGCGACGCCGCGTCCCCACGTTGCGCGCGCCCAGCACGAGCCCGCGTCGAAGCGAATCACTCCCCGAACGGCCACACCCGGTTTGAATTCACGAGGAGCCCGTGCGAGGAGGGGCCATGGGACGTACCGAACGGCGGGCGCAGGACTACCGATCGCTCTGGGTGTTGATGGTGGCGGTCGGGTTGATGGCGGGGGTCGCGATCACGAGTTGCGGTGGCGGCGGCGGAGGAGGTTCGGACGGGGAGCTGTGCGACCAGTGCGGCGACGACCCGGATGGTCCGTGCATCACGAGTTACACGATCTTTCCTGAGCCGTCTGCAAGCCCGCCAGCATCTCCGAATCCGAGGAACACCAACATTCCGCAGTGCACCGATCCGGTCGATGCCGAGGGAAAATGCGCAGTTCGTCTTCAGTGCCGGCGGAAGGTCGACAGCGGCCAGCGCCGCTGCTTCCCGCTGGCGCCCGGAGGCGAGGACGTCGACTACCAGTTCCGCTGCGACGGCTCGCGGCCGGGCGGCACGCCGCGTCCGCAGCCGACGCCGACGGAAACGGCGGAGCAGCCTACTCCCAGTCCGCAACCGACGAATTGTGGCAACGGTCTCCGTGAAGGATCGGAAGTATGCGACGGGACGGACTTGAATGGTCAGACCTGCGATTCCCGGGGCTGCAGCCTGTCCGGTGGATTCCTGTCGTGTCGCATCGATTGCACGGCCTTCAACGTCGCCAACTGCATCGGTACCGGCTGTCGGGCGACCGACTGAGAAGCGCGCGGCTCGGGATCGTCCTGGTGTTGATCCTGAGCCTCGCGGGCGCCTGCGCGCGCTCGCGAGGTAGGGTGCCACCGCTGCCGCCCCTGCCGATGCCGACCCCCGGAATGCAGCCGACGCCGGTCGTGAATCCGATCGACCCCGTGCTCGAGCGGCACGGCCCGAGGGCGCGGGCGCGCTGGCAGCCCTTCGTCGCGTCGGCCGGGTTGGCCTATCCCCCCGAGGAGCTCGCGCTCCTCGGGTTCAAGCGCGAACGCCGGCTCGAGATCTGGGGTCGCCGCGCCGACGGTGCGTGGGCGCGCATCGACGCCATCGCGATTCTCGCGGCGAGCGGTGGCGACGGACCGAAGCTCCGCCAGGGCGATCTCCAGGTACCGGAGGGGCTCTATCGCCTGATCGCGTTCAACCCGAACAGCCGCTTCCACCTTTCGATGATGGTCGACTATCCGAACGCCGACGACCTCACGGTCGCCGCGGCGGATGGACGGTTCGATCTGGGCGGCGACATCTTCATTCACGGCGGGGCGAAGTCGATCGGCTGTCTCGCGATCGGCGACCGGCCGATCGAGGACCTCTTCGTGCTCGTCGCCGACGTCGGCATCGAGCGCGTGCAGGTGATCCTGGCGCCACGCGATCCGCGCGGCGGCATTCCGCTCGCGGCGGTGCCGGGCTTGCCGTTCACGGCCGATTTATATGCCCGCATCCAGGCGGCGCTCGTGCCCTTCGGACCGCCGCCGCTCTTCCAATAACGCGCCGAGTCGCGTAGGGTCCGGCGCTCGTAGCACCCACCCTCAATCGTATTAAGGAGATCGTCCCATGCCCGAAGCCTGGATCGTCGCCAACGCTCGTACACCGCTCGGCAAGTCGTTCCGCGGAGCCCTGAACGCCACGCGCCCCGACGTGATGGCTGCTCACGCCATCAACGGCGCGCTCGCGCAGGTGCCCCAGGTCAAAGCCGAGGAGATCGAGGACGTGATCTGCGGCTGCGGCGTGCCGGAAGGCCCGCAGGGGACGAACGTCGCCCGCGTCGCGGCTCTCGTCGCCGGCCTCCCCGAGACGGTCTCGGCGACCACCGTCAACCGCTTCTGCTCGTCGGGCCTCCAGGCGATCGCGATGGCGTCGCACCACATCCTCCACGAAGGCGCGACCGTCGCGATCGGCGCCGGCACCGAGTCGATCTCGATGGTGCAGGGCCAGATGAACATGAACAACCTGGTCAACACCGAGCTCCACGAGAAGTGGCCCGGCATCTACATGGGCATGGGCATGACCGCCGAGATCGTCGCCGACCGCTACAAGATCTCGCGCGAGGACCAGGACCAGTACGCGCTCAAGAGCCAGCAGCGCGTCGGCAAGGCGCAGCAGGAAGGCAAGTACAAGGACGAGATCGTCCCCATCAAGACCAAGAAGGCGATCAAGGACGCCGACGGCAACGTCTCGTTCGAGGAAGTGACGCTCGAGCGCGACGAGTGCAACCGTCCCGACACGACGATCGAAGGCCTCCGCAAGCTGAAGCCCTCGTTCAGCGAGACCGGCAGCATCACCGCGGGCAACGCGTCACAGCTGTCCGACGGCGCCTCGGCGACGATCGTGATGTCGAGCGATCGCGCGAAGGAGCTCGGGATCAAGCCGCTCGGCAAGTTCCTCGGCTTCGCGGTCGCGGGCTGCCGTCCGGAGGAGATGGGCATCGGGCCCGTCTTCGCGGTGCCGAAGCTCCTCAAGCGCCACGGCCTCACGATGAACGACATCGACATCGTCGAGCTGAACGAGGCGTTCGCGTCGCAGCTCCTCTACTGTCAGCGCCAGCTCGAGATCCCCGACGAGAAGCTGAACCCGCTCGGCGGCTCGATCTCCATCGGCCATCCGTACGGCATGACCGGATCGCGCATGACGGGCTCGCTCCTTCGCGAGCTGAAGCGGCAGGGCAAGCGGCTCGGCATCGTCACCATGTGCGTGGGCGGCGGCATGGGCATGGCCGGCTTGTTCGAAGCGCTCTGATCCGAACGGTTCACTTCTAGACGTGAACGCCCGGCGTCACTTGGTGACGTCGGGCGTTCGTCGTTTCGGTCTACAGTGGAGAGTGCAGTCGGGCCGCGTCGGGGTGGCGTCGGGGGACGCGCCCGCGGGCTCAGACTCACCTCGACTCCGCACCGCTCAAGGGCACCTTGCGCAGGGCCGCGTAGCGGATCGTACGAGCCCGCGAACGCGTCCCCCGACCCCACTCACGAAGCCGTTGCGCAATCTGAAGATGGAACGCCATCGCGCTTTGCGCTCGACGTGATGCACAAGGGAGGGCTCATTGCCGTGATGCGTGCGTATGGGCGCGCATCGGAGAGCCGGGGCCTTGATCGTGTGTCGAGGAGCGCCGGCGCTGCTTGGCGGGACGTGGGGGAACGGTGGAGCGGCTCGTACGATCCGATACGTCACCCTGCGCATGCATGCCCTTGAGCGGTGCGGAGTCGAGGTGAGTCTGAGCCGCGGAGCCGTTCCCCCACGTCCCGCCGCACTGACGGTGCTCGCGTCTTGGGGGCACTCGCGGCACCGAAGGGCGTCGTATATCTGCCACAGCGGCCATGGCTGACCCGTTGATCTCTCTGCGCGACGTCTCGCGCGTGTATCGGCGCGGGGCCGACGAGGTGCATGCGCTCGAGCACGTGTCGCTCACGATCGAGGGCGGGCTGTTCGTGGCGCTGATGGGGCCGTCGGGGTCGGGAAAGTCGACGCTGCTGAACCTGCTGTCGGGGATCGATCGGCCGAGCGGCGGCGACGTCATCGTCGCGGGGAAGCGGCTGAACGACCTCGACGAGGACGCGCTCGCGCGCTGGCGCTCGCGGCACGTCGGCCTCATCTTCCAGTTCTACAATCTGATCCCCGTGCTCTCCGCGCTCGAGAACGTCGAGCTGCCGCTCCTCCTCACCAACCTCGATCGGAAGGAGCGGCTCCAGCGCGCGCGCACCGCGCTCGAGGTCGTCGGGCTCGCGGCGCGCGCCCGCCACGTGCCGACCGAGCTCTCGGGCGGCGAGCAGCAGCGCGTCGCGATCGCGCGCGCGATCGTCACCGATCCCGACGTCATCATCGCCGACGAGCCGACCGGGGACCTCGACGCCAAGAACGCGGACCAGATCCTCGGCATGCTGCTCGAGCTCTCGCACGAGCTCCAGAAGACGGTCGTGATGGTGACGCACGATCCCCGCGCGAGCGAGTGGGTCGACGTGGTGTTCCACCTGGAAAAGGGCGTGCTCAAGGAGACGTTCGCGGGGGGCGCGGGGAAGGCCCACACGGCGGAGCGGCAGGGGTGAAGTACGTCCCGTTCGTGCTGCGCAACCTGCTGCGCAACAAGCTCCGCACGGCGCTGACCGGGGGCGCGATCGGCCTCGCGATGCTCCTGGTCTGCTTCTTCATGACGATGCCCGGCGGGATCGACCGGCTGCTCTCGGAGATCAGCAGCAACGTACGCGTGTCGGTCCACAACAAGGGCGGGGTCGTCTACGACATGCCGTACTCGTATCTCCAGCGCGTGCGCAGCATTCCGGGCGTCGCGGCGGTGAACGGCGAAGTCTGGTTCGGCGGCGCGTTCGAGGAGGAGTCGATCGTCACCTTCCCGAGCTTCGCGCTCGACCCCGACAGCGTGCAGGCGGTCTGGCCCGACTACGACATCGACCCCGTCGCTCTCGAGAAGTTCCGCCGCCAGCGCGACGCCGCGATCGTCGGGCGCGAGACGATGAAGAAGTACGAGTGGAAGATCGGGCAGCAGGTGAGTCTGGTCAGCACCGTGTGGCCGGTCACGCTCTCGTTCCGGATCGTCGGGGAGATCCCGAACGACCGCGCGCCGCACTTCTGGATCCAGCGCGAGTACCTCGCGCAGGCGATGCAGGCCCGCGACGCGGACCTCGACACCGTCGGCACGATCTGGGTGCGGGTCGCCGATCCGGCGATGGTGCCGAGCGTGATGGCCCGCGCGGTCGAGATGTTCCGCAACAGTCCGGCCGAGGTGAACGCGGAAACCGAAAAGTCCTTCTTCTCGAGCTTCTTCGGATCGCTCCAGTCGTTCGTGCAGATCATCCTCGTCGTCACCGGGCTCGTGGCGCTCTGCGTCCTCTGCATCGCGGCCAACACCGCGAGCATGGCCGTCCGCGAGCGGAGCCGGGAGATCGCGGTGCTGCGCGCGATCGGGTTCAGCCGAGGGATCATCTTCGGCATGCTGGTGGCCGAGTCGACGGTGCTCGCGACGCTCGCCGGCGGGACCGGGGCCATGCTGACGTACGGGTTCAGCGCCATGATCCGCGCGCTCTCGGGCAGCAGCATGGGCGGCAGCGAGCTCGGGGCCCTGACGGGTTTCCTCGTGACGCCGGACATCGTCGCGTGGGGCATCCTGATGTCGCTGCTGGTGGGGCTGGTCGCGGGCCTCGCGCCGGCGTGGGGCGCGTCGCGCCGGCCGGTCGCCGAGACCCTCCGCGAGGTCTTCTGAGGCCGCGATGAGCCTGCCGATCTCGTACAGCATCAGGAACGTGCGCGCCCGTCTGCGGCGGACCTACCTGACCGTCGCCGTGATCGCGCTGGCGGTCGTCGCGTCGGCCGTGTTCCTGGCGCTCATCTCGAGCCTCCAGCGCACGCTCGTGTCGACGGGCTCGCCCGACAACCTCGTGGTCCTGCGCAAGGGCTCCGACAACGACGGCTCGAGCATGATGACGCTCGAAGCGTACCAGTCGATCCGCTTCCTCGACGGCATCGCGCGCGACGGCGAAGGGCAGCCGCTCGTGTCGCCGGAGATGGTGGTGCAGCCGACGGTCCGGACCACGCAGGGCACCCGCGAGAACGTCCTCGCCCGCGGCGTCGAGCCGATGGCCTTCGCGGTGCACGACCAGGTGAAGATCGTCGCGGGACGGATGTTCCGACCGAGCAGCGGCGAGGTCGTACTCGGGGTCGGGACCGTCGGCCGCTACGTCGGCGCGCGGCTCGGCGGCGAAATGCCCTTCGGGCGGAACCGCTGGCGCGTCGTCGGCATCATGGAGGCCGCCGGGTCGTCGTTCGAGAGCGAAGTATGGGTCGACGCGCGCGAGCTCGCGGCCGATGCCAATCGGCCGTTCCCGTACTCGGGCGTCCGCTTGCGCGTGGCGCCCGGCGCCGACGCCGAGGCGTTGATCCGCCGCATCGAGGACGATCCCCGCTACGCGCTCGAGGCGAAACCGGAGACGCAGTACTACGCCGATCAGGCGAAGAGCTCGCGCTCGCTCTACTTCCTGCTCGTCGTGCTGGCGGTGCCGGTCGGCGTCGCGGCGGGACTCGGCGCGGCGAACACGATGTTCGCGGCGGTGCAGGCGCGGACGGTCGAGATCGGCACGCTCCGCGCGCTCGGGTTCTCGCGCGCCACGATCCTCCGCTCGTTTCTGATCGAGTCGTTCGGGGTCGCGATGGTCGGCTACGTCGTCGGGGCCGTCGGAACCCTCGCCCTCGCGGCGGTCATCGGTTTCGTGCTCGGCGGCATCGGCTTCGCCGCGCAGACGTTCACCACCAACGTCGTGACGCTCCGGGTGAGCGGCGGGGATCTCGCGGCGGCGTTCGTGTTCGCCGCCGCGATCGGCATCATCGGAGGGCTCTTGCCGGCCTGGCGCGCGGCGCGCCTGCGGCCGGTCGAGGCCTTGCGGAAAGCGTGACGGACGGCAAAGGAGACCGCGTGACCAAAGCCGCCGACCTGCGCGCCTTGCGCATCGACCGCACCGACGACGAGCTCGCCGTCCCGCGCCGCCGACCGCTGCGCTGGGTGCTGGGCGGGCTCGCGGTGCTGGTAATCGCGTGGATCGCGAGCCGCGCGCTCGGGACGCGCGTCGCCGAGGTCCAGACCGCGCCCGCCGTCGTGCACGCCGGCGAGGCGCGCGTGCGCGGCACCGTGCTCACGGGTACGGGGTACGTCGTGACCGGCGAGAAGTACATCTCGATCGGCGTCCGCGTCGCCGGCCGCATCGAGCGCTACTACGTGGACGAAGGCCAGAGCGTGCGAGCCGGCGATCCGCTCGTCGCGATCGACGACCGCGACTATCGGGCGCGGCTCGACAAGGCCGAGGCCGCGCTCGCGACCGCGCGTGCCAACCTGGTCCTCCACACGAGCGAGCTCCGCCGCGCCGAACGGCTGCACCGGGGCGGCATCATCGCCGCTCAGGAGCTCGAGCAGAAGCAGAACCAGGAGGCCGTCGACCGGGCCCGCATCGCCGAGCTCGAGGCCGAGGTCGCGCTCGCGCGGGTCGAGCTCGACTACACGATTCTGCGCGCGCCGCGCGACGGCGTGATCCTCGCAAAGCTGAAAGAGGTCGGAGAGATCGCGGTGCCCGGCGGCTTCGCGGGGTCCGGCGATCTCGTCCGGATGGCGAACCTCGACGACATGCGCGCCGAGGTGGACGTCAACGAATCCGATCTCGCGCGAATCCGCCTCGGGCAGGAGGCCGAGGTCGTTCCGGACGCGTACCGAGACGCGCGCTATGCGGCCAAGGTCGTGAAGCTCTACCCGCAGGTGAACCGTCAGAAGGGGACCCTCAAGGTCGAGGTGCAGGTGCAGAACGCCGACGCGCGCTTGCTACCTGACATGAGCGTTCGCGTGAACTTTCTGGCGGAGGCGATGCCGGCGGCGCCGGGCGCGAAGGTCGTGCTCGTACCGCGCACCGCGCTCCGGGGCGACGATGCGGGCTCGTACGTATGGCTCGTCGACGGCGAGCGCGTGCGCCGCCGTCCCGTGGCCGTCGGGACCGAGCTCGGCGATCAGGTGCAGATCACCGAGGGGCTCGCGGGCGGCGAAACGCTCGTCGCCGGCGACGCGAGCACGCTCGCCGAGGGCGCGGCGGTGAAGATCGCCAAGGCGGACCTTGCCAACGAAAATCCGATCCCGTAGCGTGCGCCCCGCATGCGCGGGTCGAAGGAGGCGCTGGAGGTCTTGCAGGCGCACATCCGCACGGTGATGAACTCGCAGGTCATCACGGTCGGACCCGACACCGCGCTCCTCGACGTCGCGCGCGAGATCGCGGCGCATGGCATCGGTGCGGTGCCGGTCGTGGACCTGGAGCAGCATCTGCTCGGGCTCGTCAGCACGAGTGACGTCGTCGGATTGCTGCTGGAGAGCCAGAGCCTCGACGGCAAGACGGCACGCGACGCGATGAGCGCGGAACCCCCGTCGATCGACGAGTTCGCGACCGCCGAGGAGGCGATCGAGGTTTTGCGGAACGCGCTCATCCGTCACCTGCCGGTGACGCGCGAGGGGCGGCTCGTCGGGCTCGTGACGGCGTCGGACCTGATCGGCCACCTGCTGAAGCACCACCCGGCGCCCGAAGTCGCCTGACGCAGGCGCGTTCGTGAGGCTCGCGTCCCGGAGGAGAGGGCATCTCGCCGCGGCGCTCGCGCTGTGGGTCGCCGGCGCGATCGCGGGCTGCATGCGAGCGCGGGTCGCGGCGACCCCGGAGTTCGCGCGTCAGCCGTTCGCGCCGTTCTCGCGGACGGCGGTGGTCGAGATCGCGCTGCGGGAATGGCGCCTCTTCGGCGAGCGCTACGACGATCGCAGCCGATGCCCGCCCGAGCATGCCCCGAAGATCGATCCCCCGGAGCGTCGGGACGGCCTGTGGCAGCGGGTCGCGGAGTACCGCTGGCTCGGGCTCGATGCGACGCATCCGCGGCGGGCGGGGACGGGCAAGCACGACGCCCGGGGCCGGGTCTACGCGGCGGAATCCGATGACGCGTACGCGTGGTCGGCGGCTTTCGTTTCCTACGTGATGCGCATTGCCGGCGCGGGTGATCGGTTCCCGTACGACGACGCGCACGCGACGTACATCAACGAAGCGGGGCGCGCGGCGCGTGGCGAGGTGCCGCCGCGCGCCGTCGTCGCGCAGCGACCGGACGCGTACGCGCCGGCGCTCGGCGATCTCGTCTGCACCGGCCGCGAACGAGCCGAGGGCCTCCGCTTCGACGATCTTCCCGCGGGGAAGTTCCCGAGCCACTGCGGCATCGTCGTGGGACTCCTGCCGGATGCGGTCCTCGTGATCGGCGGCAACGTCGCGGACGCGGTCACGATGACGCGCGTGCCGACGACGGCCGACCACCGCCTCGTCGCGGCGGACGGGACGGTCGTCGACGCCTGTACGCCGTGGTTCGTCGTGCTCGCGGTCCAGTACGACGCGTGAAGTGACTTGACGCACTCGACGCGGCGGAGGACAACGGCCGGATGCCACGTGTGCTGGTCGTCCTCGTGCTGCTCTGGTCCGCCGTTGCGGAAGCGCAAACCGTCACGCCGACGCCGGTCGGAACGCCGACGGCACTCGAGTTGAGGCCGGCCGTCAAGACGATCTCGGTCGGAGAGTTCGCCAACTACACCGCGACGCTCCTGTACGTGAATCTGGGGCGACGCAACGTCACGCAGAGCGTGCAGTACGACTCGAGCAATGCGGCCGTCGCGAACGCGCCGAATACCATGGGCAATCGAGGGCGCGTCGATGCCGTTGCACCGGGCGTCGTCACGATCACCGCCACGCACGGCGACACGGGTTTGAGTGCGAGCGGGACGCTCACCGTTCAGGGTACGCTCGAAGCGATCACGCTGAAGCCGCTCGAGAAGAACGCACAGGTGGGCGACGTCGTGACCTACACCGCGAGCGGGCTCCTCAGCGATGGGAACAAGAAGAACATGACCCAGAAGGTCGTGTACTCGTCGAGCAATACGAGCGTCGCGGTCTGTCCGAACGCCGACGGCAACAAGAGCCAGGTGCAGGTCGTGGGCATCGGTACCGCGGTCATCTCGGCCGTCGATCCGGTGACCGAGATCGGGACGGGAGCGGAAGGAAGCGGAACGCTCACCGTGAGCGTCCCCGGCGCGACGGCGACCGCGCCGACGTCCGCCGCGACCCCGGGACCGAACGTCTGCGGCGACCCCGACGAATCCGGCGCCGTGAACGTCACCGACGGTGTCATCGTGCTGAGCGCTGCGGCGGACCTCGACACCGAATGCACCCCGGCCACCTGCGACGTGGACGGCAGCGGCACGGTGACGGTGACCGACGGCATCGTGGTGCTCCGGGTGGCGGCCGGGCTCGCCGAGACGCTCGACTGTCCCTAGGGAAGCTCGGGCGGCCGCGTCCGACCAGCGGTCGTGCAGACCTGCCACTCTCTCAGACGCGCCCGTCCAAAAGAC
>DAIQBH010000154.1:0-14545 GCA_036781285.1 Thermodesulfobacteriota bacterium | reverse complement strand
CCGCGAACGGCAACCGCTCGCGCAGCCACGCGTTCACCGCCGCGACGTCGGCCGCGGCGAGCTCGAGCGCGCGCGTGCCGGCGTCGACGTCGCGGTGCAGTGCCGCGGCCGCGACGACCGCGGGCGCCGGGTCGGCGACGCGCGCGTCGGACCGCAGCGGGTCGAGCCCCGGGCGCGCGTCGTGCGCGGGCGCCGCCCGGAACGCGGGCGCGAGGTCGGCGCGCGACGCGAGATATCCGGTCACGCCCGCGAGCGCCGCCACCATCGCGCCGGCGACGGCGACGCGCCGGACGGACGTCGGTCCGAAGAGCGCGAAGCGAACGCGCGCGTCGAGGCCCTCGGGCGTCGCGTCGCGCGGGTAGAGCTCGCGGAGCGCGCGCGACAAATGATGCTGCCGCCCGACGACCCGCCGGCACGCGGCGCACTCGTCGAGATGGCGCTCGACCTCGAGCACGGCGTCGACGCCGAGCTCGTCGTCCGCGTAAGCGGCGCACTGCAAGCGGAGGTCGCGACAGGGGAGGGTCATAGCGATTTCCTGATCGGCTCGTCGGCGCGGACGAAGCCGCGCTCGGTCGCCTGCTGGAGCAGCAACGCCCGCAGCATGGTCCGCCCGCGCGCGAGCCGCGACATGACGGTGCCGAGCGGGCAATGCAGGACGTCGGCGATCTCGCGGTAGCTGAAACCTTCGACGTCTTTCAAATAGATGGGGGTCCGGAATCGTTCGGCAAGGCTGGCGAGCGCCGTCCGGATCTCCTCCGCCCAACGCTGGTCGAGGAGCAGCAGCTCGACACTCCGTGCCATCGCGTCCGCTTCGAGCAGCGCGCGCTCCGACGCGAGACTGCGCTCGCGGTCGAGCCGGCGCCGGCGCGACACCAGCTCGTTCCGGAGGATCGTGAAGAGCCAGGCCCGGAGATTCGAGTCCGGCCGCAACGTGCCGTGATGCTCGAGGGCGCGGGCACAGGTGATCTGTACGAGATCCTCGGCCTCGTCCGCCGCGTTCAGCGTGCAGGCGAACCGGTGGAGCGAACCGAGGTGCGGAAGCAGGTCCGCCTCGAACCGGGCTCTACGCGCCCTGTGTGTACGCCAGTGCCACACCACTGCTTCTCGTGCTGTAAACGCCCGAGGGGGCCGGATTATTCCCGGGCCCGACGATAGTCGCGCGATCCGTCGAAACCAATGGGTCGGGTGGCGCACTCGGGCGCCTGGACCTAGCTCGGGGTTTGTGACCGATGGACGCATGTCCATCGGGTGGGAGATCGTGCGCTGGCTGTCGGCCGCGTCGCTCGGGATCTTCGCGGGCGCCATGGTGACCGAGGGCGGGGTGCTCGTGCCATTCTGGCGCGGGCTGGCACCCGAGGAGTTCCTGCGCTGGTACGCCGCGAACGCGAACCGGCTGCTCGCGTTCTTCAGCCCGCTGACCACGGCGGCCGGCGTGCTCGCGTTGCTCGCGGCGATCGGCTCGTTCGCGCAAGGACATCCCGGACGCTGGTGGTCCGGCGTCGCGCTCGTGCTGATGCTCGGCATCATCGCGACGTTCTTCGTGTACTTCGAGGCGGTGAACACGCGCTTCGCGACCGCCGCCATTCCGCCCGACGCCGTACCGGCCGAGCTCGCGCGCTGGGCCTCCTGGCACCACGCGCGTACCGTCGCGAGCCTCGTCGCCTTCGCCGCCGCGCTCTTCGCCGCCCGGCAATCCCCCTGACAGGAGACTCTCGATGGCCCTCACGCGTTTCGGTTTCATCGTCACCGGCAACGGCTACGACCCCGCGCAGCATCGAGTCACGATGTCCTCGCCCCACGTAACGACCATCATGGTCGGCGTCGCGAAGCCCGAGCAGGCGATTCCGATCGCGCGCGCGATGGTCGAGGACGGCGTGCAGCTGATCGAGCTCTGCGGCGGGTTCGGGCCGGTCTGGACGGCGCGCGTGATCGACGCGATCGACGGCAAGATCCCCATCGGCTCCGTCGGCTACGGACCGGAGTCGATCGACCAGATGCACGCGCTCTTCGCGACGTGATCGTCGTCGCGCCCGAGATCAGGCCGCTTCTCGAGCTCAGGTTGCGCTTCGTGGGCGTCGGTCCGGCGTAATCGACGAGCGCCGACGCACGCCCGCCTCGCGTTTCGTCGAGCGCTATCGCGCTGCTTGCCTACGTAGGCAACGACCTCTCGCAGCGTTGCCTCGTTCGCGCGCTGAATCGCGCTTCCGTGTGCCGTCGTACGGCGATTCACTTGCGCGCTCATGCCGGTGGGGTTAGCCACGAGACGCTTCCATCGTAGTCTGCGTCTCCTTCCTCGTGCCGTGCGAGGTGGCTTCCGGAAGCGAACCCCACAAGCACCGCGTCATCAATCCAATAGCCGAGGTACCGATGTCGAATACTCCACATTCGTCTCCGGCGGGCCGCGCGCCTCGCATGATCGTGATCGCCGCCGCGCTCGCTTGCGCGGCTTCCGTGCTCGTTCCACGCGTCGCCGACGCCGCCATCGCGCGCGTCCGCTGGTTGCCGCGCGACGGCGCCGCGACGCACTACGCCGTGTACGTTCGCGACGGGGGCGACAGCCACGACGGCGCGCCGCTCTGGGCCGGCAATCCCGTTCCCGAGCCCGACGGTACGTTGTCGGCGCTGGTGCCGTTCACGCCGTCCGCGTCGGGTGCGAACTACTTCGCGGTCGTCGCCGTCAACAGCGCCGCCGAGAGCCCGCTCTCCGCCGAGCTTCCGACCGGCTGGGCGGACCCGTGCCGCAACGACAGCTGCGCGACGAAGACCGCGTGCGACTTCAGCCCGAAGCCCGACGGGACCGCGTGCGACGACATCGCGTTCTGCAACGGCGCTGAAACCTGCCGGAGCGGCGTCTGCGCGGTGCGGACTCCGCGTGATTGCGCCGACCAATCCGCCTGTACTACCGACGTGTGCGACGAGACGGCGAACGCCTGCACGCACGTGCCGTCCGCGGAGTGCTGCCCGCGTTGCAGCTCGGGCGACCCGTGTGTCGCGGACGCGTGCGCGGACGGTCAGTGCCCGACGAACGGCGGCACCGAGCTCTCGCTCGAACGCATGCGGTTCACGAGCCGGCGGACGGGCGTCGGTCTGTCGGTGCGCGGCCGTTTCCCCGCCGACGCGCCCGTCGATCCTTCGACCACCGGTGCGACCATCGAGCTCCGTGGTCCCGATGGCCTGGTGCTCCACTCGTCGACCGTCGGCCCCGACATGTTCGAGTCCGATCCGAGCGGCGAGCACCACCGCTTCGCGGTTTCGCGCGCGGCGGCCGAGGACCTCGAGATGAGCCTCCGGCGTCTGGATCTTCGCCTCGTCGACGCGTCCTGGATCGTGAACGCGCAGTTGAAGGCGCCGGACTTGATGGATGCGTTTCGCGAGCCGGCGATGTCCGTGATGGTACGGCTCGGAGAGACCTGCGCCCGGCGCGTGGACGCGACCTGCAAGCAACGGCCGTCGCGCTCGACCTGCGGGTGACCGACGCCTACTGCACGACCGCGACGGCTTGCTCCATCGCAGCGTGATCGTGCCCGCGCGCACGTCGCGCGCGCGTCGCCGCAGAGCGCGGCGTAGATCGCATCCCGCAGGCAGCCGTTCGGGAGGAAGTGCAGGGGGAGTCGTCGCCGCAGTTGATCTTTGAGGAGATTCCGTACAGTCGTGCCCGATGCACACCTCCCGTCGCGTCGTCTTCGCCGCATTGATGGCCGTCTGCGCCTCGTCCCCGGCCGTCGCCGCGAGCAGCCGCGGTCTCGACCGAACCGTCCTCCCGATCCACGAGCCGCCCGTACCAGTCATCAAGGAGCTCGATGCGCGGAAAGCCAAGGCGCCGCCGCGCTTCGAGGTGAAGGCACCCGACCGCGCGCCGAACGTCGTCGTCGTGCTGATCGACGACATCGGCTTCGGCGCTTCCAGCGCCTTCGGCGGTCCGATCTCCATGCCGACGCTCGACCAGCTGGCCGCCGAGGGCCTGCGCTACAACCGCTTCCACACGACGGCGCTCTGTAGCCCGACGCGCGTCGCGCTGCTCACCGGCCGCAATCACCATGTCAACAACGCGGGCGCCATCATGGAGCTCGCCACGGGGTTCCCGGGGAACACGGGGATCCGGCCCTTGAGCGTGACGCCGCTCGCGCAGATCCTGCGCCTGAACGGCTACAGCACGGCCGCCTTCGGCAAGTACCACGAGACCCCGCCCTGGGAGGTGTCGGTGTCGGGTCCGTACGATCGCTGGCCGACGGGCTCGGGCTTCGAGAAGTTCTACGGCTTCATCGGCGGCGAGACGAATCAGTGGGCGCCCTCGATCTACGACGGCGTGACGCGCGTCGAGCACCCCAAGTCGCCGACCTATCACTTCACGGCCGACATGACGGATCAGGCCATCAAGTGGGTGAGCGCGCAGCACGCGCTGACGCCGGACAAGCCCTTCTATCTGTACTTCGCGACCGGAGCGACGCACGCGCCGCACCATGTCCCGAAGGAATGGCCGGCGAAGTACAAGGGCAAGTTCGCGGGCGGCTGGGATCGGCTCCGCGAGGAGACGTTCGCGCGCCAGAAGGCGATGGGGGTCATTCCGGCCGACGCGAAGCTGACCCCGCGTCCCAAAGAGATCCCGGCCTGGGACGCGATGAACGCGGATCAGAAGCGGCTCTTCGAGAAGCAGATGGAAACCTTCGCGGGCTTCGCGGAGCACACCGATCACGAGGTCGGGCGCCTGGTCGCGCGGCTCGCGGCGCTCGGCGAGCTCGACAACACGCTCTTCTTCTACGTCGTCGGCGACAACGGCTCCAGCGCCGAAGGCGGACCGGAAGGCTCCTACAACGAGATGATGGCGCTGAACGGCATCGTCGGCACCTACGACCAGATGGCGGGACATCTCGACGACTGGGGCGGCCCGGAAACCTTCCCGCACTTCGCGATCGGCTGGGCCTGGGCGACCAACACGCCCTTCCAATGGACGAAGCAGGTGGCGAGCCATTTCGGCGGCACGCGGAACGGCATGGTCATGCGCTGGCCGGCCCGCATCCGATCGAAAGGCGAGATCCGGAGCCAGTTCCACCACGTGATCGACGTGGCCCCGACCGCGCTCGAAGCCGCCGGGATCCCGGAACCCATGACGGTCGACGGAATCGCGCAGCGCCCGATGGACGGCGTGTCGATGCTCTACAGCACGGACGACGCGAAGGCGCGCGATCGGCGCACGACCCAGTACTTCGAGATGTTCGGCAATCGCGCGATCTACCACGACGGGTGGGTTGCCGCGACGCGCCACTCGATCCCGTGGGTCCTCACCGAGAACCCGCCGCTGTCGGATGACGTGTGGGAGCTCTACGACGTCGACGCCGACTTCAGCCAGGCGAACGACCTCGCGGCGGAAAATCCGAAGAAGCTGAAGGAGCTGCAAGCGCTCTTCATGAAGGAAGCCGAGCGCAACCACGTCCTCCCGATCGACGACCGCCGCTCGGAGCGCTTCAACCCGACGATCGCCGGCCGGCCGGACCTGCTCGGGGGACGCACCACCATGACGGTCTACGACGGCATGACGGGCATCATGGAGAACGCCTTCATCAACGTGAAGGGCGTCCGTCACACCGTGACCGCCGACGTCGTGCTGGCGGATGCGAAGACCGACGGCGTCATCATCGCGCAGGCCGGGTACTTCGGCGGCTGGGCCCTCTACATGAAGAACGGCCGCCCTATCCACGATTACAACTTCTTCGGGCTCTCCCACACGAAGGTCGCGTCGAAGTCGGCGCTCGCGGCAGGCAAGCACACCATCCAGTACGAGTTCGTCCCGGACGAACAGAAGCCGGGCACGGGCGGCAAGTCGATCCTCCGCGTCGACGGCAAGGTCGTGGCCGAGGGCCAGATCCCGAAGACCCAGCCCTTCGCGTTTTCCGGCGACGAGGGCGTCGACGTCGGCGTGGACAACGAGACGATGGTGTCCGACGACTACGAGGCCGGCGCGACCGACTTCGAAGGCGAGATCGTCCAGGTCACCGTCGCACAGCACTGACGTCGGCGGGGTCGCTCACCGTCGCGGGCTCCGACGACGTCCTGGACCTCGTCGGCCGACTCCAGTCAGCACGTTCGCCAGGCGAGCGATGCCGCGACGGATCTGGGCGAGCGAGAGGGAGGCGTAGCCGAGCAGCAGCTCGGCCTCGGGGCGCGCGCGGGCCGCGGAGTAGAACAGCGCCGGGGAATAGACGCGGACGCCCGCGCGCTCGGCCTCGGCGATCACCTCGTTTTCGCGGGCGAGCGGCACGTCCCGGAGGCGCAGCATCACGTGCAGGCCGGCGTTGGCGCCGAGCACTTCCACCTGGTCTCCCAGGTGCTCGTCGAGCGCGGCGACGAGCGCGGCGCGGCGTTGGCCGTTACGGGCTCGGGCTCGCCGCAGGTGGCGATCGAAGTGGCCGTCGCGGATGAAACGCGCGAGCGCCCGTTGCTCGAGGCCACCCGTCCCGGTGTCGGCCAGCGCCTTGGCGGCGCGGAAGGGATCGACGAGCGCCGGCGGTACCACCAGGTATCCGAGGCGAAGCGACGGAAACAGCACCTTCGAGAAAGTGCCGGCGTAGATGACCCGCTCGTGACGATCGAGTCCCTGCAGCGATTCGACGGGGCGGACGCCGTAGCGGAACTCGCTGTCGTAGTCGTCCTCGAAGATCCAGGCGCCGGTTCGCTCCGCCCATTCGAGCAGGGCGAGGCGACGGGCGAGGGTCATGATCCCGCCGGTCGGGAACTGGTGTGACGGCGTGACGTAAGCGAGGCGCACGCCCCGCATGCTGGCCGCGAGGGCGCGGACGTCGAGCCCTTCCGGTCCGACGGCGCCCGGGACCACCTTCGTTCCCGCGGCCCAGAAGCTCAGGGTCGCACCCGGATATCCGGGTTCTTCCATGAGCACACGGTCGGCGGGGTCGAGCAAGACCTCGCCGGTCAGTGCGAGGGCCTGCTGCGATCCGTGCACGACGATGACCTGATCGGGGCGGCAGCCGACGGCGCGGGAGTGGGTCAGGTATTCGCAGATCGCTTCCCGCAACTCCGAGAGGCCGGTGGGAGTGCCGTAGTCGAGATGCGGTGCCGCGGTTTCCCGCGCGGCGCGGCTCAGCAGCCGCCGCCAGATCTGGCGAGGGAAGTCGTCGAGCGCGGTCGGACCGTACCGGAAATCGACGGCGACCGCCGGCGTGACGGGCGCCCAGGACGTCGGTGCCAGCGGCACGAGGCGCTGACCTCGGCGGGAGAGCCGCGGAGGCTCACGCGGAACCGTCGGAGTCGTGGGAGTCGTGCGGAGCTGGGTGAGCAGCTTCTCCGGAAGCTCGGGGGCCACGTAGGTTCCGGCGCCGCGCCGCTGGACCAGATACCCCTCGGACAGCAATTGCTCGTAGACGCGCAGCGCGGTGTTCCGCGCCACGCCTTCGCTCTGCGCGAGGTCGCGGGTCGACGGCACCCGCGAGTCCGGGGCCAGCGCGCCGCTCAGAATGGCCCCGCGAATGCCTTTGTAGAGCTGGGTGGTGAGGGGCTCGGCGCGGCTGCGGCGGATGTACATGTGGCTCGACCTATCAGGTGGCTCCATCGCCAGCGAGTGAAAGTGGCTCCTTGTCGGGTCCAGGAACCCGAGGCATGAGCCCAGGCGCCATCAACGAGCAGAGGAGGAACGGCAATGAACGGTTGGGTCCCATTGAAGAGGGTATCGTTGCGGCGACGAATGGCCGTCGGCGTGCTGGCACTCGTGAGCGTCTTGGCATCGAGCGTCGCCGCGCAGGCGCAACTGCTCTTTCCGCCGTTCCCGACGGAGACCAATACGTATGGCGACCAGCTCGTCTACTTTTACGATCTTCGCCCCGCCCGCACGACGTTCCTCACCGTGGGCAACCCCAGCGCGAGTGCCGTCGTTCTCGAGATCGTCTTTTACTCCCAGTCGCTGGAGCGCCTCGCTGAAGAGGTCACGGTCCTTCCGGCCTTCGGCGCCAGGGTCGTCGACCCGGGGCAGAGTGAAGGCTTGCCCGGCACATCGGGTCTGATCGTCATGACGCCCATCACGAGTGA
Source organism: Thermodesulfobacteriota bacterium (assembly GCA_036781285.1). Classification (GTDB taxonomy): domain Bacteria; phylum Desulfobacterota; class Binatia; order UTPRO1; family UTPRO1; genus UTPRO1. The sequence goes on along the minus strand of DAIQBH010000154.1, from coordinate 6,511 downwards.
GGTCGACCACACGCCGATCGTGCCCCCGCGGCCGCTCGTCGGGGGATTTTCGATCGTCAATCTCACGCTCGGCGCCGGCACCGGCGGGAACCCGTTCGGCCGACTCGCCACCAATCGCACGGGCGCCGCCCTCGAGAGTCGTGCCGCGCCGGGGGCGACCGTCAACGGCGTCAACGTCGCCTACCAAAACATCCTCCCAAGCTCGCCCGGAGGGGGACGCTCGTCGCTCACGTTCCCCGTCTACTTCAATCCGAACACCCTCTCGCCGGCGGACCAGGATGGAAACCGGCTCTTCTTCGCTTCGTTCGCCGATCGATACGCCGCGCCCGTCGGTCCCCAGGGCGCGGCGCGCTTCAACATCGTCCCCGACCCCGTCGAGACCCAAGCAACCTTCTACGACGCGTCCGGCGGCGCCCCCCTGCTCGTCACGACCTTGACGGTCAGCGGCGTTCGCTTCGAGACGTTGCAGGGCCTGGCCGGAGACACCGCGTTCACGAGCAGCGGCCGCTTCGAGATTTCCTATCCGCTGGCAGGACTGGCCGACTCCGACAACTTCTTCGGCATGGCGAGCCAATCGCTCGGCACCTTCGCTATCGGCCAGCGACTCGTTCCTACCGATTTCTGAGTCTCCGCTCGTTCCTCGTCTGCTAGTAGAGGTGGCTCCATCGCCAGCGAGGGAAAGTGGCTCCTTGTCGGGTCCAGGAACCCGAGGCATGAGCGCCAAACAGCTCCTAACGCTGGAGGGCTCATGTCTCCGAAACCTTTCCTCGGCATCCTGCTGGCCATCGCCGCCTCGGCCGCCCTTCCACTCCGACCCGTGGAGGCCGCGACCATCGCGGTCACGACGACCGTCGACGAGCTCAACGCCGATGGTGACTGCTCGCTCCGCGAAGCGGTGCGCGCCGCCAACACGAACCTCGCCGTCGACGCCTGCACGGCGGGCCAGAACGACCAGACCGACACCATCACGCTGCCGGCCGGCACCTACACGTTGACGGTCGCTGGGTTCGACAACGATTCCGCCGTCGGCGACCTCGACCTCCGGGACAATACCGCCGTCGACGACCTCGTCATCACCGGCGCCGGGGCGGCGACGACGATCATCCAGGCCTGCGCTGTCGAACAGCTCGCGGCCGACTGCCCGGCGGGCCAAGGGATCGCCGACCGCGTGCTGAAAGTCATCGATGCCCACGTCGCGATCAGCGGCGTCACCCTCCGGCACGGCCGCGCCCCCGTCCAGAACGGGGCGCGCTACGGGAGCGGCATCTGGATGCGGCGGTTCAACACCGCGGCCGCGCTCACGCTCACCGACGTCGTCGTCACGAAGAACGGCGACGCCTGGGAGAACGGTGACCTCGCCGGCGACATCCATACCTGGGGCGGTGGCATCGCGAACTGGTACGGCGCGCTCACACTCACGAGATCGACGATCAGCGACAACGAGGCCACCGGGGGTGGCGGCATTTCGAACACGTTCAGCGACACGTCCGGCACCGCGACGGTCGTCATGACCGACAGCAGCGTGAGCGGCAACACGGCGCTCGGCGGCGGCGGCATCCTGAATGAGGACCACGCCGTGGCGACGTGCACCGACAGTACCATCAGCGGCAACCGAACGGGCAGCGGCGTCGGCTTCGGCCTGTTCACCAACAGCGGCGCCGGCTTTCTCAACTTCGGCGCCACCGCCACGTTCACCGGCTGCACCGTAAGCGACAACGTGGCGGCAAACCGGGGCGGCGGCCTCCAGAATTACTCCCTGCACATCTCCCTGCCTTCCGTGATGACGCTCACCAACAGCACCATCAGCGGCAACCGTACGGAGAACGGTGGCCCCGCCGCCTTCTTGAACGACAACGGCACGGCCACGCTCACCAACTGCACCATCAGCGACAACCAAGCGGCAGACACTGCCGGCGGCATCTACACCGTCGGCGGCACCATGAACCTCCGGAGCACGACCGTCACCGCGAACCGGCTGCTCGTGCCCTCGCATGGTGCCGGCGGGATCTGGGCCTCGGGCCCCATGGTTCTCCGCAACACGATCGTCGCCGGCAACTTCCACGACGAGACGAATCAGGCGCTGTACGCGCCCGACTGCACGTCGGGCTCCTTCACGTTCCCCGTCTCCGAGGGGTACAGCCTCGTCGGTGACGGGTATCACTGTCCGGGCCTCCACGACGGCGTGAACGGCGACCGGATCGGCACGCTCGCGGCCCCGATCGACGCCAAGCTCGGCCCGCTCGCCGACTACGGCGGGCCGACGCTCACGCACGCGCTCATGAGCGGCAGCCCGGCGATCGACGGGGGCAACCCGGCAGCGCCGGGAAGCGGCGGCACCGCATGCCCGACGACGGATCAGCGCGGGGAGTCGCGGCCGACCGGCGCCGCGTGCGACGTCGGTTCCGTCGAGAGTAGCGGCAGCGCCGCGCTCGCGGCGTTCTCCGTGCAGCCGGCGTCCGGCGGCACGGCCGGGACGGTGCAGCTGCGCGTCTTCGGCGAGGGCTTCGTCACTGGCGCCGTGGTGCGGCTCGTGCGCGCGGGCTTCGCCGACGTGGTCGGAACGGTGACGAGTGTCCTCGGAACGGTGATCACCACCTCGCTCGATCTCCGCGACGCAGCACCAGGTACCTGGAGCGTGGAAGTGGAGAACCCCGATGCGTCGGTCGCGACGCTCGCCGACGCGTTCACGGTCGTGGCCGGCGGTGGAGCGGACCTCTGGGTGGAGCTGCTGACCCCGAGCGGGTTCCACGCGGGCCGTGTGCAGTCGATCTACGTGCTCGTCGGCAACCGCGGCACCGTCGATGCCGTCGGCGTGCCGTTTTGGCTGGCGTTCGGGGAATCTTTGCGGTGGGTCGTTCCGTTCGTCGTGAGCCCGCCGCCGGCGCAGCCCGGACAGATCGCGACGGACTGGTCACGGATCGGGATCGACCTCTGGCGCGCTCCGTCCCCCGAGCTCCCCGAGGAGGCCGACTCGTTTCACTTCCTGCTCCCGATCGTGCCGGCGGGCTCGAGCAGCGCGTTCAGAGTCCGCGTGCTGAGCCCGCTCACGCTCGAGACGGGAACTCCCGGGGATCCGGGGGCCATCTACGTCGGGGCGAACGTCGGCGACCCGTACTTCGACCCGGATCTCTCGGAGGACGTCGTCGCCTTCTATGTGGCGCAGGGGAAGGACTACGCGGCCAGGGCGCACGGCACGACCACCTTCCCGGCCGACGCGGCGATCGAGGCCTACGTGCGGACGCAGATCACCGAGGTCGTCGCCGCCGGGCTCGCCGCCGCCGGCGACGAGAGTGAGAGTCCCCCCGTCTACAGCCAGTCCCAGCTCATCATCGACATCGGCCAGTTCATCGCAGGCGAGAGCGCGACGGCCGCGGCGACGTTCCCCGAGCGTCGGTATCTCGCACGCCTCGTCGCGAAGCTCGTCGGCGGCGCGGCGGAGGCCTACGTCACTCCTCCCGACCCCTGTGCGCAATTCAACTTCGCCCCCGACAAAGCTGCCTGCGAAGCCGAGATCGATCCCTGCCGGCACGGTTGCCGCGACGAGGACGCCCCGCTCGTCCCGCCGCCCTTCAATTGTGTTGGGACCGCCAGAAAGGTCCTCAACTTCCTGGGTCTCCCGTGCGTCCCTCCCGTGCAGGCCACACCCAGGCCCACACCCACACCGCGAACGGTGCCGTTCCGACTCTCGCACGATCCGAACGAGAAGGCCGGGCCCGGTGGACCGGGTGGTTTCATCGACGGCGTGGCGCCGCTCAACTACACGGTCACCTTCGAGAACCTCGCGACCGCGTCGGGCGACGCGTTCGAGGTGACGGTCACCGACCAGCTCGATACGACCAAGTACGACCTCGACACGTTCAGCCTCGGGCCGATCTCGTTCGCCGACCGAGTCGTCAACGTGCCCCCGGGCCTCAAGACCTTCTCGACCGAGGTCGACCTGCGCCCCGGCGTGAACATCCTCGTCGGCATCGACGCCGCCCTCGACGTGGCGACCGGCATCGTCACCTGGAAGTTCACGACGCTCGACCCGGCGACCCACGAGTTCCCCGAGGAGCCGGAAGACGGCTTCCTGCCGCCGAACGTGAGCTCGCCGGAAGGCGAGGGCGAGATGCTCTTCACCGTCAGCCTGAAGCCGGGCTTCGGCCTCGGCACGACGGTCTGCAACGACGCGAGCATCGTGTTCGACTTCAACCCGGCGATCATCACGAACGAGCTCTGCAACACGATCGGGAAGCCCGAGGATTGCGAGAACTGCATCGACGACGACGGTGACACGATCGTCGACCGCGCCGATCCGGACTGCGCGCCACCTGCCGACGCGGCGGGCGCCGGCGTCGGCGATGCCACGGTCGGCAAGGCCGTCGCCAAGTGCGCGAAGGCGATTCGCAAGGTCGGCGCCAAGCTCGCGAGCAATCGGTTGAAGCAGCTCGGCGCGTGCGAGAAGGCGGTCGCCGATTGCGTCCAACTGAAGCCGGGCGACGCCGCGTGTCTCGCGAAGGCGCAGGCGAAGTGCGCCAAGGCGCGGATCGGGTCGGCCAGTGCCGAGGCCAAGCTGGCGGGTCCCATCACCACCGCATGCGGTGAGCCGACGGTGGCGACGTCGCATCTGCTCGCGGACGTCGGGCTCGGCTTCGACGACGAGACGAGTGCGTGCAAGGGGCGTGGCGTCGGCACGGTCGCGACGGTCACCGACGTCGCCGCGTGCGTGCTCCGGCAACAAGCGTGCATGGCCGAGCGCGCGCTCGGCGCCGCGGTGCCGCGCGCGCGCGAGCTCCTCGTGCTCGGCGGGCTCGACCCGTCGGCGGATCTCGGCTGCATCGAGGCCACCACGAACGGCGGCGGGTCGGCGATCGCCGCCGAGAAGCGGAAGGCGCTCCGCAAGTGCGACGGTGCGATCCAGAAGGCGACCGCCAAGCTCCTCGCCGGCCGCACGAAGGCCGCGCAGGCCTGCGGCGCCGCCGTCTTCAGCTGCGTGCAGGCGAAGCCGGGCGATCAGGCGTGCGTCGCGAAGTCGGCCGCGACGTGCTCGAAGGCCATCGCCGCGCTGCCGAAGCTCCAGGCGAGCTTCACGTCGGCGATCGCGAAGTCGTGCGGCGCGCCGCTCGTTCCCGCCGACCTGCTCGCGTCCGAGGGCCTCGGCGTCGCGGGGCTCGCCGCGTCGTGCGCGCGCCTCGGATTCCCGAGCCTGACGTCGGTCGCCGACGTCAGCGCGTGCCTCGAGCGCCAGCTCGCATGTCGCGCGGATCAGCTGTCGGAGAGCACGACGCCGCGGCTCGGAGAGTTGCTCGATCTCGGCGGCGTTTCGTTACCGTGAGTGTTCGAGGAGCGATGACGAGCGCCGACTGGCGTAGGTGACGCTAGCCGGTCCGTCAGAACTCGAGGCTGCCCGTGTTCAGCCGCCCCCGCCGGGCCGGCGGCAAACCGAGCGGCGTCTCGTCTTGACACCTCGCTCGTGAACCGGGACCGTCCCGCGATGCGGAATCCCCACGCGGGTCTCCCGTTCTCCGCCGCCGACGCGAGCGACGCCGACATCGCCGCCGCGCTCGCCGACGTCTCGGTGCCGACGCTGCTCCTCTCGTGCGTCCACATCACCGGCGATGCGAGCATCCTCGACGGGCCGTTGAAGCCGCAAGGCCTCTTTCTGAACGAGGTGCAGGGCTTCATGTCCGAGGAGGACAAGGCCAAGGCGCGTGACTTCGCGCTCGGCGTGATCCGCGACTGGCGCGATCGCGGCTGCCCGGAGCCGGCGCCGATCGGGCCGGCGCTCTTGAAGCGGATGATGGACTGGCTCGTCTGCGAGCGCGTGCCCGACGAGTACGTCGCGATGCTGCTCGAGGAGATGGAGCTCGACGGCGGCGACGCGCGGAAGGCGGCACCCGTCGACTCCACGACCGCCGCCGCGCTGCCGGTCGTGGTGATCGGCTGCGGCATGTCGGGGCTCCTCGCCGCGATCCGGCTCCAGGAGGCCGGCTTTCCCTTCGTCGTGATCGAGAAGAACGCGGACGTCGGGGGCACCTGGTTCGAGAACGGCTACCCGGGCGCGCGGGTCGACGTCGGCAATCACTTCTATTGCTACAGCTTCGAGCCGAGCGACCACTGGACGGAGTTCTTCGCGCGCCAACCGGAGCTCCAGGCGTACTTCCGGCGCGTGATGGAGAAGCACGGCGTCGACCGCCACGTGCGCTGGCGAACGGAAGTCACCGGCGCCGTCTGGGACGACGCTACGGCGACGTGGACCGTCACGCTCGACGACGGAGAAACGCTGAAGGCGCGCGCGGTGATCAGCGCGGTCGGCCAGCTCAACCGCCCGTACGTTCCCGACGTTCCCGGACGTTTCGACGGGCCGGCCTTCCACACCGCGCGCTGGGATCACTCGGTCGACCTCGCCGGAAAGCGCGTCGTCATGATCGGCGCCGGCGCGACCGGCTTTCAGGTCGCGCCGGCGATCGCGGACCGCGTCGGCCACCTCACGATCATACAGCGCACCGCGCAGTGGATGTTCCCGAACCCG
>DAIQBH010000153.1:1252-14668 GCA_036781285.1 Thermodesulfobacteriota bacterium | reverse complement strand
CGACGCGGAGCTGCGGTCGCGCGCCGCCGACGTCCTCGGCTGGATCGCCGCCGGCGAGCTGAAGCTCCGGATCGAGGAAGAGTACCCGCTCGCTCGCGCCGCCGATGCGCACCGCGCCCTCGAAGGGAGGAAGACGACGGGCAAGGTGGTGCTGCTGCCATAGGCGCTACTTTCAGCGATTGACCCGCCACGACGTGTCACATTAACGTGACACCTATGAAGGTCACGACGATTCGAGAGCTGAAGCACGACACGACCACCGTCCTGTCGTGGGTCGCCGCGGGCGAAACGGTGGAAATCCGACGGCGGAACGAGCCGGTTGCACTTCTCTCGCCCCCCGCGCGACCCGCGCGCGGCCGCTTGCCGGATTTCAAGGCGCGGCTGAAAGCCATCTACGGAGCCAAGAGAGCACCCACGACCGGCACCGCCCTGGTCTCGGAAGCGCGCGGCGACCGGTGAGGGCGTACGCGGACACGGGTTTCCTGTGCTCGTTGTACGCGTCGGACGCTCATACCAACCGTGCCGTCGCTCGCATCGAAAGCCAACGACTGCCGCTCGCGTTCACTTGGCTGCATCAGTTGGAGCTGCGCAACGCCCTTCGTCTCAAGATCTTCCGGCATGAATCCACCCGGGAGCAGTCCACTGCGTCACTGAATGCGGTTCTCGCGGACGTCGCCGCGGGCATCCTGATGCCTGCCGCCCCCGCTCCTTTCGATGTGAGCACCGAAGCGGAGCGTCTGAGCGCACAGTGGTCGTCGAAGTTGGGAACCCGTGCGCTCGACATCCTGCACGTCGCCGGCGCGCTGGTGCTCGGCGTCGACGAGTTTCTGACGTTCGACACCCGTCAGGCGGCACTGGCGCGAGCGGCAGGCCTCCGGGTGCCGCGCTTGGCTTGACCCACCCGCGTCCGCGGGCGAAACATCCGGCATGCCGCGCGCCGACGCCAACGGAATCGAGCTCGAGTACGACACGTTCGGGAGCCGCACCGCGCCGCCGCTCATGCTCGTCATGGGGCTCGGCGCGCAGATGATCCTCTGGGAGGACGAGTTCTGCGCGGAGCTCGCCGCGAGCGGGTTCTTCGTCGTGCGCTTCGACAACCGCGACATCGGGAAGTCGACGCAGCTCGACGACCTCGGCATTCCGAACGTCTTCGAGGCGATGACGGCGGTGCTGGCCGGGAAGCCGGTCGACGCGCCCTACTCGCTTTCCGAGATGGCCGGCGACACCGTCGCGCTCATGACCGCGCTCGGCATCGCCAAGGCCCACGTCGTCGGCGCGTCGATGGGCGGCATGATCGCGCAGACGGTCGCGATCCTCTACCCCGACCGCGTGCTCAGCCTGACCTCGATCATGTCGACGACCGGCGACCCGACGCTACCGCCCGCGACGCCGGAGGCGATGCGCGTGCTCCTCACGCCGCCGCCCGGCGACCGCGAGGGCAACGTCGGGCGCGCGCTCGAAGCGTGGAAGGTGATCGGCAGCCCCGGGTACCCGTTCGACGAGCCGCGCATGCGCGACCTCTTCGGCCGCGCGTTCGACCGCGGCTACAACCCGGGCGGCGTCGCGCGGCAGTTCGCCGCGATCATGAAGTCGGGCGACCGCACGACGGCGCTCCGCAACGTGACGGTCCCGTCGCTCGTGATCCACGGCGCCGCCGATCCTTTGATTCCCGTCGCGGCCGCGCACGCGACCGCGAGCGCGATATCGGGCGCGGAGCTTCTGGTCATCGAAGGCATGGGGCACGACTTCCCGCGCGGCACCTGGCCGCCGATCATCGCGGCGATCGGGAAGCACGCGGCGCGCGCCACGGCGCAGGCCGCCTGAGCGCCGGCGGCCGCGCGGCACCCGAGTCATGCCGATCGAGCGCGGCTGCGATCTCTGCGAAGCGGCGCGGCTCACGCGCTGGTACTCGGAGGACGACGTCTGCTGGGTCGCCGATTGCGAGATCTGCGACGTCCCGATGGTGGTGCTGCGGCGGCACGCGATCGATCCCTCGCCCGACGAGGTCGGGCACATGACGGCGGCGCTCCAACGCGCCGCGAGCGAGCACTTCGCGACGTGGGTCGTCGACGGGCATCGCCGCAACATCCCCGACCACTGGCACGCGCACGCGCGACCGAGCGGGACCGCGGCGCTGAAATGGTGGGCGCGACGTTTCGGAGGGTCGAAGTGACGGAGGGTCGAAGTGATTGACGCTCGGCGGGCGGGCGAGGAAGAGTCGCCGCCGAGGCGCTGCGCCTAGCGCAACGCGAACCGGGAGAACCCCATGAGCACCGTCGAGATCACCCGCCCGCGCGACGGAGTCGCGCTCGTGACGCTGAACCGCCCGGAGTCGTTGAACGCGATGAACGCCGCGTTGATCTCCGACCTGCACTCGGCGTTCGCGTCGCTGAAGGACGACCGCACCTGCCGCGTGATCGTGCTGACCGGCGCGGGCCGCGCGTTCTGTGCCGGGCTCGACCTCAAAGAAGGCGCGACGCCGCCGGAGGCCGCGAACCTCGGCCGCGTGCAGTCGGGGCTCGTCGTGCAGCAGGCGATCGCGACGCTCGTGCCCGTCATGCGCGGCATGCGGCAGCCGATCATCGCCGCCGTGAACGGGGCCGCGTCGGGCGGAGGCCTCGCGCTCACGCTCGCGAGCGACATCCGGATCGCGGCCGCGTCGGCGCGCTTCAACGTCGCGTTCGTGCGGATCGGCCTGTCCGGCTGCGACATCGGCGTCTCATGGCTCCTGCCGCGGCTGATCGGCGCCTCGCGCGCCTACGAGCTCATGCTGACCGGGCGCTTCCTTCCCGCCGCGGAAGCCAAACAGATCGGGCTCGTGCTCGACGTCGTGCCCGACGGCACGGTCGTCGACGCCGCGCTGAACGAGGCCGAGCTCATCGTCGCCAATAGTCCCTTCGGCGTGCAGATGACGAAGGAGGTCATGTGGAGCCAGCTCGAGATCGGCTCGCTCGCGGCCGGCATCGACCTCGAGAACCGCACGCAGCTCCTCGCGAGCCAGACGGGCGACATGGCGGAAGCGATCGCCGCGTTCCTCGCGAAGCGACCGCCCAACTACACAGACCAATAGATTACGGCCCCGTGCGCTTGCGGCGCTCCGCGCCGCAATGCTCCGATGGCCCTCGGACCGCGGAGTGAATCTGCGGTCCTCGCTCGCAGAGAAGGAGACCATGCATGAGCCTCGCAGGACGCACTGCCCTCGTGAGCGGCGGGAGCCGCGGCATCGGACGCGCCATCGCGCTCGGCCTCGCGGCGGACGGCGCCGACGTCGCCGTCAACTACCGCCGCGACGAGGACGCCGCGCAGGCGACGGTCGCGGAGATCGAGAAGCTCGGTCGGCGCGCCAAGGCGTACGCTGCCGATGTCGGCGAGTGGGACCAGTGCGCGGCGATGGCCGAGCGCGCGCTCGCCGACTTCGGGCGCATCGACATCCTCGTCTGCAACGCCGGCGTCGCGTCGCGCGGTCAGACGGTCGTCGACACCGACCCGCGCGAGCCCGACAAGCTCTGGAAGACCCACGTGTACAGCGCGTGGGCGCTCGCGAAGCTTCTCGTGCCGAAGATGCGCGAGGCGCCGCGCGGCGACGTCGTCATGATCTCGTCGGTCGCGACCCAGTACCTCGCGCCCAACAGCGCGCCCTACAACATGGCGAAGGTCGCGCTCGAAGCGCTGGCGGTGACGCTCGCGAAGGAGGAGCGCCACCACGGCATCCACGTGAACGTCGTGGCGCCCGGCCTCGTCGACACCGACATGGGCCGCCGGCTCGTGAAGGGCGCGATGGGCGTCTCCGACATCCGGTCGATGGACTCGAGCAGCGCCTTCGGTCACGTCTGCACGCCGGAGGAGGTCGCGGACGCGGTACGGTTCCTGGTGTCCGAGCGCGCCGGCTACCTCACTTGTCAACGGATCGGCGTCGACGGGGGTCCGTTCTAGGCACCTTTACTGCCCGTGAAGCTCCGCTCGAACGCCCGAGCCTCGCGCACTTCCAGCGGCAGATCCGAGACGCCGGCGCTCGCCGTGACGGTCCATCGCCGTCAACCTACCGGCTATTCGTAGCGTTGCCGGGCCCGCGGCGAGCGCGCTAGGGTCGACCCGTGAGCCAGCTCGTCGAGCCAACGAAGGTCTCCGTGGAGGCCTGGCGGCGTCAGGACGCAGCACCACGGGCCTCGTTCGCCCCGACCGATCTCGCCTGATGCCGAAGACGCCGAAGACGATCACCCCCGAAGCCGCCGCCGCGCTCGTGAAGTCGGGCGACTGGGTCGACTACGGATTCGGCATGGGGCAGCCCGAGCGTTTCGATGCGGCGCTCGCCGCACGTGCGCCGGAGCTCCGCGGCGTGAAGATCCGGAGCGCCTTCAGCATGCGGCCGCGGAGGACGATCGAGGTCGATCCCTGCGGCGAGCACTTCCTCGGCTACAACTGGCACTTCTCGGGCTACGACCGCGCGCGCGCCGACGAGGGCCGTACGCACTACGTGCCCATGAACTTCGGCGAGTCGCCCGATCTCTACCGCCGGTTCGTCGATCCGATCGACGTCGTCTGCGTCCGCACGTCCCCGATGGACGCCCATGGATGGTTCAACTTCAGCGGCGCGGTCACCTACCACAAGGCGATGACCGAGCGCGCGAAGATCCTGATCGTCGAGACGTCGACCGCGATGCCGTACGTGTTCGGCGCCGAGGAAGCGGTGCACGCGAGCGAGGTCGACTACGTGATCGACGGCGGCGACGACCCCATCACCGAGTTCGCCAACCCGACCGCGAGCGACGTCGACCGCAAGGTCGCCGCGCTGATCGCCGCCGAGGTCGGCGACGGCGCGTGCCTCCAGATCGGGATCGGGGGCATGCCGAACGCGGTCTGCATGCTGTTGAAGGACGCCGGCGTCCGCGACCTCGGCATCCACACCGAGATGCTGGTCGACGGCATGATCGAGCTCGTCGACGCGGGCATCGTGACCGGCGCGAGGAAACGCATCGACCGCGGCAAGATCGTCTTCACCTTCGCCGCCGGCTCGCGGAAGCAGTACGACTACATCGACCGCAACCCCACCCTCTCGTCGCGTCCTGTCGACTACACGAACCTGCCGCACAACATCATGCAGAACGACGGCGTCGTCTCGATCAACAACACGACGCAGATCGACCTTCAGGGCCAAGCCGCCTCGGAGTCGTCGGGCCACCGCCACATCAGCGGCACCGGCGGCCAGCTCCAGTTCGTCCGCGGCGCCTACGCGTCACGCGGCGGCAAGAGCTTCATCTGTCTCTCGTCCACCTACGAGCGCCACGGCCGCCGCGAGAGCCGCATCGTCCCGACCCTCACCCCCGGCAACGTCGTCACGACCCCGCGTACCGACGTCATGTACGTCGTCACCGAGTACGGCTTGGTGAACCTGAAGGGCAAGTCCGTCGCCGAACGCGCGAAAGCTCTCATCCCGCTCGCCCACCCCGACTTCCGCGAAGCACTGGAACGCGACGCCCGCGAGAAGAAGATTCTGCCGCCGAGCTTCTGTTGACGACGACGGCGGCGGTGAGTCCGCTCGCTGCGCGCAGGGTGCGGGACCCGGGTGAGCTGACTCCCAGGGCAGCAACCGCCGCCTATTTGTCCTTGAACAAGTCCGGCTGATTGCGAAACGCCGGCATCCCGTAGCGCGTTTCCCAGCACGTCCCGTCGCTGTTCTTGAGCTGCATGACGACGTCCGGGTTCTGGATGAACGGCAGCACCGGCATCGGGAGGTTCGCGCCCTTCCCCTGGAGGAGAATCTTCGTCTTGCCGGCAGCGAGGCCTTCCTTGAGCGTCAGGCCGGAGATGCCGTGCGGCGTCTGCTCCTTGTCGACGTACTTGAAGCCCTTGCTGCTCTCACTCCAGCACGGCCGCGTACCGCAGGTGCCGCCCGCCGGGATCTCGTAGCTCGCGGCGAGCCGCGGGTCGCCCGCGATCTCTTCCCACATGCAGAAGGTGTAGCTCGTCGTGGTAGTGGGGTTGCCGAAGTCGGCCTTCGGCGTCGTGGCACCGGGTGTGTACTTCCACTGCAACCGGTTCTTCTCCGGAAGCGGGCGGTTCACGACCTGGACGGCGGCTTTGCCCTCGACGGTCACCGCGCGACACCCGGGCAGCGGCTCGGGGCCACACGCCTCCAGATGGCAATTCTCGTCGCAGCCGTCGCCGTTCACGAAGTTGCCGTCGTCGCAGGTCTCGGAGCAGCCGCCGTCGATCACGTTGTTGCCGCAGTTCTCGAGGAAGCCGCCGCAGACGCCGCCGATGCAGCGATCATTGATGCTACAGGGATTGGCGTCGTCGCAGGAGGTCTCGTCGGGCTGGAAACCGTCGGCGGGGCACGCGGCACACGATCCATCGCACTGCTCGGCGACGTCGCATTCACCCGCGGACGCCCGACACTCGACGCCGGTGGCGAAGCCGTCGCTCGGGCACGCGGCGCTCGACCCGGTACAGCTTTCGGCGACGTCGCACACGCCGGCACCCGGCCGGCACTCGACGCTCGCGGCCTCGAACGCATCGGCGGGGCACGCGTCGGCGACGCCGTCGCAGGATTCGACGACGTCACACGATCCGGCGCTCGCCCGGCAGACGGCCGTGCTCTTCGCATCGGCGGGACACGCGTCGCTCACGCCATCGCAGGTCTCGGCGAGGTCGCAGACGCCGGCGGACGCGCGACACTCGGCGGTGCTCTTGCCGTCGGCGGGACACGCGGCGCCGCTGCCGGTGCACGTTTCCGCGACGTCGCACACGCCGGCGCTCGCGCGGCATTCCACCGAGGCGGGCTCGAACGCGTCCGCCGGACAGTCGTCGCCGACGCCGTCACAGCTCTCGGCCACGTCGCAGACGCCCGCGGACGCGCGACACTCGGCCGTGCTCTTGCCGTCGGCGGGACAGTCGTCGCCGACGCCGTCGCACGTCTCGGCCACGTCGCACACGCCGGCCGATGGTCGGCATTCGGCGGTGCTCTTCACGTCGGCGCCGCACGTGCCGCTGGCGCCGCTGCACACGTCCACCACGTCGCACGCACCCGCCGCGTCACGGCACGGGGTGTCGACGACGACGAAGGTGCATGAGCCGGTGCAGCAGGAATCCGGCTGGCCGTTCGCCACCCCCTCGTCGCAATCTTCGAGGACGTCCAGGAACCCGTCGCCGCAGACGAGCGCCTGCGCCGGGGATCCGAGCCCCGCACCCGCGAGCATCAGAACGGCGAGCAGCACCGCGGTCATCGTCGTGCGCACGCGGCGCGTCCCGTCGTGGGTCATAGGCATCCGTCCCGTCGTGAGAAATCGTCGAATTGTATGGGGAGCTCGGCTCGGAGGTGGCCGCGATCACAGAAGTCATGCCCCGAGAGGACCGATCCATGCAAGCTATTTCCGCGTGGCGCCACGCGAATCGCGGACGAACGCATGGCTTCGGCGCGGGCGGCTGCGAGTGCGGCCGCCATGGCGGGCGGCACGCGCAATCCGGACCGGCCGCTGAGGCCGGGACGATGCGGGCGCGCCCGGCTCAGTCGGATTTTGCTTTGAAGGTCTTCGTCGTGTTCTGGAACGTCGACGTATAGGTCGCTTCCCAGCACGCTCCGCCGCCGTTCACGAGCTGGACGCGCGCGGGGAGATCGGAGAGCGGGAGCGCTGGCGCGCCGAGGTTCGCGCCCCGTCCTTTCACCGTGATCTGAGCCTTGCCGGTGGGCCCCGCCTTCAGCCCCACCTGTTGCAGGCCATCGGGCGTGAGATCGCGGTCGACATAGCGGAAACCCTTCGTGTTTTCCTTCCAGCAATCGCGGAGCTCGTTCGTGCGGCACGTCTGACCGGCCGGGGCGCGAGCGCTCAGAAGGAGATCGTCGTTGCCGTCGTAGACGCAGAGATCGTAGTCCGTGGTCTCGGTCGGGATGCCGAAGTCGCCCTTCGCCGTGAGCTCGCCCTTCGCCCATTTCCATCCGAGGCGATCCTTGTCCGGCGTCGCGCCCTTCTTGAGCGTGAGGAGCGAGCCCTTCGGTACGATCGTCTTCCGGCACCCGTTCCGCGGCGCGTCGCCGCAGAGGCCTCCGCCGTTCGGCGTGAGCGACGGCGTGGAGCCCGTCGGCGCGACGGTCGGCGTCGCAGTCGGCGTCGGCTCGGCGGGCGTTGCGGTCGGCGTCGCCGTCGGGAGCACGATCGGGTTCACGACGATCGCGACCGAGCCCGGCACGAGCGAGGTACTCGTGCCGTCGTCGACCACGAACGTGAACGCGTCGGGCCCGGCGTAGCCGGCGGCCGGCGTGTACACGACGGTCGCCGTGTCGGTGTTCGGCACGCCGGCGACGCAGGGCACCGCGGCGATCACGTCGAGCGTGCCGTTCGTCGGCGGCGTGTCGATCGCGAACGTGAGGTCGCACGTGTCGACGTCGAGACCCGTGAGCGTGATCGTCACGGGGACGTCCTGATCGGTGGTCGCGGCGCCGGGGCTCGCGAGCGGCGGCAGACCGGGCAGCCCGTCGAGTGGGAGCGCCAGCGTCTGGAGCGGCACGCGCACGACGTTCGCGTACGGATCGGCGACGTTCGCCGGCGCCGCCGTCGGCACCATGAACTGCCACTGCTGCGCGTCGATCTCGGTGAGGGTCCCCGGGGTCGCGGCGTTGTCGGTGTCGTGCGTCACCAGGTAGTGGATGCCGTGCGACGCCCACGCGCCCTGCTTCTGATCGCAGGTGAGCTGGTCGTACGGCGTGCCGCCCGCCGCCGCGGAGTAGCCGGCGTGCACGCGCGTGTCCGTGGACGCCTCGCCGGGCCACGGCCGCGGCACGGGATCGTCGCCGGTGCCGTCGTCGAGGCACTTGTCGTCGCGGTAATACGGCACGACGGCCGGGTTGAGCAGCGTCGTCGCCCCCTTCAGCTCGACGATGTAGACGAGCGAGCCGTTGTCGCCCGCGCCCGAGATCTGCTCCCAGTTGAGGACTGCCGACGGCAGGTTGAAGGTCGGATCGGGGATGTCGAAGAACGCGGGGAAGTTGCCGAGGCTGTCGATGTTGCCGGTGTCGTCGTTGAGGCCGTCGATGTCGACGCCGTCGGGCTTGAGCACGTTGTAGTACTTGCTCACGACGCCCGCGTTGTAGTCCCACGAGGTGTAGAGCCCGTCGGGCGGGATCGGGTGGACGCGCACGTGGTACCGGTACGTGATCGCGTCGCGGTAGAAGCTCTCGGTCTTGGTGACGTTGGTGCCGGAGTCGGCGCCCCACGTCTCGCGGATCGCGCGCACCGGACCCGTGCGCTCGCCGAGGAGCGAGGAGTTCGCCTCCCAGTTCACCTGCTCGTCCTCGAAGCCGACGAGCGAGATCGTCGAGTCGGGGCTCTGCTGGAACGCGCGGCCCTTCCAGCGGTCGATGAGATCCGGGCCGTACACGCCGGGCTCACCCGGCTTCGCGACGTGCAGCTCGCGCACCATCCAGCGGCCGGTCGCGCGCCATCGATAGGTTTCGGTCGACACGGTCGTGCCGTCGCGCGGGAAGCGGTCGGTCGAGGCGTGCGGTGGGTTCGGCACGCAGACGGTACCGGCGATGTTGGGACCGTAGCCGGTGTTGCTCGAGCCGAGCTGCTCGGGATCGCCGGCGGCGAAGCTGTAGCGGTCGATGTACTCGTCGGCGTTCGCGTCGCGCGCGTAGTCGACGTAGCCGTTCGAGGCATCGAAGGACGAGCCGCCCGGCTTTCGCACGAGATAGGCGAAGCGGGTGGTCGCCGGATCCAGGGCGTCGACGATCGCGATCACCTGCGTCGCCGTTGCGCCCGGCGGCGGCGGTGTCCCGACGGGCGCCTGCGCGCCGGCATCGCTCGCCATGAAGACGACCTCGTCGTCGTCGTCGAGGGTCGGCACGGGATCGGGCGTCGGGCCCTGGAGCAGCGGATACTCGGCGCTACAGAGACCGGCGACCTTCTTCCACGACTCGGTGTCCCACGCGTAGCTGAGCTCGAGATCGGTGCCGGAGTAGACGCCGAAGTCGGAGCTCGGGTTCGAGAGGCAGTACGGGAACATCTCGTCGACCTGCACCGGAATCTCGACGTACTGCCCGCCGTCCCAGCGATACGCCGCGATCTGGTCGACCGGCGCGCCGATCGGCAGCGACGGGATGACGACGCCGTTGTGCGCGTCGCGCTGCCCGATCAGCGCCCCCGACGGCCAGGGCATGCAGACGATCGACGACGGCGGCCCCGACCAGCCGACGAGCTTCGAGCCCTTGAGGACGACGGGCTCGACGGCGCGCGCGGCGGTGAGGACGGGCGGCAGCTGCGCGGCGGTGAGACTGGGAACGACGACGAACGCGATGGCGAGGGCGGCGACGAAGCGATGCATGGGAGCTCTGTCCTTTCGGGTCACGGGGCGAGGAACGAAAGCGCCGGTCACGGCGCGACACATGGAGCGCCGCTGCACACGTCCACGACGGTGCCGTTGGTCTTCAGGAACTCCGACTTCTGCACGCGCGCGCTCGCGGTCGCGCGCGGCCGGCCGTGCGGATCGCTGCCGTAGTCCGGCGGGAACGGGGGCGTGTTCGTGATCGGTGACGCCGGCGTGCCGCTGTCCCAGACGACGAGCGCGGAGCCCGCGAACGGATGGGCGGGAATCGCCGGGATGCCGTAGTACGGCTCGACGTCCGAATGCCGGCCGGGCGCCAGCGCCGGCTGGTACACGCTCGCGCCGATCGTGCGCGCCTCGACCTCGGCCGTGACGTTCGCGACCTGGTGATCGCCGAACGCGACGTGCAGGAGGACCTCGTGCGCCGGCGTGTTCGGGAGCGGATCGCTCGTCATGTGGTGCGCGTAGCCGTTCGCCTCGCCGCGGTCCCAGAGCATCTGCATGAGCGCGAAGATCAGCGGCCGCTCGAGCTCGTTCGGGTAGTTGTCGTAGAGCCCGAGCGGCGTATCGACGACCTCGAGCGCCTCGCTGATCGCGCCGAGGAAGCGGCCCTCGGCGTAGGGCGCGAAGTCCGAGCTCCGCTGGAGCAGCGTCGAGTAGTTCATGCCGGGCACGCCGAGCACGGCGCGGGTGAAGTCCGGTGCCAGCGCCGTCAACGCGCCGCCCATGATCCCACCCTGGCTGTTGCCGTCGTAGAAGAGCCGCGTGCGGTCGATGACCGGGTTGCCGGACGCGTCCCGGAACGCGGGGTCGCTCGCGAAGCCGCCTTCGTGGACGAGCGCGCGGCCGAGGTAGAGGAAGTTGAGGAAGCCCTGCTGCATCCGGTCGACGAGCTTCGGGAAGCTCGACACGTCCTGGAGCGTCGCGAGCACCGTCGGGAGGTCGCTCGTCGAGAAGCCCGCCCAGTCGGTCGCGCAGAAGAGCACGTCGTGCTCGTTCCCCATCGCCTGGACGTTGCCGGCGCCGACCTCGCTCGCGGTACCGAGGAGGCCGTGGCCGTAGAGCGACGGCCGCGCCGGAACGGCCGACCCCGTCGCGGCGTCGCCGTTCGAGAACGCGGCGCGCGGCACGTTGCAGACGAAGTTCGCCGAGTAGTCGACGGGGTTGCGGAGCGGTAGGCCGGTCGTCGGATCGAGGATGAACGACCCGCCCGGCTGGCAGCTCGGGAAGAGGTAGCAGGGCACCGTCACCGTGCCCTCGACCCGGCGCGCGATCTGATCGCTCTCGCTCGGGGTCGTGCCCGGCAAGAGGTCGCAGTTGATGCCGACGAGGAGCGGCGCCAGCTCGGACACCGTCTTGAGCGTGTCGCAGAGCTCCTGCCCGCCCGGCGGATTCTCGGGCGGTGAGCCGCCGGCGCAGCCGTCGCCGCCGCAGGGCGGGAGATCGACCGCGTTCACGACGGTGAACGCGGGGGCAACTCCGTCGACCGTGAGGTCGCCGAGATCGGTATCGCCGAGCGCCGCGAAGGCATCGTCGCGGATCGCGAGCGCACGCTTCGTCAGGCTCTCCCGGCTCGCGACCGTGAAATCCCACGCGAGGTAGAGGTCGTTCCGCGCGATGCCGGCCGCGGCGAGGGTCGCGAAGACGTCCTCCATGTGCGGGCGGCGCGCTTCTTTCGCGACGTCGCCGGTCGGCGTGCCGTCGCGGTAGGCGAGGAAGTCGGCGCTCGGCACGAGCGTCTCCCCGGCCGAGTTCTTCAGATTCCGGAGCGCCACGACGTAACGGCGGCCTTCCTCGAAGTTGACGCCGGGCCGCACGTAGAGCACGCGGTCGGCCTCGGCGGCCGGGTTCGCGTCGAGCTCCGCCCAGATCAGATGGCGCGCGAGCGTCGCCGCGTCGATCACCACGATCGGCTGCGCGGCGTCGAAGGCGCGGGCCATGTCGGTGATCGGCACGGCGCCGGTCTCCGCGAGGTCGAGGCCGGGCACCCGCGTGATGATCGACGAGCCCGGGCTGAAACCGTCGGCGCGGTTCAGGTCGGTCGGGTCGACGGGGATGCCGAGCAGGTTCGTCGGCATCGACGTCAGGGCGAGGTTCACCCGCCGCCCGGTCGCGGTCGTCGTGTCCGCGACCGTGAAGTAGTCGTTCGGGAACGGATGGAGGCAGACGCTCGGGTCGAGCGGGTCGCAGGTCGCGGGACAGGCGCAGCTCGGCTGGCAGGTGCCGGGGCACGCGAGCGACGCGAGGCCGTCGCACTGCTCGTTCGGGTCGAGCGTGCCGTTGCCGCAGAGCGAAGGCGGCGTGGCGGTCGCGCTCGGCGTCGGGGCCGCGACGGTCGGCGTCGGGGTCGGCAGCCCGCCGGTCCGGAAGCCCGCGACGCAGAGCTCGGCGGGCTTGCGCGCTTCGAGCGTCTCGTTGCCGAACTGGTTCGCCGTGTACAGCGGGCCGACCGGCGTGAAACGCGTGCCGCTCCGATCCTTCACTTGGTAGCAGACGAGGTGATCGAGATGCGTCGGGGCGCCCGGCTCCTCGCCGTTCTTGTCGACCGGGTAACAGAGACGGCGCGGCTTGGTCACTTCGACCGTCCGGGTTCCGAATTGATCGCTGACGGTCGCCATGCGGCGTGTGAACTTCGGCGTGCCCTTCGTGATCTTCGCCTGGTAGCACGCGAAGTGATCGACGGCGGGCGCCGCCGGCTCGGACGGCGGCGCGCTATGGCTCTTCGCCGTCGGCACCTGGAGCGTCGCCGGCTTCACCAGATCGAGCGTGAGCGTTCCGAAGTCGTCGATCACGGCGACGCCCGTCTGCTTCGCGAAGCGCGGCTGCGTCTTGATCTGGTAGTCCTCGAGGTGGTCGGGGTGCGAAGGCGCTCCCGGCGTCGAGCCGTTCAGGCTCGTCGGGGCGCAGAGGAAGCGCGGCTTCCGGACGTCGGCGGTCGCGGTGCGGAGCGCGTCGGTCAGGCCCACGCCGGTGCGTCCGGCGAACTTGGGCGCGCCGGGGGCGTTTCGCGCCGCGTAGCACGTGAAGTCGTCCGTCGCGTGCGCCAGGTGGAATGCGCCCAAGAGCGACCAGGCGATCATCCACACGACGAGCCTGCGG
>DAIQBH010000153.1:0-1152 GCA_036781285.1 Thermodesulfobacteriota bacterium | reverse complement strand
CGACACGACGAGCCTGCGGCTCGACACGACGAGCACACGCTTCGATCTGCGACGGACCTTCTTCGGCACGGGGCCTCCTCGGGATGGGCTTCGCGCGCGACGTACAGGGGGTCGCGCGAACGCCGGCAGAGTAGGAGGCCCGGCCGAAACCCAACAATCCCGCCCTCGGACGAGCCGAACGCTGAAAAGGCATGACAAGCGTCGCAGAAAGAGAGGGGAGGCGACCGCGAAAGCTCGTGCGACGAATGGAGGCAGCGTGCTAGCTGTCCGTATGGCGCCTCGCACCCTCCTCCGGCCTCTCGCCGTCGTGCTGCTGCTCGCCGTCGCCGCACCGGTCGCCGCCTTCTCACTCCGCTTCCATGGCCACGGCACCGGCTTCATCGACCGCGTCCTGATCCCGCTGGACGCGCCCGCCCGTCCGATCGACGTCGGCGGCGACTTCACGCTCCGCTACAAGAACAAAGGCACGACACCGTCCGGCATCGAGAGCGTCACGCTGAAGCAGGGCCTCGTCCCCGGGAAGGCGCAGATCCTCGTCCGCGGCCGGGGTGCGCTCCTCGATACGCCGCCGCTCGGGGCGCTGACGTCGCCGCTCCGCGTGCAGCTCGTGAACGACGGCGGCACGTGCTGGGAGGCGGCCTATTCCTTCCCGCCGGCGCTCCGGAGCACGAGCGCCGAATTCAAGGATCGCGCCGACTGAGGACCGAGTACGCGGGCCGGCAGGATCCGGAAACGTAGTCGAGAAGGCCGCGCCGGCGCGGGGCACCGCTGCTCGCAGCCGTTCGTCGGCCGTACCATGGGGCGTTTCTCCCCCGAATAAGCGCGCGCCCTCCCCCGCGAATCGCGCATCCTGCGGCCGGGGACGGGAATTCCCACGTCGGGCATGGATGGTAGCTGCGTTCTCGCGTCGTGAGCCCACCTCGCGACCTCCGAGGAGCGTTCCATGCACCGTCGCCGTCGCCAGTCGAAGCTCGCCGCCCTGACACTCGCGTTCACGATCGCGCTCGGGCCACCGGTCGCGGCAATCACGCCACCCGAGGCCCCGCCGGGCTCGGCGATCGACGGCGACGCGACCGCTGGTGCGGAAGCGCCGGGACTGAACGCCAGCGAATGGCGCGTCGCGATGACGGGCTCGGCGACCGCGGCGAATCC
>DAIQBH010000152.1:0-14684 GCA_036781285.1 Thermodesulfobacteriota bacterium | reverse complement strand
CCGGCCGGCCCTCGGTGAGCGTCCCCGTCTTGTCGAAGACGACCGTGTCGACGTGCTCGAGAGCCTCGAGCGCCACGCCGTTCCGGATGAGCACGCCGGCGCGCGCCCCGCGTCCAATGCCGACCATGAGCGACATGGGCGTTGCGAGCCCGAGGGCGCACGGACACGCGATGATCAATACCGCGACGGCCGCGACGAGCGCATGCGCGAGCCTCGGCTCGGGTCCGAGCCACATCCAGGCGACGAAGCTCGCGACCGCGACCACCACGACGATCGGCACGAACCAGCCCGCGACGAGGTCGGCGAGGCGTTGGATCGGCGCGCGGCTGCGTTGCGCCTCGCTCACCATCCGAACGATCTGGGCGAGCAGCGTATGCTCGCCGACGCGCTCGGCGCGCATGACGAGGCTCCCCGTGCCGTTGACGGTGCCGCCGGTCACCTGCGCGTCCGGCGCCTTCGCGACCGGCACCGGCTCGCCCGTGATCATGGATTCGTCGATGGCGCTGGTGCCTTCGAGCACGACCCCGTCGGCCGGGACCCGCTCGCCCGGCCGGATGCGCAGGCGATCGCCCACCCGGATGTCGGCGAACGCGACGTCGTGCTCGCTGCCGTCCGCGGCGAGCCGGCGCGCGTGCTTCGGAGCGAGGTCGAGCAGCTCCCGGATCGCGCTCGCCGTCCGGCTGCGCGCGCGGAGCTCGAGCACCTGGCCGACGAGCACGAGCGTCGTGATGACCGCCGCGGACTCGAAATAGAGCGGCACGCCGTGCGATCCGACGACGGGGAAGAGTCCCGGCGCGAGGACCGCCACGACGCTGAACGCCCAGGCGGCCGCGGTGCCGAGCGCGATCAGCGTGAACATGTTGAGCTTCCCCGTGCGGAGCGACGTCCAACCGCGCGCGAAAAACGGGGCCCCGCCCCACAGCACGACGGGCGTCGCGAGCACGAGCTGCGTCCACGCGAGGACGGTCCACGACACGCGATGCTGGACCGGTGTCCCAGGCAGCAGATCCGACATCGCGAGCAGGAAGACCGGTACGGTGAGGACGACGCTCACCCACAGGCGGCGGCGCATGTCGTCGAGCTCGGGATTGCCCTCGTCCGGCGCGTGGAAGCTGAACGTCCTCGGCTCGAGCGCCATGCCGCAGAAGGGACAGCTCCCCGGCCCGCGCTGCACCACCTCGGGATGCATCGGGCACGTGTACTCGCGGCCGAGCTCCTCCGCAGTCGGCGGAGCCGCGACGACCGGCGCCAGGTAGCGCTCGGGATCCCCGACGAACCGCTCGCGGCACTTGGGGTTGCAGAAGAAGTACGACTCCCCCCCGTGCTCCGCACGATGCGGCGTGCGCGCGGGATCGACAGTCATCCCACACACGGGATCGAGCGTGTCGGCCATTCGGAGCTCGAAACGTATAGGAGGCGCCAGGGGAGGTCGAGGCAGATCGGCTCTCCGCGCGCGTGCGCCGCCAGGCCGGCGACGTCGCGCGCCCTCCGCCCCCGAATCGCCGTCGCACGCATTCAGCACCCCGCGCCCCACGCTGCTTGCCATCGAAACTAGAACATGTTCTACTTCCGCGGTCGTCGCATCCGCCGCTTGTACTCGTCACGTCGAGCTGCCCGTCCAGAAGGAGATCCCGTGGGTCGAAATCCGCTGCACACCAAGCTCTGCGACATGCTCGGGATCGATTTCCCGATCATCGCCTTCACCCACTGCAAGGACGTCGTGGCCGCCGTCGTCAACGCCGGCGGCTTCGCGGTCCTCGGGGAAGCGATGCACACGGCGGACGACATCGCGGCCGACATCAAGTGGATCCGGAGCCGCGTCGGCGACAAGCCGTTCGGCATCGACCTCGTGCTCCCAGCGTCCGCGCCCGACGCGGACTCCCTCGAAACGCTGCTCTCGAAGATTCCCGAGGAGCACAAGAAGTTCGCCGCGTACATCAAGGAGAAGTACAACGTCCCCGATCCGAAGGGGGCGCAGGCCCTCCACCAGTGGGGCGGGTTGAACCAGGACATCGCGCGGAAGCAGCTCGAGGTGATCCTCGAGGAGCGCGTCCCGGTGTTCGTGTCTGGTCTCGGCAGCCCGGCCTTCATGCTGAAGGCCGCGCACGAGCGCGGGATGAAGGTGTTCGGCCTCATCGGAAAGGCGCGGCAGGCGAAGCGCGAGATCGAGGCGGGCGTCGACGTCATCATCGCACAGGGATACGACGCCGCCGGGCACACCGGTCCGATCGGCACGTTCTCGATCGTGCCCGAGGTGGTGGCGCTCGCGGGGGACACGCCCGTCGTCGCGGCTGGCGGCGTCACCACCGGCCGGCACCTCGCCGCATCGATCTGTCTCGGCGCCGCGGGCGTCTGGACGGGCACGCTCTGGCTCGCGTCCCGCGAGTCGGACAACGACATGATCATCAAGGAGAAGCTCGTCGCGGCGACGGCCGACGACACGGTGTACTCCAAGAGCGTGTCCGGTTTCGCGATGCGAGTGCTGAAGTGCCCCTGGACCGAAGAGTGGGCGACCAGCGCCGCGCCGCGTGTGCTCAACTCGCCGTACCAGATGCTGCTCAGCTCCGACTACATCCAGGCCGCCAACGACCACCGCCGCGCCGACCTCATGTTCGAGGCGGCCGGGCAGGGCGTGAGCTTCATCGACTCGATGAAGCCCGCCAAGCAGATCGTGAACGACATGGTCGAGGAGGCGCTGTCGGTGTTCGAGGAGATCACCGGAGAGTCGGCGGACGCCTGAGCGTGAGCGACGCTCCTCTTCCGCGCATTCCGGGCTTCGACGCCGCCCGCGCCGGCAAGCACGCCGAGTGTGACGGGGGCGGCGCGATCGCCGGCACCCGCTACGGCGCGCGTGAGGATTTCGCGGGCACCCTCACCGGCGAGTACGTCGACCACGGCGACCCGCCCTGGCGCTGGTACCTTCTGAAGAATCTCGATCGGCGGCCCGACGGCTACCCCGGCGATGCCGTGTGGTGCCTCGCCGAAAATCTCTTCGTCGACGGCGAGGATTGAAATGAGCCTCCGGATCATCGTGTGCGCGAAGGAGGTCCTCGACCCCGACGCGGTCAACAACTACGCCCTCGAAGGGCGCCTCGTGATCGGCGAGGACGGCAAGTCGTTGACGCAATCGTCGATCCCCCGCCTCATGAATGCTTACGACGAGCAGGCGATCGAGGCGGCGCTCAGGATTCGCGAAGCCGGAACGGCGTGCACCATCACCGTCGTCTCGGTCGGCGAGGGACAGGACATCCTCAAGCACGCCGCGTCCCTCGGCGTCGACGAGCCGGTCGCGATCCAGGCCGATCCGGCGACGCTCGACCATCACGGTATCGCGAAGCTGCTGGCCGCGTTCGTGCGGTCGCGCGGCGGGGCCGATCTCGTCCTCTGCGGGCGGCAGGCGTCGGACGGTGATCAGGGTGTCGTGCCGGCGCTCCTCGCCGAGCACCTCGAGCTTCCGGTCGCCACGATAGCGCGCTCGGTCGACGTCGCCGCGACCGGCGACGGCTTCGGCGTGCGCGTCGTCCGCGTCACGCCCGACGGCGACGAGACGGTCGCGGTCGCGGCGCCGGCGATCGTCACCATCAGCAACGAGCTCGGCCAAGCGCGGTATCCCACGATGGCCGGCCGCATGGCCGCTCGCAAGAAGAAGATCACCACGGTGACGACGGCCGAGCTCGGCGTCGCGTCCGACGCGCTCCGACCGCGGGTGACGCTCGTGAAGCAGTTCGTGCCGACGGTAAAGAGCGCTTGCGAGATGATCCCGGGGACGGCCGAGGAGGCCGCCGCGGCATTGATCGCGCGGCTCCGCGCGGAACAGGTGCTGCGATGACGCGTGTCGTCGTCTGTAGCTGGGGCACGAGTGGCGGCGTCGAGGAGCTCCTGACGCTCGGCCGCTCGGTGGCGAACGGCCTCGGCGCGACGTTCGGCTGGGTCATGCTGGGACCCGCGCCGCACGACGTGACCGAGATCGCCAGCCGGCACGACGTCCCGGTCGTCGATCATCTCGAGGAGCCCAATCTTCAGTCCTTCGGCGGCGACGTAGCCGTCGCGGCGCTCGCGGCCTACGCGAACGAGCACGACTTCCGCGTCTTGCTGCTGCCTCAGACGTTCGACGCCCGTGTCCTGGCACCGCGGCTCGCCGCGCGGATCGATGCCGGTGTCGTGATGAACGGGCTCGGCGTCGCCGTCGAGGACGGCAGCCTCACCGTCACCGCGTCGGCGTTCGGCGGCGATACGCGCGTCGTCTATCGGTTGGGAGAGGGCCGCTGCATCGTCGGCGTGTCGACGGCCTCGCTCGGCGTGGAAGGTGCCGCGCGGCCGGCCTCGGCGATCATTCGCCATTGCCCCGTCGACGTCGCCGGCGTCAGCGAGCGCGTGCAGGTCGTGACGCGCAGCGCGGCCGGCGGACCGCGCATCGAGGAAGCCGACGTGCTGGTCGCCGGCGGACGCGGGCTCGGTGACAAGGCTCACTATCGCCTCGTCGAGGAGCTGGCCGAAGCTCTCGGCGGCATGGCCGCCGCCTCGCGCCCGATCGTCGACGAGGGCTGGGCCGAGCCGGCGCGCCAGGTCGGGCTCACCGGCAAGATCACCCGCCCGCAGCTCTACATCGCCGCCGGCATCTCGGGCGCCAGCCAGCACATGGTCGGCTGCGCCGCCGCGAAGACGCTCGTCGCGATCAACCGCGATCCGGACGCCGCGATCTTCCGCTACGCCCGCTTCGGGATCGTCGGCGACTGTCTCGAGATCCTGCCCGCGCTCACGCGGGCGGTGAAAGGATGATCCATCCGCATGTCTGACCGTATTCCCGTCGCGGCCGGTCTTTTCGCCGCCACCAAGGAGGGCGCACGCTTGATCGGTTCGCGCTGCGCCTCGTGCAAGACGCCCTACTTCCCAAAGGTCGACTACTGCCGTCATCCCGAGTGCGCCTCCTCGAAGATCGAGGAGGCGGGCTTCGGTCCCGACGGCACGATCTGGAGCTGCGCGATCCAAGACTATCCACCACCGCCTCCGGCGAAGTTCGACAAGCCCTACAAGCCGTACGCCATGGCGGTCGTGGATCTCGCCGACGGGCTCCGCGTGCTCGGGCAGGTGAAGACCGACGACATCCGGACGGTGAAGCCGGATCAGAAGGTCACGCTCGTGATCGACACGCTCTGCCACGACGAGGCCGGGAACGAAGTCACCACCTGGAAGTTCGAGGTCGATCATGCGTGACGTCGCCGTCGTCGGCCTCGGGATGCACCCCTGGGGCAAGTTCGCCGAGAAGTCCGTCCAACAGCTCTGTCGTGTCGCGGTCGATGCCGCCCTGAAAGACGCGGGTGTCGCGTGGCGGGAGATCGAAGCCGTCGCCGCCGCGAGCTCGCGTTTCTCGGGTGGGCGCGGATGGGGACTCAACGGCAACGACGTGATCGACGACATGGGTGCGACGGGGATCCCCGTCTACAATCTGTCGGCCGGGTGCGCGGCCGGCGGCAACGCATTCAACGTCGGCACGATGCTCGTCGCGAGCGGCCAGCACGACATGGTGCTGGTCGTCGGCGGCGAGAAGATGCCGAAGGGATTCATCCAGACCTCCGGCGTCGAGGAGACGACCGACCCCGAGTACCTGCGCCAGATCTGCATCGGGGTTCCCGGTCCCACTTTCTGGGCCTTCATGTGCCGGCGCCGCATGGCCGACTACGGCACGACGGAAGAGCACCTCGCGAAGATCGCCGTGAAGGCGCGGAAGCTCGCCGTTCACAATCCGAATGCCCGCTTCCGGAAGGAGACGAGCGTCGAGGAAGTCATGGGGTCGGCGCTCGTGAGCTACCCGCTGCGGCTCTTCGAGATCTGCCCCGTGAGCGATGGTGCCGCCGCGGTCGTGATCTGTTCCGCCGAGAAGGCCCGGAAGCTCACCACCAAGCCGATCTGGGTCGCGGCGAGCGCGGTTGCGACCGCGCGCTTCGACGACGGCATTCCCCGTGGGCTCGCCGGCGCGGTCCCGGCCGATGGGCGCGCCTACCACAGCGAGGCGGCAGCCGCCGTCCGGAAGGCGATGGAAAAGGCCGCGATCGGTCCCGAGGGCATCGATCTGATCGAGCTCCAGGACAACACGGTCTATTACGAGCTCTCGTTCCCCGAGGAGTGGGGCTTCTGCAAACCCGGCGAGGCGGAGCACCTGCTCGAGAGCGGCGAGACGCTTCCGACGGGCAAGCTGCCGATCAATCCTTCCGGCGGCTTCATCTCCTTCGGCGAGGCGACGACGGCGCAGGGGCTCTTCCAGATCTGCGAGCTCGGCTGGCAGCTGCGCGGCGATGCGGGCGGTCGGCAGGTCGCGAACGCCAAGGTCGGCTTGGCGCAGACCCTGGGGCTCGGCGGCAACGGTTCAGCCAGCATCCTCAAGGTCTAGAGCGCTGCCGAGTCGGGTCGTCGCTCGAAGAGTGCACACGCGTCCCTCGAGCGTGGGGCGGGACGACGCCCGGCGGGTGCCGCGACCCTCGCCTCCGTGACGCTCAAGGGCACCTTGCGCAGGGAAGCGTAGCGGGCCGTCGACGAGCCGTCCGGGCGTCGTCCCGCCCCACGCCACACCGACCCAGCGCAATCTGAAGACGTGGTCGTCGATCTTCGCGCTGGACGCGTTGAGGCGTGTCTTCGGTGCGAGCGCGGAGCGCGATGCTGTTGCGTCCGTGGCGGGACGTGGGGGAGCGGCGGAGCGACTCGTACGATCGGTATACGCTTCCCTGCGCAAGGTGCCCTTGAGCGGTCCGGAGTCGACGATCGTCTGAGTCGCGGAGCCGCTTCCCCACGTCGCGCCGCAGCGACGGCGCGCATCGCGCGGGACACGTGGGCACTGGGACAAAGAGTCAGACGCGCAAGCACACCGCGCACGCGGACGACCGTGTGATGACATTCGCCTGTGGGAACCGTGTGCGCCCCGCGCGTTGGCGCTCGGTTATTTCGTCGCGAGTGAAGTTCTTGCGTTGACGGGTCGCGTAACGGTAACCCATGCTCGGTGGTGATGGGGGAGATGGTCCGTAGGGGGGCGTGCGTGGGGCTCGTGGTCGCGCTCGTGACGATCGCGACGCCGGCTTCGGCCGTGACGCCGAACACGTGCCTCGCGCGGAAGCTCGGCGACGTCGGCCGGACGACGGCGGCCGCGCTCGCGTGCCATGCGCGTGACGCCGCGAAACCGAGCGTGACGGTGCTCTCGGCCTGCCTCGACAAGCTCGAGCTACGCTTCACGGGCGGCGAGGACCCGTCCCGGAGCCTCTTCGCGAAGCGCGAGCGGAAGCCGCCGTGTCCGACGGTCGGCGACCAGGAAACCATCGGCCGCGACCTCTTCGCGTTCGCGGCCGGGCTCGATCAGACCGTCGGGAACCTCGTGAGCCGCTGCGACAGCGGCGAGCTCGGCTGCTTCGGAAAGTACGTGACCGCCGTGTTCGGGTGCATCGCTCGCGCGGCGGGCGGCTCGGGCGTGATCGATCCGACGTGCCTCTCGCGAGCGGGCGACAAGCTCGGCGGCGAGACGGCGGGCTGTCTCGGCAAGGCCGCCGTCCGCGCCGACTGTAGCCCCGGTGCCGATGCCGCGACGCTGCGGTCGGAAACCGAAGCCTTCGTGGCGGCGACGCTCTGCGAGCTCGATCCGAACGGCACCAGCGAGTGCGGCGCGCTACCGACGCCCGTCCCGACGCCGACGCGTACCGCGACGCCGATCGCGACCCGCACGCCGACGCCGGTGCCGACGGGTGGCGGCAACGACGCGTCCCAGCTCTGCGTCGACATCATCAACGGGTACCGCGCGTCGATCGGCCGCGCCCCGCTCGCGCGCTGGACGGAGAAGGAAGCATGCACCGAGGACCAGGGCTTCGCGGACGCGCAGAGCGGGCGGCCGCACAGCGCCTTCGGCCAGTGCACCGAGTGGGCCCAGAACGAGTGTCCGAACTGGCCGGGCCCGCCCGAGCACATGATCGACGATTGCCTCGCGATGATGTGGGCCGAGGGACCGGGAGAGCCCTACTCGGAGCACGGCCACTACATCAACATGGCGAATCCCGGGTACACCAAGGTCGCGTGCGGGTTCGCGGTATTGTCGAATGGCCGGGTGTGGGCCATCCAAAACTTCCGCTAGGGCAGGTTGCTGAAAAAGGCCGATCTGCTTCGTTGCTCGGGTCGCTCGGTCGTGCGGCGTAGCTCCGCTACGCCTCCTCCCTCACTCGCCTCGCGCCTCGCATCTCGACCTTTTTGAGCAACCTGCGGGGCTGCCGAGAGCTTCAGTATCTCCCGCGGCTGGCGGCGCAGCAGTAGAGGCCTTGGTCGTCGGCGCAGCAGCCTTCGCTCTCGCCGCAGCAGATCGTGACGCTGCCGCGTGCGCACGTCGTGCTGCGCGGGCCGCACGGTCCGTACCCGCTGGGGGCACGGTCGTCGTCGTAGCGGCGATCGTCGTCGTACCGGCGGTCGTAGTCGCGGTCGTCCGCGGCATAACCGCCGCGGTCGCAGCAGTACGGTCCCGTGCCGTCGTCGCAGCAGCCGCCCTTCGGGCAGCAGACCGAACGCTTGCCGGCCGCGCAGTACTCGTACCGGTCCGGACAAAGCCGCGAGTAGTCGTTGCGCAGCAGGATATTCAGCGTGTCGACCGGGCCGGGCGGATACGGGGTGAGCCCGCCGCTCCGGGTCGGGCTGTAGCAGCCGGCGACGGCCAGCAAGATCACGATCGTCAGAACGCGTTGGTGCATCGATCACCTCCATCGCGCGAGGGCGCGGACGGAGGCACGATACCCACGGGGTCCTTCGTAGGCTAGGCGGGGGTGATCCGGTACCCGGCGCGAGGGAAATGCAGCGCGATCGCGCCGCACGCGGGATCGTGCCGCAGGATCACGATCTCGTCGACGTCGAGCGCGACGACCTCGCCGTCGAAGCGGTTCTGCGGAAGATCGTCGGAGGAGATCGCGACCCTGGCGCCCGGCGCGAGCCCGTTGGGATCATGCGGGTCGGCGCGGCGCGCCGTCGCCGGCTCGGCGTCCTTGGCGATCGCGAGCGCGGCTTCGGGGGTCATCTCTTCACGGCGCCCCTGGCCCATCGCATCGATCGCGGCGAGCCAGCGCTGCACCCCGGGGAACTGTCCGAGCATCGCGCCGACGTCGGGCGCGTTCCGGGCGAACCAGAGTACGTGGTACGCCGAGGCGTCCGCGCCGCTGAACGTGTCGCCGAGCAGGAACCCGCCACGGGCGAGGGTGCGGTCGAGGCCTTGAATCCAGACCCGGAGCTCGTTCTTGAGATCCGGAACCATCGCCGCGAGCACGCTCGGGTCCAGATCGGGCCGCATCTTCTTCCGGTCCGCCATGAGCTCGGGCGGCAGCATGGCGCCGAGCGCCGTGAATACCTGCGGCACCGCGGCCTGGAACATGTGGCGGTCGGCCCATTGCGCGATCGCGTCGGCCGCGGCCTCGCGGCCCACAGGCACGAGCGGCGGATCGGGAAAGAGCTCGTCGATCCTGCGTGCGATGAGGCGCGTGTCGCACCAGACGTCCGCGCCGGTCTGGAGCACGGGGATGCGCCGGTACGCGCCGGTCATCGGCGTCAGATGCGGCCGCGGCAGCCACATCGATTGCGTGACGGCGTGCCACGGCGCGTTCTTGAAGGCGAGAATCTTCCGGATCTTCTCGGAGAACGGCGACATGTCGTAGTGGTGCAGGATGACGGCGATCGATGAGCTCATGCGGCGTGCCTAGCAGAGCCGCGCCCGCGTTTACACGCCCAACGCGCACGGCTAGGGTCCCGGCCATGGCGAACGACGAGCCGACGGGCCTCGACTACGTCCCCGAGTATCTCCCCGCCGAGACGCAGGCGCGCTTGCGGGCGCTGACGCAGGAGTCGCAGTCCGAGCCCGCGCCGCTGGTCGTCGACGAGTACCTCATCCGTCACTGGTGCGAGACGCTCGAGGACGGAAACCCGCTCTACATCGACGAGGACTACGCGCGGTCGCGCGGCTTCGACGGGCTCGTCGCGCCGCCAGGCTCGGTCATGACGACGTTCGCGATGCCGTTCCGCTGGCCGTGGTCGCAGGACCATCCCCCCGCGCGCCACATCCACTTCGAGATCAAGGCGCTCCTCGATCTTCCCGTCGGCATCATCCAGGACATCGAGATCGAGACCGGCGTGCCACTCCAGGTCGGCGATCGCATCAGTGTGAGCCAGCGGCTCGTGTCGGTCTCGCCGTGGAAGAAGACCCGCCTCGGGGAGGGGCATTTCTGGAAGATGGACCGACTCTACCGCAACCAGAATGCCGAGCTCGTCGTACGCGAGCGCATGAGCGCGTTCGGGTACGGGCGCACCGAGACCCCGGTCGCGGCGAGCGGCGGCAGCGGGGGATGGAGCCCGGCGGTCGAGGAGATGATCGCGGGCGAGCGTACCGGCTACCGCCCTCCGCTCGTGCCCGACCTCTGCTACGAGGACGTGAACGAGGGCGACGAGCTGCCGCCGCTCACGATGCCGATCACCTTCACCCGTTGCGTGTACCTGGCGTCGGCGACGCGGGACTTTTCGCCGCAGCACTCGAACCGCGACTACGCGCGTGAGCGGTCGAAGACGAAGGACGTGTTCGTGAACACGCCCTTCAACCTCGGCATGATCAGCCGCTTCCTCACCGACTGGGCCGGGCCGCGGAGCGTCGTCCGGCGCATCAAGATGGCGATGCGGGAGAACGTGTGCGCGGGGGACGACATGATTCTCACGGGCCGCGTCACCCGGAAGTACTTGCTCGACGGTGAGCCGCGAGTGGACGTCGACGTCACGATCGCCACGCAGGCGGGGCCCGTTTGTCCTTGCGAGACGACGCTCGTGTTGCCGTCGCGGTATTAGTCCGAAGAGCAAGACGACTCCTCTGCCGGTTCCGCGGGGGTGGTGAGCTCGCCTCGTCGTTCGGGTCGCTGGAGCCCAGCCCTTGAAGCCCGCCGCAGCCACGCTGTCCTGCGGTCGACCGGGAGGTGTCCTCACCCCTCGACGACTCACCACCCCCGCGGAGCGACCGCTCGCTGCGCATTGCCGGCATCACGCCCCGCCACGGTAGGCGTGGTCCCGCGCCTGGTCCGCCCCGGTGCAGATCGAGCTATCAGTACGTCAAGGAGCCATGATTCCAGTGTCCATGGGTATAGAATCCCCTTGACACACATTGCTGATAGCCGCATAAGTCCTCCCCATGTTGCGGCCGGGCGCTTCGAGCCCCACGAAAGGAGATCCCATGAACCGTATCGCAGTCCCCGTCCTCATCGTCGGCGGCGGTGGCGCCGGCCTGACGGCGTCGATGCTGCTCTCGGAGCTCGGCATCGAGACGCTCCTCGTGAGCGCGCTCCCGACTACCTCGGTACTCCCGAAGGCGCACGTCCTGAACCAGCGTGCCATGGAGGTGCTGACCGACGTCGGCGTCGCCGACGAGATCTATCGTCGCGGCACGCCTCCGGAGCAGATGCGCTACAGCGCGTATTACGTCGGGCTCGCCGGGAAGGATCCGATCTACGGCCGGCAGCTCGGGCGCATGGAGTCGTGGGGCGCCGGCGGGCTCGACCTCGACTGGGCGGCGGCGAGCGCGTGCCGGCAGGCGAACCTGCCGCAGATCCGCCTCGAGCCGATCCTGAAGGCGCGCGCCGAGACGCTGGCCCCCGGGCGCGTGCGCTTCAACACCGAGCTCGTCGACCTGGAGCAGGACCGGGACGGCGTGACGGCGACCATTCGCGACCGCGCAACGGGCGAGGAGACACAGGTCCGGTCGCGCTATCTCCTGGCGTGCGACGGCGGGCGTACGGTCGGTCGTCGGCTCGGTGTCGAGATGCAGGGTGCGCGCGACGTCATGCGGATCGTCTCGATCTACATGTCCGCGGACCTTTCGCGCTGGGCGCGCGATCCGGACGTGCTGATTCGCTGGCTCTGGATCCCGCATCGCGGCACCTTCTGCACGCTCGTGCCGATGGGACCCGATCATTGGGGACCCGAGTCCGAGGAGTGGGTCTTTCACCTGAACTACTTGAACGACGACACGCGCGCGATCGACGACGCCAAGGTGGTCGCGGACATGAAGGACGCGCTCGGCCTCCCGGATCTGAATGCCGAGGTCCACGTGGTGAGCCGCTGGTCGCTCGAGGGCATCCTCGCCGACCGGTTCCAGGTGGGGCGCGTGTTCCTGGTCGGCGACGCCGCGCACAAACACCCGCCGACCGGAGGCCTCGGCCTCAACAGCGCGATCCACGACGCGCACAATCTCTGCTGGAAGATCGCGGCCGTGCTGCATGGACAGGCGGGCGAGGATCTCCTCGCGACGTACGAGGCCGAGCGCCGCCCCGTCGACGCCCGCAACGTGGAACGATCCATGGAGAACGGCATGAACCACAGCGCGGTCGCGGAGGCGATGGGCTTCAGTCAGGGAGCAACGCCCGAGGCGAACCTCGAAGGCCTCCGGCACGCCCTCGGGGACACACCGGCAGACGTCGCGCATCGGCGGCGGGCGCTCGCGGCCGTCGCCACGCAATCGATGGAGTTCCGCGAGCACTTCGTCGAATATGGGCAGACCTATGCGTCCTCCGCGATCCGTGACGACGGGACCCCGGCGCCGTTGCCGCTCGACGACGTGCGGCTGTACGTCCCCGGGACGCGTCCGGGAGCGCCGCTGCCGCATGCCGAGCTCGAGGACCAGGACGGGGATCGCGTGTCGCTGATGAGCCTCGTGCAACCCGGACGTTTCCTCCTGATCGCGGGCGAAGACGGTGGCGCGTGGTGCGCCGCCGCGAAGGAGCTGGCCGAGACTCGCGGATTCCCGGTTCGCGCCATCCGCATCGGGACGCTCGCGGGCGACTACCGCGACCCGCGCTGCGCCTGGCTGAAGCAGCGAGAGATCGGGCGGGAAGGGGCCGTCCTCGTACGGCCGGACCGCTACGTCGGCTGGCGGAGCATGGGCGCATCGGCCGACCCCGTCGGCGACCTCCAAGCCGCCCTGGAAGGAATCCTGTGCCGCGTGGCCGCATGAGCACTCCGCGTCGCGCGCCGGCGGTGCGAACGGCCTCGAGCCGCCCGCGCGCGCGGCGGAACGCGGCGGTCCCCGAGCAGGACGGCCGCGAGCGCATCCTCGCGATGGCGATCAAGACGTTCGCCGAGGTCGGCTACGCCGGCGCAACGACCGCCGGGATCGCGCGCGCGGCGGGTGTGACGCAGCCACTCGTGCACCATCATTTCGGATCGAAGGACGGGCTCTGGCGGGCGGCGATCGACGCGGTCTTCGCCGACCTCCCGCGGCTCCCGCTGCCGTCAGCGGAGCTCGGCACGAGCGCGGCGATCACGGCGATGCTGGAAACCTTCGTGCGCTTCGTGGCGACGCATCCCGAGGTGACCCGCATCGTCGCCCGCGAGGGCGCGGCGCCGAGCCCGCGGCTCGATTACTTGCTCAAGCGCTATCTGCACCAGCCGTTCCGCGAGATCGTCGATCTGCTGCGCACGGCCCAGCGCGAGGGCATCATCGCGCCCGACGTCCGCCCCGAGCTCTGCTTGTTCCTCGTGCTCGGGGCCGGCAGCCATCTCTTCGACGTGAGCGCGCTCGCCGAGCGCAGCCAGGGTATCGACACGACCGCGCCATGGACGCATGAAGCATTCGTAGTGGTGATGCGCACCGTATTGGAACGAGGACTTCTCCGGAGAGCCCCATGAGCATCGTGACAGATCGACAGCAACGCCTCGCCGCCGCCCGCGGGGCCGTGAAGCCCCAGAAGCTCGCACACGTCGTCCGCCGGACCTCCCGGCTGGAGGAGGTCGTCCGCTGGTACTGCACCGTGCTCGCGGCGGAGGTGGTCCACCGGGACGGGACGCTCGCGTTCCTCACCTACGACGACGAGCACCACCGGATCGCGGTCGTCGGCATTCCCGGGCTGGAAGAGGCCCCGGCGATGGCCGCGGGGACCGATCACATCGCGTTCACCTACGGCGACCTCGGAGATCTGCTGCACACGTATCGCCGGCTGAAGGCCGAGGGGATCGAGCCGTTCTGGTGCATCAACCACGGCCCGACGCTGTCGATGTACTACAAGGATCCGGACAACAGCCGCGTCGAGCTCCAGGTCGACACCCTGCCGACCGCCGAGGCGATCGACACCTGGATGCGGAGCGGCGACTTCGCGGTGAATCCGATCGGCGTCGTGTTCGATCCGGAGGATCTCCTCGCGCGCTACGAGGCAGGCGAGCCGCTCGCGACGCTGACCGCTCGGCCGCCCTTGCCCGAGGGCGCGAGCCCGTTCGACATGCTGCGGTTCTGAGCGGATGGCGTACACCGTCGTCCGCTTCTCACACGCCGAGCGCGTCGCCTGGGGGATCGTCCGCGACGGCCGGGTGAGCCCGATCGTCGGCGAGTTCCCGACGACCGGCGACTTCGTGCGGCACGTCGCGATCCACCCTCCCGTGCTCGCGCCGGGCGACCTCGATCTCGCCGCCGTGACCATCCTGTCACCGGTGACGCGGAACCAGCAGTTCGTGTGCCTCGGCGCCAACTATCGCCAGCACATGATCGAGTCCGGCGTCGATCCCGATGCCAAGACCTTCAACATGGTCTTCAGGAAAGCTTCGAGCTGCATCGTGCCCGGCGACAGCGACGTCGTGCGACCACGCCGGGTCCGGTTCCTCGACTACGAGATCGAGCTCGGACTCGTGATCCGGCGCGAGCTGACCGCGCCCAC
>DAIQBH010000151.1:0-14709 GCA_036781285.1 Thermodesulfobacteriota bacterium | reverse complement strand
TCGTTGCCCTTGTCGTCGACCACGATGAACGCGGGGAAGTCCTCGACCTCGATCTTCCAGACGGCTTCCATGCCGAGCTCGGGGTACTCCAGCACCTCGACCTTGCGGATGTTGTCGCGGGCGAGGATGGCGGCGGGGCCGCCGATCGAGCCGAGGTAGAAGCCGCCGTGCTTCTTGCAGGCGTCGGCGACCTGCTGGGAGCGGTTGCCCTTCGCGAGCGTCACGAAGCTCCCGCCGTGCTGCATGAACTGGTCGACGTACGCGTCCATGCGGCCGGCGGTCGTCGGGCCGAACGAGCCCGACGGCATGCCGGCGGGCGTCTTCGCCGGACCCGCGTAGTAGATCGGGTGGTCCTTCACGTACTGGGGGAGGCCCTCGCCGCGCTCGATGCGCTCGCGGAGCTTCGCGTGCGCGAGGTCGCGGGCGACGATCATCGTGCCGCTGAGCGCGAGCCGGGTCTTGATCGGGTATTTCGAGAGGGTCGCGCGGATCTCGCTCATCGGCTTCGAGAGGTCGACCTTCACGACGTCGCCCGAGAGCTTGGCCTCGTCGATCTCGGGAAGGAACTGCGCGGGATTGGTCTCGAGTTGCTCGAGGAACACGCCCTCGCTCGTGATCTTGGCCTTCGCCTGCCGGTCGGCCGAGCACGAGACGCCGATCCCGATCGGCAGGCTCGCGCCGTGGCGCGGGAGGCGGATGACGCGCACGTCGTGGCAGAAGTACTTGCCGCCGAACTGCGCGCCGATTTCGAGGCGCTGGGTCATCTTCCAGATCTCGTCTTCGAGCTCGGGATCGCGGATGGCGTGGCCGGTGACGTCGCCCTTGGTCGGTAGGTCGTCGAGGTCGCGGCACGACGCGAGCTTCACCGTTTTCATCGTGACCTCGGCGGAAGTTCCGCCGATGACGATCGCGAGGTGATACGGCGGACACGCCGCCGTGCCGAGCGTCTTCACCTTCGACTCCAGGAACGGCAGCAGGCGCTCGCGATTCAGGATCGCCGCGGTCTCCTGGTAGAGGAACGACTTGTTCGCCGAGCCGCCGCCCTTGGTGACGAAGAGGAAACGGTACTCGTCACCCGACGTCGCATAGAGCTCGAGCTGCGCGGGTAAGTTCGTGCCGGTGTTCTTCTCTTCGAACGTCGTGATCGGTGCCATCTGCGAGTAGCGGAGATTGGTCTGCTGGTAGACGTCGAAGATGCCGCGCGCGAGGGCGGCGTCGTCGTCCGCGCTCGTCCAGACGCGCTGGCCCTTCTTGCCGATCACGATCGCGGTACCCGTGTCCTGGCACGACGGCAGCACCATGCCGGCCGACACGCACGCATTCCGCAGCATGTTGAGCGCGACGAAGCGGTCGTTCGTCGAGGCTTCCGGGTCTTCCAGGATCTTCTTCAGCTGCGCGAGGTGGCCGGGACGGAACAGGTGCGAAACGTCGCGCACGGCCTCGAACGCGAGCTGCGTGAGCGCCGCCGCGTCGATCGTGAGCACGCGCTCCCCGCGGAACGTGTCGGTGCCTACCCAGTTGCCTGCGAGCTTGCGGTAGGGAGTCGAGTCGTGACCGTGCGGGAACATCTCCTGGAAGCGGAAGTCGGGCATCGGCAGTGTTTAGACGATCGGCGCCCTCTCCGCCAAGAACGCCTCGAGCGGGGCTTTTGAAAGACGCGCGCCGCCGGGATACACGGCGTGGCGCGTGTTCCGTTCGACCACCGTCCCGAATCGCCGTTCGAGACGAACGGCCTCGTGGCTCACGGGCACGCTCGTTTGCGTCGCGCTCGCGTGCGCCGGCTGCCTGCCCGCACTCCAGCTCCACCGAAGCGTCATGGCCTACGACGCGCTGGCGACGGAGGCCGTCTGCCGCCAGCTCCTGCTGAACATCGCGCGGGCGCGCCACGACGAGCCGCTGCACTTCACGGCGCTGTCGAACATCGCCGCGACCTACACGCTCGAGCTGACCGCCGGCGCGACCCCGCCGCTCGGCGGCCTCGACGGCGGCGTCAACAACCTCTCGCCGATCTTCGGCGGCAGCTGGTCCGACAACCCGACCTTCAGCATCATCCCGGTCGAAGGCGAGGAGTTCACGCGCCGCCTGCTGACGCCGTTTCCCGAGAGTACCCTCACGCTGCTGCTCCGCCAGGGCGCCGACGTCGACCTCGTGCTGCGCATGATGGCCGGCGAGTTCCGCACCGACGCGAACGGCACGAAGGTGACCTATGCAAATCGCCCGGCGGACCGCGACGGCTACTCGACCTTCCGGCGCGTGGCGCTGCACTTGTCGTCGATCCAGGACGCCGGCGCGCTCTACGCCGAGCCGCTCATCTTCCTCGACACCTGGACCGTCCCGGGCGAGAGCGTGACGCCCGAGGTGCTCCAGTCGCTCGAGAAGCAGTTCTCGGTGAAGCGCGAGGTGAATGGCGCGTATACGGTGAACAAGCGGACGATCGGCCGCATCGTCGTCACCAACTACGATCCCGAGGTCCTGACGAACGACGAGCGCCGGCGCCTCCACGAGGAAGCCGAGCGCAACCTCGACGACGAGCTCGTGCTCGACATCCGCTCCGGCTTCCCGGGCGGCGAGTTCCCGCTCCACGGCAAGTTCCGCCTCCGGAGCTTCGCCAACATGATCGACTTCCTCGGGCACGCGCTCGGCGAGGACCCGGAGTACGACGTCGCCGCACACTCGCGGACGCCGACCGTGCGGGACAATCCCGCCTTCACGCTGCGGCTCGTCGAGGCGTCGCGGAAGCCGGCGGGCACTGACCGCGCCGTACGCTATCGCGGCCACTACTACACGCTCGCCCCCGAGAGCGGCTATCAATGGAACAAGAAGGCCTTCGTACTGCTCTACCAGCTGTTTCAGATGACGGTCGTGAAGCCCGCCGCCAACGGGCCTAGCATCACGATCGCAAAGTGATTGATTGATCCGCGCATGCCCCGTCCGGTCCTGATCGGAATCGCCGCCGTCGCCCTCGTGGCCGGGATCTTCCTCGGCGGCCGCTGGTGGGTGGTGCACGAACGTGAGGCCGACGCCATTCGCGGCTCGGGCATCATCGAGGTCACACAAGTCGACGTCGCCTTCGAAGTGCGCGGCCGCATGATCGAGCGCTCGGTCGACGAGGGCGCCATGGTCGACAAGGGCGAGCCGGTCGGGAAGCTCGACGACCGCGAGTATCGGCTGCGCGTCGCACGCGCGGCCGCCGACAAGGCCGGCGCCGACGCGCGCTATCGCATGATGACCAAGGGCGCGCGCGAGCAAGAGATCGGCCGCGCCCTCGCCGCGCAGGAAGCGGCCGACGCCGAGCTCGCGATGCAGACCCGCGAGCACGCCCGCATCGTTCGCCTCCACGCCGAAGGCATCGTCGCGCAGGGCGAGCGCGACCGCCTCGAGAATCTGCTCGCGGCCTCCCGCGCGCGCCAGGATCAAGCACGCGCGCAGCTCGCGCAGCTGCGCGAGGGCTTTCGCACCGAGGAAATCGAGGCCGCCCGCGCCGAGCTCCAGCGCGCGAGCGCAGACTTCGAGCTCGCCGAGCTCGACCTCGCCCGCTGCCAGCTCTTCGCGCCGGCCGCGGGACGCGTGCTCAGCAAGAGCCGCGAGCCCGGCGAGATCGTCGAGCCCGGCACGCCGATCGTGACCCTCGGGGACCTGAGCCGGCCGTGGGTCAACGTGTACGTCGGCGAGCGCGACCTCGGGAAAGTGCGGCTCGGCATGACGGCGCAGGTGACGGTCGACTCGTATCCGGACGCGCCGTTCCCCGGAAAGGTCACGTTCATCGCCGAGCGTGCCGAGTTCACGCCGAAGAACATCCAGACGCCGGACGAGCGCGTGAAACTCGTCTACCGCGTGAAGGTCGAGGTCGAGTCGCGCGACGAGGCGCTGAAGCCCGGCATGCCGGCCGACACGGTGTTGCCGCTCGATCAACCGGTCGCGACGGCCTCCGCCGCCGATTGAGCAGCCCATGGTGGACGGCAAGCCGCCTGCCATCCGCGCCGCCGGTATCGCGAAGCGCTACGGCAGCGTCGAGGCGCTTCGCGATCTGAGCTTCGAGGTCCGCCCGGGCGAGCTCTTCGGGCTCGTCGGGCCCGACGGCGCCGGCAAGACGACGTTCCTCCGCCTGCTCGCCTGCCTGCTCCGCCCCGACGGCGGCACGGCCGAGGTGGACGGCGTCGACGTGACCGAGGACCCCGCCGGGGTGAAGCGCCGGATCGGCTACATGTCCCAGCGCTTCAGCCTCTCGGGGACCCTCTCGGTGCTCGAGAACCTGCTCTACGTCGCCGAGGTGTGGGGGGTGGAGCCGGCGGCGCGCCGCCAGCGCATCCAGCGCCTGCTCGACTTCAGCCGCCTCGGACCGTTCCAGAAGCGGCTCGCGAAGGACCTCTCGGGCGGCATGAAACAGAAGCTCGCGCTCGCAGCGTGCCTCATTCATCAGCCGAAAATTCTCCTCCTCGACGAGCCGACGATCGGCGTCGACCCGCTCTCGCGGCGCGACTTCTGGCTGATCCTCTACGACCTCCTCCAGGAAGGCTCGACGATCCTGCTCTCGACGCCCTACATGGACGAGGCCGAACGTTGCGGCCGCGTCGGGTTCGTCCAGGACGGCACGATGATCGCGTGCGGCCCGCCCGCGGAGCTGAAGGCCAATCTCGGCGTCGCCGTCCTCGATCTCCACTGCGCGAACCCGCGTGCGGCCGAGCGTACGCTGCGCCACCTGCCCGGTTTCGAGAGCACGGCGCTTTTCGGCGACCGCATCCACCTGACGCTCGCGCGCGCCGGGCTCGACGCCGAGACCGTGGTCGGACGGGTCCGCGCGGCCGGCGTCGCCGTCGACCAGTGGCGGATCGTGCCACCGTCGCTGGAGGACGTCTTCCTCGCGTACACGCGCCAGGACGGGGCCGCGTGAGCACCCGCGTCGCCGGCGATTCCACCGCCCTCGCCGTCGAGACGCGGGGCCTCACGCGCGCCTTCGGCACGTTCGTCGCCGTGGATCACATCGATCTCAGCGTACCCGTCGGTCGGATCTTCGGCTTCCTCGGCCCGAACGGTGCCGGAAAGTCGACGACCATCAAGATGCTGTGCGGCATCCTGCGGCCGACCGGCGGCGAGGCGCGTGTCGGCGGCTTCGACGTCGCCCGCGAGCCGGAGCGCGTCAAAGCGAGTATCGGCTACATGTCCCAGAAGTTCTCGCTCTACGAGGATCTCACCGTCGAAGAGAACCTGCGCTTCTTCGCCGGCATCTACGGCGTCCAAGGCGCGCGGCTCACGGAACGCATCGCGTGGGCGCTGCACATGGCCGGCCTCGAAGGCCGCGCGGACACCCTGACGTCCGCGCTCGCCGGCGGCTGGCGCCAGCGTCTGGCGCTCGGCTGCGCCGTGCTGCACGAGCCGCCGATCCTCTTCCTCGACGAGCCCACCTCGGGCGTCGATCCGGCATCGCGGCGGCGCTTCTGGGAGATGATCGGCGACCTCGCCGAGCAGGGCATCACGGTCTTCGTCACGACGCACTACATGGACGAGGCGGAGCACTGCGACGAATTGGCCCTCATCTACGCCGGCAAGGTCGTCGCCGCGGGCACCCCGTCTCAGTTGAAGCGCGAGCACATCCGGAACGCGCTCCTCGAGCTCGAGAGCGACGATCTCATGGGCGCCTACGACGCGTTGAAGCACGCGCCCGCGATCGAGAGCGTCGCGCTGTTCGGGAACGCGCTCCACGCGACGGTCGTCGACGAGGAGGCCGCGAAGCGCGCCATTGCCGAGCTGCTCGCGGCCCGCGGCCTGCCGCTCCGGCGCCTCGACCGCATCGAGCCGTCGCTCGAGGACGCGTTCGTCGCGATCATCGAAGGTCACATCGAAGCGACGGCCGGCGACGGTCGCGCGGCCGCGCCGAAAGCGAGCGCGACATGAAGGGTCGCGGCTTCCGGCAATCGCTCCGCACCATCCGCGCGATCCTGCGGCGCGAGTTCATCGACGTGCTGCGCGATCCGCGGAGTCTCGCGCTCACCATGCTGTGGCCGATCAGCATGCTCATGATGTACGGCTACGGCATCCGCTACGACGTCGACAACGTCCCGATCACGATCCTCGACTACAGCGAGAGCAGCGAGAGCCGGGACCTGACGGAGCAGATGCGGCGGTCCGGCTACTTCACGGTGATCCGTTTCGCGCGCGACGAGTCCGAGGTCGACCGCGACCTGATGGACGACTCGGTACGGGCCGCGATCGTCATCCCGCGCGATTTCTCCGACCGCCTCAGAAACGTCGAGCCGACCGCCGTGCAGGTGCTCATCGACGGCTCGGACTCCAACACGGCAACGATCGCGCAGGGCTACGCGCTCGCGATCGTCAATCAGTTCACGAGCACCCGCCAGAAGGGTCGCGCGACGCTCGCCACCGGGCCGCCGATCACGATCGCGAGCCGCGTCTGGTACAACCCCGAGCTCAAGAGCGTGAACTTCATCGTACCGGGCGTCATGGCCGTGATCATGATGATCGTCGGCGCCATCCTGACGTCGCTCTCGATCGTCAAGGAGAAGGAGCGCGGCACGATCGAGCAGATCCTGGTGTCGCCGATCCGCCCGCTCGAGATGATGATCGGGAAGATTGCGCCCTACCTCGTGATCGCGCTCATCGACGTCGCGATCATCATCGTCGCCGGGTACGTGCTTTTCGGCGTTCCCATCAAGGGCAGCATCGTGCAGCTCGGGCTGTTCGCCCTGCTCTACATCTTCTGCGCGCTCGGGGTCGGCGTCTTCGTCTCGACGATCGCCGACACCATGCAGAACGCGATGCTCGCCGCGATCTTCCTGTCGCTCTTGCCGTCGATCATGCTCTCCGGCTTCGTCTTCCCGCTCGAGGATCTCCCGGCGCCCGTGCGCGCCGTGTCCTACGTGTTTCCGGCCCGCTACTTCGTGACGGCGATCCGCGGCATCTATCTCAAGGGAGTAGGACTCGAGGTCTTGTGGCCGGAAGCGATCCTCCTCGTGATCTTCGCGACCGCGATCGTCGGCTTCAGCGCAGCGCGCTTCCAGGATCGCCTCGAATGACGGGGTTTCGCGCCTCGCTCGCTCGCACCTTCCAGATCTTCTGGAAGGAGGTGATCCAGATCCGCCGCGACCGGCGGATGATCGGGATCGTGCTGCTGATGCCGATCCTCGAGCTCTTCATCTTCGGGTACGTCGTCTCGACCGAGGTCGACGACGTCGCGCTCGCGGTCTGCGACTACAGCCACTCGGCGGAGAGCCGGGCGTACGTCGACCAGCTGACCGAGAGCGGCTACTTCCGGATCGCCGCGCGCTGCGACGGCGTCGACGACACCGATCGGCTGCTCGACCGCGGCGACGCCAAGGTCGTGCTCGCGATCCCGCCGGACTTCGCCGAGCAGCTCCGCCGCGGCCGGCCCGTGCAGGTGATGGCCGCCGTCGACGGCAGCAACTCCAACACCGCGACGATCGCCCTCGGGTATCTCGAGCAGATCACGCTCGGCCAGGCGGTCGACGTCCAGATGGTCGACCGCGCGCCGGGCATGCCGGTCGCGACCGCGCGCCATCCCGTCGTCGCAGTCGAGCCGCGCGCCTGGTTCAACCCCGAGCTCCGGAGCGTCAACTTCATGGTGCCGGCGATCATCTGCGTGCTGCTCATGGAGTCGCTCGTGATCCTCACGGCCATGGCGATCGTCCGCGAGAAGGAGCACGGCACGATGGAGCAGCTCATCGTGACCCCGGTTCGCGCCTTCGAGCTCATCCTCGGAAAGGCGATCCCGTTCATCGGGCTCGGCTACGCGAACGTCGCGATCGTGATCCTCGTCGGGACGTTCTGGTTCCAGGTGTCGATCGTCGGAAGCCTGCCGTTGCTGCTCGCGCTGACCGGGCTCTTCATCGTCACCTGCCTCGGCATGGGCCTCGTGGTGTCGGCGATCTCGAACACCCAGCAGCAGGCTTCCCTGGCGGGCCAGTTCGTGCTGCTCCCGAGCATGTTCTTCTCGGGCTTCATGTTCCCGATCTCGAGCATGCCGGAGATCGTGCAGAAGATGACGTATGTGATCCCGCTGCGGTACTACATCGGCGTGTCGCGCGGGATCTTCCTGAAGGGTGCGGGGTGGGCGGAGCTCAAGGACGAGGCGATCATCCTCGCCGTCTACGGCGTGGTGATTCTCGGCCTCGCCACCATCTTCTTCCGAAAACAGATCCGATAGGTTGCCGGCCGTACGGGCCGAGTGATACGGGTACCCGTATGAAGACCACCATCGAGATATCCGACAGTCTCGCCCGCGAGGCCCGCAAGGTGGCAGCGCGCGAGAAGACGACGCTGCGGGCGCTCGTCGAGGCCGGTCTCAGGGAGGTGCTGAAGCTCCGCCGGGATCCAGGGGAGTTTCGCCTGCGTGACGCGTCCGTCGGAGGTCGGGGGCTCCAGCCGAACATCGCGGCCGGCGGGTGGGAGCGTATCCGCGAATCGGCGTACGAAGGTCGCGGAGGATGATCGCCGTCGACACGAACGTGCTCGTCTATGCACACCGCTCCGATAGCGAGTGGCACGATCGCGCCGCCACTCGAGTGCGCGAGCTCGCGGAGGGCCGACCAGCGTGGGCCCTCCCGTGGCCGTGCGTTCACGAGTTCCTGTCGATCGTGACCCATCCCCGAATCTACGATCCGCCCTCGACGCTCGACCAGGCCATCGCGCAAGTCGAGGCGTGGATGGAGTCGCCGAGCGTCGTGCTTCTCGCCGAGACCGGCGAGCAGTGGGGCCTTCTCCGGACGTTGGTGCTCGAAGGTCGCGTTCTCGGCCCGCGGGTGCACGACGCGCGCATCGCCGCGCTGTGTCTGGCACATGGCGTGCGCGAGCTGTGGACCGTCGATCGCGATTTCGGACGGTTTCCGTCGCTCGCCACGTCCAACCCCCTCGCCGGCTAGCCATGATGCGGGCCCTCGAACGGTGGTGGCGCCACGCGCCGACGGGGCAGCTGGAGCTCGCGTTGCCGCCGC
Source organism: Thermodesulfobacteriota bacterium (assembly GCA_036781285.1). Lineage (GTDB taxonomy): Bacteria > Desulfobacterota > Binatia > UTPRO1 > UTPRO1 > UTPRO1. The sequence continues at coordinate 5,743 of DAIQBH010000151.1, read as the reverse complement.
GCGAAACGCGAGCGCCGGCGCCTGCGGATCCAACCGCGGCATTCCTCGAGCGTCTCCGTGCGCTCGGGCTTCGCCGCATCGAGCGTTGCACCCTCACGAACAACCGCGCGACGATGGTTTCCTACTCGGGCACCGCGCTCCGCGTGCACCGCGCGTTCGTCGACGCGTCGCCCGAGATGTTGCGCGCGGTCGTCGGGTTCGTGAACGGCCGCGGCGCGGTTCGTCGCGAGGCCCGGCGCGTCCTGCGGACCTTCGAGACGCCGCGGACGGCCGGCGACGACGCGCGGCCGCGCCGGTTGCCGGCGTCGCAGCCGGACGACGCCCGCCTCGTCGAGAAGCTCCGCGCCGCCCACGGCGAGCTCAACGCCGCGCGCTTCGGTGGCGCGCTGCGCACGGTCGCGATCCGCGTGTCGCGGCGCATGCGCTCGCGACTGGGCCACTACTCGCCCGGCCTCCGCTCCGAGCCGGAGATCGCGATCGCCCGCCGGCACGCGCGGCGGGACGGTTGGGCGAGCGTCGTCGAAACCCTGGTCCACGAGATGGTGCACCAGTGGCAGCACGAGAACGGACGCCCGATCGCGCACGATTCCGACTTCCGCCGCAAGTGCCGCGAGGTCGGCATCCCGTGGCACGCGAAGCGGAAGGCGGAGCCGCGCGCGAGCCGTCCGTGAGCGACCGCGGTCCCTTCGTCACCCGCTTCGCGCCGAGTCCGAACGGCTTCCTCCATCTCGGCCACGCGTTCTCGGCGTTGACCGCGTTCGACGCCGCGCGCACCGCCGGCGGCCGCTTCTTGCTCCGCATCGAGGACATCGACACCGGCCGGTCGCGCCCCGAGCTCGAGGACGCGATCTACGAGGATCTCGCCTGGCTCGGGATCGCATGGGAGACCCCGGTGCGGCGACAGTCGGAGCACTTCGACGAGTACGCGGCGACGCTCGCGCGGCTGGACGCCCGCGGCCTCCTCTATCCCTGCTTCTGCACCCGGCGCGAGATCGAGTCGGCGCTGACGGCGCCGCACGGACCCGAGGGCGCGATCTATCCCGGGACGTGCCGATCCCGTCCGGCGGCCGAGCGCGCGGCGCGCGTCGCGAGCGGCCGGCCGTTCGCGCGCCGGCTCGACCTCGAGGCCGCGCTCGCGGCCGCCGGCCCGCTGACGTTCAGCGAATCGGAGGTGGAGACGAAGGTCGATGGGGCAAGACTTCGCATGGAGATCGGCGACGTCGTCCTCGCCCGCAAGGACGTTCCCGCGAGCTACCACCTCGCGGTCGTCCACGACGACGCGCTCCAGGGCGTGACCGTCGTGATCCGCGGCGCCGACCTGGCGTTCGCGACGCCGCTGCATCGATTGCTGCAAGCACTGCTCGACCTGCCGACGTCGGCCTATCGCCACCATCGGCTGATCACGGACGCCGCAGGACGCCGGTTCGCGAAACGCGACGCCGCCGTGACCCTCCGATCGCTCCGCGCGAGCGGCGTGGCGCCGGACGCGATCCGGGCCAGGATCGGGCTGAAATGAGCAAGACACGGCACGTATCCGAGACGCCGGCGACGACGTGGCTAAAGCGCGAGCACGTGGAGTTCACCGAGCACGTCTACGACTACGTCGATCACGGCGGCACAGCGGAGTCGGCGCGCCAGCTCGGCGTGGACGAGCACCGGGTCGTGAAGACCCTGGTGATGGAAGACGAGAGCGCGCGGCCGTTGATCGTGCTGATGCACGGCGACCGCAGCGTCTCGACCAAGAGCCTGGCGCGCGCGATCTGCGTGAAGCGGGTGCAGCCGTGCGCGCCGGCCGTCGCCGAACGCCACAGCGGGTATCAGGTCGGCGGGACGTCGCCGTTCGGGACGCGGAAGCGCTTGCCGGTCTACGTGGAGGCGTCGATCCTCGAGCTCCCGGCCATCCTCATCAACGGCGGGCGGCGCGGCTTCCTGGTGGAGCTCTCGCCGGCGGTCTTGACCGCCGTGCTCGGCGCGCAGCCGGTCACGTGCGCCGGCGAATCCTGATGCTGCGCTGAAATTGGCCCCACACGCTTCGCCACAAGTGGTCATTTGAAAAGGCCACCTCGACGCCTAGGGTTGCCCTCGAGGGAGGTCGCCCATGGCAAGCGAAGACATCCGCTGGTTCGACGGCACCGGGGCACGGCTCGCATATCGCGTGGCCGGGCAAGGACCCGCGCTCGTTTTGGTGCACGGCTACCCGACGCACGGCGCGACCTGGCGGAAGCTCGTGCCCGAGCTTTCGAAGCGTTTCACCTGCTACCTGCCCGACCTTCCGGGTCTCGGCCGCACCGAGTGGCGCGCCGACACCGACTTCGGCTTCCACGGCCACGCCCGCGTGCTCCGCGCCTGGGTCGATGAGCTCGGCCTCGACGAATACGATCTGGTCGCGCACGACACCGGCGCGACGGTCGCGCGCTGCCTCGCCGACGCCGACGGCCCGCGCGTTCGCCGCCTCGCCCTCATCAACACCGAGATGCCGGGACACCGGCCGCCGTGGATCCCGCTCTACCGGCATCTCGCGGCGCTGCCCGGCGCCTCGCTCAATTTCAGCCTGCTGCTGCGGCAGCGCTGGTTCCGCCGAACGCCGATGGGCTTCGGCGGCTGCTTCGTGAACCGCGATCTCATCGAGGGCGACTTCTACGACCACTTCGTGGCTCCACTGCTCGCGTCGTCGCGCCGCATGGAGGGATCGCTCCGGTACCTGCGCGGCATCGGATGGGACGTCGTCGACGGGCTCCGGGAGATCCATGCGCGCCTGCGCATGCCCGTGCAGCTCGTGTGGGGAACCGAGGATCCGACGTTTCCGATCGCGCTCGCGCGTGAGATGGCCGCGCAGTTCCCGACGCCGCCGGCGTTCGCTTCCATCCCGAACGCCGCGCTGCTGCCGCACGAGGAGCAGCCGGACCTCGTGCTCCGCGCCCTCGGCGATTTCCTCACGACCGCCGCCCCCGCGACGCCGCTCCGCCGCGCGCACTGACCGGGACCGAACGAAAAGGAGTCTTCGATGTCGAACCACGTCGAGCAGCTCGCCGCCTACGCCCTGGCTTTCGAATCCACGTTCGCCGACGACGACTGGAGCCGGCTCGTCGAGCACTTCGCGCCGGACGCCGAGCGCGAGGTCCTCGGCGGGGGCATCCTTGCGTACCACTCGGTCGGCCGCGACGAAGTGCTCGCGAACCTGAAGCGCAACGTCGACGACATGGATCGCCGCTTCGACCTCCGCATCCCCGAGGTGCTCGCGGGACCGGAGGAGCGCGACGGTGTCGTCTGGATGGACTGGCGGCTCACGCTCCGACGCGCGGGCCTTCCCGACCTCGTCGTCGAGGGCCGCCACGGCACCTGGCACCGGGACGGCGTCATCACGCGCATCGAGGAGCACGTGTCGGATGAGGTCGGCGCGACCGTCGAGCGCTACCTCGCGAAGCACGCCGCGGGGCTGAAGCCGGCGCCCACCGAGCCGATGCCGGTCGGCCGCATGCGTTCGCTCGTCGAGAGCTACGCCCGCGCCAAGAGCCGCGCCGACATCGCGGGCGCGATGGCGGTCTGCGCGGAAAGCTTCGTCCTCGACACGCCGGCTTTCGGGATCGCGTCGCGGAACCGCGAGGAGACGATCGTCAACCTGGGCGCGTTCTTCCAGGCGTTCCCCGATTACGGCGTCCGCGTCGACGGCGTGACGTTCGGGCCCGCGACCGCCGCCTGCTGGGGTACCGCACGGATGACGCTCGCGGGTCCGTTCCTGCACCTCGCGCCGACGAACCGCACGGCCGAGATCGCGTTCGCGAGCGCCTACGACTTCGTCGACGACCGGCTCGGGCGCGAGATCTTCTTCATCGACCTCGCGTCGCTCTGCGACGGCATCGGCGTGTCGATCGACGAGATGCGAGCGGCGCTGGCGGTGATTCGCGGGGCGGCCGCGGCGGCGTGAGCGGTCCGAGTGGCGCGGGCTGGGCCGCTGCGGTACAGCAGCGCCATGCCCACGCCCACGTCGTCGGCTGAAGCGGCGCGTCCCTTCTCACAGCACCCGCTGCTCCTCACCGCGCTTTGGATCGTCTCGGCGTTGCTGTCGTGGCGCCTGGTCGCGGCGCACTTCGCGAGCCGCCTGATCGGCATCGATCCGGCAGGCATCACGTGGACGGGCCTCGCGATCACGGCGGCCGTGCTCTTGCCGACGGCCATCCTGACGTACCGGGCGCTCCGCGCGGCCGTGATCGCGCGGCGCGTGCGCGGGCTCGACGAGGCGGCGCGCGCGGCGGCGCTGAAGCGCCGGCAGGTGCTCGCGACCGGCGTCGCCGGTACGGCCGCGGTCGTCGGCGCCGTCGCCGTCGGCGGGCTCGGCGCCGCCCGGACGATCACCCGCTGGAAGCATCCCGCCGACGAGATCTTCCGCGCCCAGGTCGAGAAGACCGCACCGCGCGTGCTGCCCGCCTGGCAGGGCGCGCGCGTCAGGGCGTATCGCCGACTCGGCAGGACGGGCGCAACCGTCTCGGACGTCGCGCTCGGCACCGGCGCCATCTCGGGTGAGAACGGCGAAGCCATCGCACGCGACGCGATGGAGCGCGGCGTCACCTATTTCGACACCGCCCCCGATTACTCCGGCGCCGGCTCCGAGCAGGCGATGGGCCGCGCGATGAAGGGCCACCGCGACGCGATGTTCGTCGCGACCAAATTCTGCACGCCGGAGGGCCATTTGCCCGCCGGGTCACCTGTCTCGGCGTACATGGAAGCCGTCGAGGGCAGCCTGCGTCGCCTCCAGACCGATCACGTCGACCTCGTCCACATCCACTCGTGCGACGAGGTCGAGCGCCTCCTCGATCCGAACGTGCACGAGGCGTTCGACCGGCTGAAGGAGCAAGGCAAGGTCCGCTTCCTCGGCGTTTCGACGCACACGCCCGACCTCGAGCTCGTCGCCCGGACGGCGATCGCGTCGAAGCGCTTCGACGTCATGATGCTCGCGTACCATCACGGCATCTGGGGCGACCTCGACACGATCATCCACGAGGCCGCCGAGCAGGACGTCGGCATCGTCGCGATGAAGACGCTGAAGGGGGCGCGCCACCAGAACCTCACCGACTTCCGGACCGACGCCGCGTCGTATGCGCAGGCCGCCTTCCGCTGGGTGCTCTCGAACCGCGACGTGAGCTGCCTCGTCGTATCGTTCTCGAAGCCCGAGCACGTCGACGAGTACCTCTACGCATCCGGCGGGAAGCTCGACCAGCACGACCTCGCCGTCCTCGAGCGCTACGACGGCCGCATCGCCGGCACGTACTGCCAGCCGCATTGCGGCGAATGCCTCGACTCTTGCCCGGAGCGCATCGCGATCAACGACGTCCTCCGCTACCGCATGTATTTCGAGGACTACGGCCGCGAGAAGGAAGGCATGCGGCTCTACGCCGCGCTCGACCACAAGGCCGATCGCTGCCTCGGCTGTCCGGCGCCCTGCGAGGCCCACTGTCCGCTCGACATCGCGATCCGGACACGCATGCTCGGCGCGGACCGGCTGTTGCGGCTGACGACCTGACCAGCGGCGTACGTCAGCGGAACAGGTCGGTGCGCGCCGCGGACGAGATCGCGACGACCGCCGGGTGCTTGAGGCGGCGCTCAGCCGAGATCGCGTAGAAGCGCTCGCGCACGTCGGGCAGCCGGCCGACGACGTGCACGCCCGACTGACGGCACACGTCACGCTCGATCACGCTCGGCACGGGGAAGATGCCGACGCACTCGAGGCCGAACGCTTGCATAAGCG
>DAIQBH010000150.1:0-14771 GCA_036781285.1 Thermodesulfobacteriota bacterium | reverse complement strand
GTTCGCCCTGACCCACCTGCTGGGCTACGAGCACGTCCGAAACTACGACGGCAGCGGCAGCGCGCGGCTCGGCGCGGGAGGTCCGGAGCTCGACGTCCGCATCGAGCTCGCGCGCTTCCCGCTGTTCGGCAACCAGTATGGCCGCGGGGTCGCGAGCGGGTGGCTGTGGGCGAGCGGGACGCTCGCCGCGCCGGTCGTCGAAGGATCGCTCGAGACCGACGTGCTGGCCTTGCGGATTCCGGAGACGCTGCCCGGCCAGGTGCAACCGCCGGACCCTACGATCGAAATCATCGGCCCGCACGCGCCGCCGGTGATGCGGCCGGCGGCGGCGACGGAGCCCGCCGCCGCGGGCGACGAGCCGGGGAAGGAAGCGCCCCCCGCACCCGACGTTTTCGAGAACCTCGCGCTCACGATCCAGCTCCAGGTGCCGCGGAACGCCTGGATCCGGCGCTCGGACGCCGAGATCGAGCTCCGGGGCTGGATCACCGCGTGGAAGAAGCCGGGCGGGGAGCTCCAGCTCTCCGGCGACATCAACGTCGTGCGCGGGTGGTTCAGCTTCCAGGGCAAGAACTTCGACGTGACCGAGGGCGAGGTGACGTTCACCGGCGCCGGCCTGAACCCGAACCTCCGCCTCGTCGCGAGCCACCGTGCCGGGGAGTACACGGCGCGCGTCGTGATCGGCGGCACCCTCGCGAAGCCGACGCTCACGCTCGAGAGCGATCCGCCGCTCTCGCAGGCCGACATCCTGTCGGTCATCGTGTTCGGCAAGCCCGCGAGCGAGCTCTCGAGCGGCGAGTCGGCGGGGCTTCGCGAGCAGGCGCTCGGCGTCGCGGCCGGCTACGCCGCCTCGGAGCTCCGGCAATCGGTTGCGAAGGCGCTCGGCGTCGACACGCTCGAGTTCTCGGGCGGCGGCTCGCTGGAGGAAGCCGAGATCTCCGCCGGCAAGTACGTCGCGCGCGACGTGTTCGTGAGCCTGTCGCACCGTTTCGGCGAGGCGGTCGAGGAGCTGCGCATCCAGTACTTCTTCACCCCGCGCTGGACGATCGAAACCTCGACCGACACGCTCGGCCGGAGCGCGATCGACGTGTTCTGGAAGCTCCGGTACTGACTCCGCGTGCCGTTCGTGTGCGCGCGGGACGGGGTGGCGCCTACGGCGGCGCGCGCTGCTAAGCGGGAGTCATGAGCCGAACGACACCGATTGCGATTCGCACGGCCCTCGATCTCGAGGACGCGCTCCGTGACGATGTGCACCGCCGCCTCGCCCGAAAGCTCGGAGGGCACGCCGACCGCGTCGCGCGCGTGCGCGTGCGCTTCGAGGACGTGAACGGACCGAAAGGCGGCATCGACGTCGCGTGCCGCATCGAAGCCGTCGTGAGTGGACAGCCGAGCATCGTCGTGGAGGAACGGGCGGTCGAGGCCGCGCTCGCGTTCCGTCGCGCGGCGGACGTCGTCGGGCGCACCGTCCACCGGGCGCTTCGGAACGCCGGGCCCGCGCCGCGGACGCCGAACGGAAAGCGGCAAGGAAAGGCAGCGGGCGGTGCCGCGGGTGTCGCCGACCGCGACGACGAGGGCAGCCTCATCGGCCGTCGCGTCGGTCGGGCGCCGGCGAACCTCGAGCGCGCGCTCGCCCGCCCCGAGAAGCGCCGCCGCGACGTGTTCGTCGACACGGCGGCGCCCGGAACGAGCGCGAGCGATCGGCGCGCCGGCTACGGCGCGACCGCCGCCCGCAACACCAAGCGCAACACGCGCGGCATGCAGGCGGCGCTCGAGGACTCGCGCACGACACCGTCGCGGAAGTCGACGCGCCGCTCGACCAACCGCGCGAAGGCGGCGACGCCGAAGCAGCGTACCACCCAGCTGGCGCTCCACGATCCCGGCCCGCGCGCGGCGCGCGCGGCGGTCCGGAAGGACCCGTCGAAGACCCGCTGACCGGCCGGCACGGGTCCCGAGACGGCTCCGAACGAGCCGAAGCCGCCTCCGATCGAGGATCCGCCCGCGGAGCCCAAGCCGACACCGTACGTCGTCCCCATACTCTCCGGGAAAGTGCGAGGAGGGTGTCCATTCACGAACCCCGGACGGCCGGAGCCGGCGGTAAGGCGTACAAACGACGTGTGGCGATCGCGCGCCGTCCCGGTGTTTGCACCCGGAATCGCTCGCGTCGTGCGGCCGCAACCGGTGACGCGGAGGTCCCCACGGCTGGCGTGAATCGTGCTCATCCGATCGTCGCACGACCGGACTCCCAGGAATGCAACCCGACCGGACATCGTCGCCGCGACGAGCGCGGCTCCCGACGCCGACGGAACGGCACGACGCGAGGGCACCCGCGCGCCACATCGTGGTGCCGTTCTCCGCGCGCCGGGACGGCATGCGCCGCGGGCCGGCACGGCCACCGCCCGAGCCGAACGATGCGCGCCGCGTGATCGCGCTCGACGCCGTTCGCCGGCGGCGTCGTCCGCGGTACCCGCGATGGTGGCTGGTGTGCGTGTGCTGCGCGCTCGCGGTCGTCTGCGCCGCGACGATCGCGATCGCCGTCCTGCACCTGCCGTCGTTGCGCCCGAGCGCGCCGGAGGTTTCGGCGTCGGGAGGCTCTGGGATTTCCCGGTGACTGCGACGCCAGTGAGCGGAGCGATCCGACCATGAGGACGCCGAAGGGAGATTCGACGGCGATGCGGGTCGCCTACAAGTGCGCGCTCCGCGCGAACCGTGGTGTCCTTTGTACATCCGGCTTCCGGAGCGCAGGGTGGGGCTCGGCACGTCTCCGTATCGCGACCTATGCGCCGCCGCGTAGGGGCGGGCCGGCGCCGCGAGGGTCGGTAGCGCGTAGAGCCCGCGGCCGCGGACGATCGCGCCCGGCCCGAGCGTCGCTTGGGGACCGAGGAGACGTCCGCAGCCGGAAACCGCAAAAGGCCGCGAGCGTGAGGGACGCGGTCAGCCCTAGGCTGTCGCGGGCAACGGTCGATGGTGCACGATCCGGGGCAAAGGAGAGCGATCCCTCGAATGGATCAGGCGGGTGCGGAGACCGCCGCGAGGAACGCGCGGAGCGCCGGGGCGTGGGTGGCCGGGACGAACGCCCGTGCCGTGTCGGGTGACGCCGCCTCGTCCGCGAGATCCGTGAGCGCGCGGCCCGAGAGGATCTCGATCCACGCGGCCGCATCGTCGGCGAGGCGCACGGCCGCTGTGTCGGCGATCGGGAGGCCGCGTGCCGCGAAGCGGGTGCCGAGGACGGGCACGCCGTTGTAGAGCGCCTCGGCGAGCTTCACGTTGACGCCCGCGCCGGTGTGGATCGGGCACACCATGACGTCGCACGCCGCGAAGACGCGGGCCACGTCCGTGACGAAGCCGTGCGCGATCACGCGGCGATCGGCGCGCGCGTGACGCGGGCTGCCGGCGCCGAAGAGATGCAAGCGGAGGTCGTCGCGGGTCACGTGCGGCAGCACGTCGCGGAGGAGCCACTCCAGTCCGACACGGTTCGGCCACCAGTCGAGGTTCGCGAGGAAGCCGAGGCGGATCGGTGTCGTCGGGTCCCGCGGCGTCCGGGGCGAGGGCGCGTACGCGAAGAGCGGCGGGAGATGGAGATGCGGGGTCGTGACGCCGTCGGCTACGGCGCGGTCCCGGTCGTCCGTCGAGATGAACAGGATGCCGTCGACGGCGCGCATCCCGGCGCGCTCGAAGCGCGTGAGCTTGGCGAGGTCCGGACGCAAGCACGCGCGCACGAGCGGCGGCATCAGGCCGAGCTGCGCGGCGTACAGCTCGTGCTCGAGATTGTGCACGTAGAGCACGGTCGGCACGCCGGCCGGGAGCCCCCGGTGCGGGCCGAGGAGGTCGCTGCCGTTGATCAGCACGAGATCGTAGGGGCGGCTCGAGGCGAGTGCATGGAGGCGGCGCCGGAAGGCCGCCGTCTCGACGAAGAGCGCCTTGGACGGGAGGGGAGATCCGACCGATCGCGCGAGCGCCAGGAGCTGCCGGACGACGTGCGGCAGCGGGCTCCCAGGCACGACGACGTCGGCGGTCGCGTCGAAGGGCGGCGCGCCCAGCAGGGCGAGCAATCCGCGCGTCGCCGCGGCGGCGCCACCGGCGTGCGTCCACGGATCGACGATCGAGGGCAGCAGGATCCGCACGCGGATCAGCGATAGGCCGTCGTGGTGATCGGCTCGTCGCGGAACGCCTGACGCATGCCGGCGATCTCGAGCACGTGGACGACCACCGCCAGCGCGAACGCGACCGGCTGCTCGTACCAACGGAGGCCGTAGTGCCGCCCCGCGCGGATCGCGTCCCACCAGCTGTCGACCGTGCGGGCGGCGACGAAGAGGGGAATGGAGGCCGTCCCGAGACGCGCCATCCAGGCCCACGGCATCTTCGGATCGAGCTGCCGGATGCGGATCGTGCCGTACCCGATGTTGCGGCGGATGTCGCGCTCCATCGCCCAGCCCTCGAACTCGTGCACCACCACCATCCCGGGCTCGAAACGGAAGCGCGCGCCGCGGCGGCGCATCGCTTCGGACTGGATGCGGCTCGCGAATGGGCCCCCGTCGGTCGGCAACGGATGCGCGAGGTAGTCGGCACGCCGCACGATCGCGTTGTTGTTCGAGATGAACTTCGTCGGCCCCGCCGCGCCGGGATCGAGATACGCGCGTGACAGGACGGCAAGCGCCCGCTCGGAGACGCCGCGCCCCGCGTACGTCGTGCGTCCGCTCACCGCGACCACCGCGGGGTCGCCGCGGAGCGCGGCCAACCCGACGCGGAGCCAATCGGGCCGCGGCGTGCAATCCGCGTCGAGGATCGCCACGAGCTCGGCGGTGGCCGCCCGCGCGCCGGCGTTCTTCAGCGCATACGATCCAGCTCCCGGATCGGTGACGACACGGAGTCCCGGAACGAGCGCCGCGACGTCCGGAGGGACCGTGACCGCCGTGGCGCTGGATTCCACGAGGAGGCACTCGAAAGGCTCCTCGGTGTCCTGCGCGGCGAGCGCCGCGAGCGCCCGGCGGACGTCGTTCCAAGAGCGTTCCTCGCCCCCCGCATAGTCCGACACGACGACCACGCTCACGACCGGGCGCATCGCCGTAGAGCCTATACCCCGACCGAGCGAGCGGCTACGCGGTCGATGAATGGGTTCGACGAGCCGAATGCGCCGTCCCGCGCGCGCACCGCCGGCAGCTTCGCGCTTGCTCGATCTCCGACCCTCGGCTACCTCCATCGCCCGGAGGAAAGAGCATGAGCAACGAGGCCTGGATCATCGACGCCGTTCGCACCCCGCGCGGGATCGGCAAGCAAGGGAAGGGCGCTCTGTCGCATCTGCACCCGCAACGGCTCGGCGCCGCCGTGCTCGGCGCGCTGAAGGAGCGGAACGGCCTCCGGACCGAGGAGGTCGACGACGTGATCTGGGGGTGCAGCGCACAGGTCGCGAAGCAGGGCGCGTGCATCGGCCGCATGTCCGCGCTCGACGCCGGCTGGAGCATCAAGGCGAGCGGCGTCACGCTCGATCGCTTCTGCGGGTCCGGAATCACGGCGGTGAACCTCGCCGCGGCGAGCCTCATGTCGGGCATGGAAGACTGCGTGGTCGCGGGCGGGGTCGAGATGATGTCGTTCACCGCGACGCTCCCGCCGGGCATGCTCGACGCCGGGAACCTCCACCTTCGCGCGCTCCACCCGCAACCGCACCAAGGCGTCTGCGCCGACGTCATCGCGACGCTCGAAGGCGCCACGCGCGACGACGTCGACCGGCTCGCGCTCGAAAGCCAGCGGCGGGCGGCACGGGCGATCGAGGGCGGGCACTTCACGAAGAGCCTCGTGCCCGTGCACAACGACGACGGGACGCTCGCGCTCGATCGGGACGAGTACCCGCGCCCGCAGACGACGCTGGAGGGGCTCGCCAAGTTGCCGCCGGTCTTCTCGAACTTCATGGCGATGCCGATCGACTCGACCGGCGAGACGTTCGACGACCTGGTGCGGCGCGCGCACCCGGACATCACGATCAATCACGTCCACCACGCCGGCAACTCGTCCGGCGTGGTGGACGGCTCGGCCGCGCTTCTCCTGGCGTCGCCGGCCTACGCGAAGGCCCAGGGCTGGAAGCCCCGCGCCCGCGTCGTCGCCATGGCGAACGCCGCGGGGAGCCCCGAGCTCATGCTGAACGAGCCCGTCCCGGCCGCTCGGAAGGTGCTCGCCAAGGCCGGCATGACCCTCGGCGACATCGACCTGATCGAGGTCAACGAGGCCTTCGCGGTCGTCGCGTGGAAGTTCATCCGCGATCTCGAGCTCGATCCGGAGAAGGTCAACGTGAACGGCGGGGCGATCGCTCTCGGGCACCCGATCGCCGCGACCGGCTCCATGCTGATCGGAACCGTGCTCGACGAGCTCGAGCGCCGCGGCCTCGGGACCGGGCTCGTCACCATGTGCGCGGCGGGCGGCATGGCGCCCGCGATCGTGATCGAGCGCGTGTAGCAGCCGCCGCGTCGCTTTCGCTCACGCGTTCTCCATAGGACCGACAGGCCCCAAGGTCCCGTCCCTACTTCTTTTTTCTTGACGTACGGCCGGAGACCGCTGTCTAATGCCGCGATCTTCCGGCCGGATGCATCCGGCCAGCCGCCCGAAATCGAGAGCTCGTTCCACCGTTCAGCCAGGAGGACCCCCATGTTTCGTCGCCGTCGCCCGTCGTTCGTCGCCGCTGCTGCGTTCGTCGTGTCGTGCCTCGTCGCCGCACCGCTCCGCGCCGACGTGACCGATCTGCCGGTCGCGCAGACGCTCACGTTCACGCAGCTGAGCGCGCCCGTCGACGTGGTGCGCGACGCCAAAGGCGTGCCCCACATCTACGCGTCGAACCAGAACGACGCGGCGTTCGCGCTCGGCAACATCCACGCGCGCGAGCGCATGTTCCAGATGGACGTCTTCCGGCGCATTCCGAGCGGCACGGTGTCCGAGCTCCTCGGGTTCCCGGACTTCCAGACCGGCCCCACGCTGCTCCAGGCGCAGAACCCGCCGTTCCCGGGCAACATCAGCAACGTCACCCAGGACCTCTTCTTCCAATCGCTCGGTTTCCGCCAGGCGGCGACGGACTCCTTCAACGCCCTCACGCCCGCGGTGCAGAGCCTCCTCCAGGCGTACGCGGACGGCGTGAACGAGTTCATCAATCTCGCGAACGCGACCGGCAACCTGCCGCCCGAGTACACCAACCTCAAGATCACCTCGATCGCGCCCTGGGTGCCGGTCGACTCGGTCGCCTTCGGCAAGCTCCAGGCGTTCCAGCTCTCGTTCGATTTCGACGACGGCCCGACCGATGATCTCGCCGACGTGACCGACGGTCTCGGGGTGCCCACCGGCACGACCGCCTTCGCGCAGGACCTCGCCCGCGTCCAGCCTGCCGAGAACGCCTTCACGGTGCCGGACGCGAGCAACGCGCCGATTCCGCTGACCGGCCTCTCGCGCGAGCCCAAGGCGACCATGGTCGCCAGCGCCGCGGACGCCAAGAAGGCAACGGCGACGACCGACAAACCCGAGAAGGCCGCGTCGAAGGCGAAGCGCACCTTCACCCCCGAGCAGAAGCGCCAGATCGCGAAAGCCAAGAAGGAAACCATCAAGAAGGCGCGCGACTTCATCGCGCAGCTCATGGACCAGCCGGTCATGCGCGAGATCCGCGCGCGCGGCACCGTGGGCTCGAACCAGTGGGCGGTCGACGGCACCGTCACCGACACCGGCAACCCGATCTACGCGAACGACCCGCACCTCGGTCTCGGGAGCCCGGCGACGTTCTACGAGGTGCACGTCAACACCAAGGATCGCGGCGGCAACCTGAACGCGACCGGCATCGGCTTCGCCGGCGCGCCGGGCGTGGTGCAGGGCCACAACGAGAGCATCGCATGGGGCTCGACGACGAACCCGGCCGACGTCACGGACTGGTACCTCGAGGACGTGTTCACCGACGGCGCGGGCAACCTCTTCAGCACGTACGACGGCAATCCCGAGCCGATGGTGCAGGCGCCCGTCCTCGTGAAGGTCAACATGGAGAACGGCAACGAGCCGCTCGGCGGCCTGGAGCGCACGGTGATCGCCGTCGCGTCGGGTGTACCGGTCAACTCGGTGCGGAACATCTTCGACACGACGAAGCTGCTCGCGAACTTCGTGCCGCCGCGGCGCATGGTGGTCCCGCGCCACGGCCCCGTCTTCCCGCAGACGATCACGCTCGACTTCAACTCGACGTCGCCGTGGGCATTCCTGCCGAACCAGGTGGGGACGGCGCTCACCGTGAAATTCACCGGCAACTACGCCACGCGCGAGCTCGACACCTTCTACATCTGGAACACGGCGACCGACCTCGCGACGTTCAAGCAGGGGCTCCAGCTGTTCGACTTCGGCTCGCAGAACTGGGGCTACGCGGACGTGGCCGGCAACATCGCGTACTTCGCGAGCGGCGAGTTCCCGATCCGCGAGGATCTCGACGCGGGCGCGCTGCACGGCAATCCGCCGTTCCTCATCCGCGACGGAACGGGCGGCAACGAGTGGAAGGCGCTCGGCGGTCCGCAGCCGGCCGACCAGGCCGTGCCGTACGAGGTCGTGCCCTTCGCCGAGATCCCACAGATCGAGAACCCGCCGGCGCACTGGTGGGTGAACGCGAACAACGATCCGATCGGCAACACCGCCGACAACGACGTGCTGAACGAGGCGCTCGCCGGCACCGGTCCGTACCTCAGCCCCGGCTACGACGAGTTCCGGGCGGCGCGCATCACCGAGCTCATCAAGAGCGAGCTGAACCTCATCCCGACGCCGCCCGGCACGCCGGTGGGCGACGGCACGATCTCGATGGCCGACATGGAGCGCATGCAGGCCGACGTGAACCAGATGGAAGGCAAACGGCTCGCCCCGTACTTCGTCGCCGCCGTCACCGCCGCGCAGGCGATGGGTGCGCCGGTCGAGCTCTCCAGCCTCGTGAACGGCGGCATCACCGCCGCGAGCGCGCGCCTCGCCGCGTGGACGTACAACACGCCGACCGGGTTCGACACGCCGGGTGATCCCGGCGTTCCGACGTTGCAGGACCTGAACGACAGCGTCGCGACCACCCTCTACAACGTCGCCGTCGGGCGGCTGATGAACCGCACCTTCGATGCGAAGCTCGCCGCGGCCGGCATCGGCTACCGCCAGGGGACGACCGAGGGCGTCCGCGGTCTCATCCGGTTGCTCACCCGCATGCCGTTCACGGGCGTCGGCGCCTCGGGCATCAACTTCTTCGACGACACGGGCGTCGCGCTCACCGCCGAGCAGGAGCGCGACGTCATCCTCGTGAAGAGCCTCCAGGATGCGCTCAATCTCCTCTCGGGCGCCGGCTTCGCGCCGGCCTTCGCCAACTCGACGAACGTCGACGATTACCTCTGGGGCAAGGTCCACTACGTCGTCTTCAACAGCTTCATCGACGGCGACCTGAACGGCACGCTGATTCCGGGCGGCGGCGCGTACAGCATCCCGCCGCAGCCGGCGGTCGGCTTCCCGCCGGGCATGCCGGCCGACGGCGGCCGCTTCACGGTGGACGTCGCGAACTACGGGTTGCGTCCGACGTCCGCGACGAGCCTCGCGTTCGGCAGCGGCGCCAACCGCCGGAGCGTGGTCGAGATGGAGAGCGGCGCGATCGTCGCCAAGAACGTCATCCCGGGTGGCCAGGACGGCGTCGTCGGCCGGCCGCACTTCGGCGATCAGGTCGATCTCTGGCTCGGCAACGGCTACCACGACACGTACCTCTACACGGCCGACGTGGTCGCGAACGCGGCGTCGCGCGAGACCTATCCGACGCTGCCGGGCTGCACCGAGCCCGCGCCGGGACGGTGCGCGGCCGGCGGCGGCAGCGTGACCACGGATTGCGTGACGGAGTTCTTCGTCGACGCCGTGGCGGACGAGAAGGCGGTGAAGCGCGGCAGCTTCGTCATCAACGACGGCGGCGGCTCGGACTTCGACGGGTCCGCCAACGGGAGCTGCGTCGCGCACGTGCTCGTGTGCCTGAACAACAACGATCAACGCCTCGCCGGCAGCGGCTGCTTCCCGTCCGACATCAAGTCGGTGACGGTGAAGAGCCCGAACCCGAACGGCCGGAACGCGGCGGACGCGAAGATCGGGCGCGATCTGGTCGCGCTGCTGCGGGCGCAGGGTCCGCATCTCCTGCTGGGATCGAAGCAGGACACGGTGCAGTACACGAATGCGATCGCGACCCAGGATCGCTGCCTCACCGCGTATCTGAGCATCCCGATCCGGAACGGCCGACTCACGCGCAAGGTCATCCGCCTGCGCACCTTGGACAGCGCCGGACGAAAGGACGTCGACACCCTCAAGATCGCCTGCAACCCTTGAGGTATCGCGGGAGCCCGAGCGTACGCGTTACGCTCGGGCTCCGCATCGTACACAGTATAACGAATTGATTTGGCGGCCGATGTTCGGTAGCACGGGTTCGCCTCGAGCGGCACCCGAGGTTGGTCGCAGCGCTACCGAATCGACGTGGTTACCGGTCCCATCCTTGGCGTGCGGTCGGGTGCTTCGGCACTGCGGCGGTCTCTGCGAATCGCACGCACGGTCCGCTGCGCGCAACTCGTCTTCGGCATCGCGTTGCTGGTCGCGGACGGCGTCGCGGCGCACGTGGAAGGCGCGGAGAGCGCGGCGACCTTGCGCTGTCAGAAGGCGGTCCAAGCCGCGGCGCTGAAGTTCGCGGACGCCCGGGAGCGTGACGCCGGCAAATGCGTCGGGGCGCTCGTGCGATGCCTCATGGGCCGCCCCGAGGATCCCTCGTGCGTGCTTCGCACGAGCACGGTCTGCGCCCAGACCTACCAGAAGCAGGCGAAACTGACCGCGACCTTGCGTGCGACCATCCGCAAGAAGTGCGAGCCGGGTACGCTGCTCGGCGCGGACGGGGTCGGCTTCGGACGCTCGACGGCTGGGTGCGCGGTCAATCCGGCGCTCGACGCGGTGGACGCGGCGATCGCCTGCCTCGCCGAGGCGCAGGTCTGTGCCGGCGCGCGGAGCCTCGTCACCGTGGTCCCGCCGACGGCGGCGCTCGTGCGGTCGTCGGGCGCGTTGTCGTCGTTGCCGGTCGGCTCGACGTGCCTCCCGGATCACGCGCCGAGCGGCGACGCC
Source organism: Thermodesulfobacteriota bacterium (assembly GCA_036781285.1). Classification (GTDB taxonomy): domain Bacteria; phylum Desulfobacterota; class Binatia; order UTPRO1; family UTPRO1; genus UTPRO1. The sequence goes on along the minus strand of DAIQBH010000150.1, from coordinate 3,668 downwards.
AACGCCAAGGCGGCGGCGCCGTGCGTCGCGGCGATGCTCAAGGCGAGCGCGCGCGATCACGGCGGATGGCGAACGGCGTACGGCAAGTGCCTCGCCGCGGTCTTCGCCTGTGGGGACTCCGCGGGCGCCGACCCTGCCTGCATGGGGCGGGCGACGGCGACGTGTGACGCCGCTTTCCGGAAGGCACCGCCGGTCGATCCCGGCACCGTTGCGGTCGAGAGGGCGTGCGCGGCGGACAAGACGCCGTACGCGGCGCTCGTCGCGGCGGACGGCGCGAACATCGGGGCGCTCGCGGCGACGTGTGCGAGCGTCGGCATTCCGAGCCTCGACGGGATTGCCGCATGGCGCGCGTGCATTGCGCGCACCGCAGCCTGCCAGGCGGGCGAGGTGATGCGCCGGGTGTCTCCGCGCGGCATCGAGGGGCTCGCCGCGATCGGCCTTCCGGCCCTCCAGTCCTTCTGCCCCGGATTCGTCCCGGTGCCGACGCGGACGCCGACGCCCACCGCGACGCCGACCGCGACGGCGACGCCGAGCGCGACCTCGACGGCGACGGCGACGCGAACGGTGACGCCGACGGTGACGCTCACGGCGACCCCGACGGCCACCCCGACGCCGAGCCAGACGGCGACGCCGCTCGCGACCGCGACGGTGACGGCGACGAGCACCCGCACCCCGACGCCGACCCGGACGGTTACCCCCACACCGACGCCGCCGGGCGGCATGACGCCGACCGCGACCGCGACGCCCGACAGCAGTCTCTGCGACGCCGCGCCCGCGCCCTACGGCCTGACGTCACGTCCCTCGAACGCGACCTGCCGTCTCGACGGTACGCCCGACGAGTTCCCGAGCCTCGAGCTCGAGCGTGCGTTCCCGTCGCTCGGGTTCGAGCGCCCCGTGCAGCTGACGTACGCGCCGGACGGCGGCGACCGCATCTTCGTCGTCGAACAGACCGGCCGCATCAAGGTATTCCAGAACAGCGACGCGACGACGACCACCACCGTGTTCCTGAACGTGAGCGGGCTCCTGCCGCCGTGTTGCGACGAGCAGGGGTTGCTCGGCCTGGCCTTCCACCCGGACTACGCCACGAACGGGTTCTTCTACGTCTTCTACTCGGCGCCGACGCCGCGCCGATCGGTGATCGCGCGCTATCGCGTGAGCGCCGACCCCAACGTCGCCGATGCGGCGAGCGGGCAGGTCATCTTCGAAGTCGAACGCCCGTACGCCAATCACAACGGCGGTCAGCTCGTCTTCGGCCCGGACGGCATGCTGTATGCCTCCCTCGGCGACGGCGGCGACCAGTGGGACCCGGGCAATCGCGCGCAGAGCCTCGGCACGACGCTCGGGAAGATCCTGCGCATCGACGTCGACGAGACGGATCCCGGCCTCGCGTACGCGATCCCGTCGGACAACCCGTTCGTCGGCGTCGGCGGAGCGCGCGGCGAGATCTGGGCCTACGGTCTCCGCAACCCGTGGCGCATGAGCTTCGACCGTCTGACGCACGCGCTCTTCGCAGGCGACGTCGGCCAGGGCACCCGCGAGGAGATCGACCTCATCCAGCGCGGCGGGAACTACGGCTGGAAAAAGGTGGAGGGCGACGTCTGCTTCGACACCCAGCAGGCGTGCAGCAGCGGCGATCTCGTGGCACCGCTCGCCGTCTACGGGCGTGCGGACGGGTGCGCCGTCGTCGGCGGATTCGTCTACCGCGGCACGCGGCTTCCCGAGCTCTACGGGGCGTACGTCTACGGCGATTACTGTAGCGGCAACCTGTGGGCGCTCCGCTGGGACGGCGAGACGGCCGACGTCCAACCGCTCACGGCGAGTCACCTCAGCATTTTCGGGTTCGGCGAGGACCGCGACGGCGAGGTGTACGTGTTGAACGGGTACGGCACGATTCACCGGTTCCGGCGGCCCAGTGGCGCTGCGATCGGGACGTTCCCGCGGACGCTCTCGGCGACCGGATGCTACGCCGATCTCGGGACGCGGGCGCCCGCGCCGGGCCTGATCCCCTACGACGTGCAATCGCCGCTCTGGTCCGACGGTGCCGGCAAGCGCCGGTTCCTCGCGCTGCCCGACGGAGGCGCGATCGGCCACACGACGGACGGTGCGTGGACGATGCCCGAGGGCGCGATCCTCGTGAAGGAATTCAGCCTGGAGCTCGAGCGCGGCAACCCGGCGTCGGCGCGCATGCTGGAGACGCGGTTCCTGGTACGGGGCGCGGACGGCTGGGACGGCTACACCTACCGCTGGAACGACGAGCAGACCGAAGCGCACCTCCTCGACGGTGCGGCGAGCGCGACGTTCGCGGTGACGGATCCCGCGTCGCCCGGCGCACCGGTGACCCACACGCACTATTTCCCGAGTCGCAGCGACTGTCGCGGATGCCACACGACCGCCGCCGGGGGCACGCTCGGCATGCAGACGGCCCAGCTCAACCGCGACTTCGATTTCGGCGGCGTCACGGACAATCAGCTGCGTGCCTTCGAGCACATCGGGCTCTTCGGGGGCTGTTTGCCGGCACGTCCCGCAACGCTTCCGAGTCTCGCCGATCCCGCCGCGACGAGCGCGACGCTCGCCGCTCGCGCCCGCAGCTACCTGCACGCGAACTGCGCGCACTGCCATCGGCCCAACGGCACGGCCCCGACCTTGATCGATCTCCGGGCGGAGACGCCGTTCGCCGCGACCAACCTCTGCGACGTCGCACCGGAGGCGGGGGATCTCGGCGTGAGCGACGCGCGCCTCGTCCGTCCGGGCGAGCCGGAGCAATCGATCCTGTGGCTACGCCTCGCGATGCGGGGGAGCGCGCAGATGCCGCCGCTCGCGTCGCACGTGGTCGATCCGCTCGGATCCGAGGTCGTCGCCGACTGGATCGCGTCTCTCGCCGGCTGTCCCTGAGCCGCGCGGGAGAGATCCCTCGCGTCGACTAATGGACGGCGTTCGGCGCCGCGAGCGTGAAGGGTGCGATCTCCGCGTCGAACTCCTCGCCGCCGGGACCCACCATCTGGTAGCTGCCGTGCATCGTGCCGAACGCGGTGCCGAGCGGGCAGGCCGAGGTGTACTCGAACGACTGCCCGGGCTCGAGGCTCGGCTGCTTCCCGACCACGCCGGCGCCGCGGACTTCCTCGATCTTGCCGTTGGCGTCGGTGATCACCCAGTGCCTGGTCATCAGCTGCACGGCTTCCTCGCTGCCGTTGTGAATGCGCACCCGGTACGCGAAGAACCACTGCTGCTGGTCCGGCTCCGACTGCTCGGGGACGAAGCTCGACTGGACGAAGACCTCGATTCCCCGGGTGACGGCACGCGACGAGAACATAGCCGCCTTTTTTCACGTCACACCGGGCTTATCCAGCGATCGACAGTCGCCCGTGGTGGATCGCTTCGAACGCGCCCCCCGTGCGCGCGGAGTATGGGGACCGCGGACGGAGCCGGTCTCGGCGAAGAGCGTAAAGACGAAAGTGCGCCCGCGCGACGCGGAGCGCCCGACGAGCCTCATGCGCCCATCAACGGGCGACGATCGATGAGCCCGCGCGCACGCGTCGCGCCGACCACACGCGAGTCCGCCGTAGCGACGGGAGCCGTCCCCATACTCCGCGCGCCCGCACCTGCGCTCGTCTCGAAGTGATACTTCGGCCGCCCGCGGGTGACGCTACTTGATCGCTTGCGGGTTGATG
>DAIQBH010000149.1:0-15193 GCA_036781285.1 Thermodesulfobacteriota bacterium | reverse complement strand
CCTCCTGCTCGCGACTTACCCGTTCGTGTTCGCCACCGTGCTCAAGGTGAAGATCGCCGACGTCGACGGCGGCGACGTGCCGTTCGTGCTGTATCTCGCGTGCGGTCTCTTCCCCTGGCTCGCGATCCAGGAGGCCGTCACGCGGAGCGCGACCTGTCTCGTCGACAACCCGACGCTCGTGAAACGCGTCGTGTTCCCGGTCGAGGTGCTGCCGGTCCAGCTCGCCTGCGTCGCGATCGTCCATCAGCTGATAGCGATCGGGATTTTGCTCGTGCTCATGGCCGGATTCGGGTTCCCGCCGCGGCCGGCGTTGGTGTTCGTCCCGGCGTTGCTGCTCGCACAGCTCGGGATCGCGATCGGGCTCGGATGGGCGCTCGCGACGCTGCACGTCTACTTCCGCGACACCGCGCAGGCGCTCGCGGTGCTGCTGCCGGTGTGGTTCTACTTGACGCCGATCCTGTACCCGCCGCAGCTGGTGCCGTCGTTCCTGCAACCCGTGCTCGCCTTGAACCCCCTCACGCCGCTGGTACAAGCCTGGCGCGACGTGCTGCTCCACGGAGTCGTTCCGAGCGGCACCGGCGCGCTCTGGCTCGGCGCCGCGAGTCTGGTCGTATTCGTCGGAGGCGCGCTGCTCTTCAACGGCGCCCGCGGTGAATTCGCGGATCTGGTGTGACCCGATGCGAACGGTGAACGCCGAGAACCTCGGCAAGGCATACCGGCTCTACGCGCGTCCGATCGATCGTGCGCTCGAATGGATGCTCGGGCGCCCGCGGCATCAGGAGTTCTGGGCGCTGCGCGAGCTCGATCTGTCGGTGACGTCCGGCGAGGCCGTCGGGATCATCGGCGAGAACGGCGCCGGCAAGTCGACCCTGCTCGCGCTTTTGACGGGCACGACCCGGCCCACCACGGGAAGCGTCACCGTGCACGGGACGCTCGCGGCGATCCTCGAGCTCGGCGCCGGGTTCCATCCGGAGTTCAGCGGCCGCCACAACGCGCGCATGCACGCCGCGCTCTTTGGCATCGGCGGCAGCGAGGCGGAGCGCCGCATCGAGGAGGCGATCGCGTTTTCGGAGCTCGGCGGCTTCATCGACCAGCCGGTGCGGACGTACTCGTCGGGCATGTACGTCCGGCTCGCGTTCGCGCTCGCGGTGAGCGTCGACCCCGAGGTGCTCGTGATCGACGAGGCGCTCGCCGTCGGCGACCAGCATTTCCAGACGAAGTGCGTGGACCGGATCACCGAGTTCCGGGAGGCCGGAAAGACGATCCTCTTCTGCTCGCACGCGATGTACCAGGTGAAGAAGCTCTGCGATCGGGCCCTCTGGTTGCGCCAGGGCCGGGTCGCGGCGCTCGGGCCGGTCGACGAGGTGATAGACGCGTATCTCGAGCACACGCGTGTCCGCGACCAAGAGGCGGCGACCCCGCAAGCCGCCGTTCCGGGCAACGCCGGGGTGCTCCGACTCGTCGACGTCGCGATCGAGGGCGGCGAGGGCGGCGACCCGCCGACATGGCTGAGCGGTGCGCCGCTCACGGTCCGCGTGGTGCTCGAGCGCGGGGCCGGCGCCGACGTCGAGCCCGGCGTCGGGGTCGCGTTCGTGCGAAACGACGGCCTCGTCTGCTACTGCGTATCGACGGAGATGGACGGGGTCGCGATGGAGCGCCATCCCGATGGGACGTTTCGCGCCGTGCTGCGGGTGCCGCGCTTGCCGCTGCTCGGCGGGGGGTACTACTTGAACGTCGGCACGATCGACAACCGATCGGCGCTTCTCGTCTACGACGTCCAGGAGCGGCTGTGCCCCTTCCGGGTGCGGAACCCGTCGGACGAGTTCGGGCTGATGCGAATCGACCATGAATGGCAGGCGAGCGACGCCGCGCCGCTTCGGGCCGTCGAATGAGCGTGCCCAGGCGGTCGCGCTGGCTCCGCAGGGTGATGGAGCTCGACTACTTCACCCTGATGCCCGCGCTCGGCCGGCTCTCCTGGCGCGTAGCGCTCTGGTGGGGCCGGCGGCGCGGGGACCTGAAGTTCTGGGGCCGCGCGGTGGGGCGCGAGGCCGCGATCGCGAACCTCCGCCACGCGTACCACGGCACGCTCACACCGGCCGAAGCCCGCCGCGTGATCCGCGACTGCTTCCGTACGCAGACCTGCGAGGAAGCCGAGACCTTCTTCTACGACGGACTCACGCCAGAGGCGTTCACCCGGTTCGTGACGCTCGAAGGGCGCGAGCATCTCGACGCCGCCCTCGCCGGCGGCCGCGGCGCGATCGTCTTCTCGTCGCACTACGGAAGCATGTGCCTCGCCATCATCGGGCTCGCGCAGCTCGGCTATCGGATGCACGTCATCGCGCGCTCCCTCGATCCCGACGACAACCCGCTGAACGAGGTCGTGCGACGCTACGGCGAGGCGAAGGTCGCGGCGCTCGAGCGCATCACGGGCATTCCCTTCATCATCGCGGGCAAGCCCGGCGCGATGGAGCGAATGCGTGCCGCGCTCGGCGCGGGCGAAGTCTTGTACATCCTATTGAGCGTACCTCCGGAGCTCGCGCGTCATCGGAGCCCGGTCGAGTTCCTCGGGCACCCGGCGGAGCTTCCGGTCGGGGCAGAGTACATCGCCATGGAAACCGGGGCGGCCCTCGTCCCGTTCACCGTCCGCCGGGAGCCGTCGCAGGTGCGGCATCGATTCATCATCCATCCGGCCGTCCCGGGTCCCGAAGCGGGCCCGGGAACCATGCAACGCTGCGTCGACGTTCTCGAGCGCGAGATCCGCGTCGATCCCTCGCAGTTCTTCATGTGGGAATACGCGCGCAGCTTCTGGACCGACCCGGCCGCAGTGGTTGACGGGTCAGGCCCTCGCGGATAGGACGCGTCGCGCGTGCGTATCGGCCGGGTGTTGACGGGTGGGCTCGTGGTGCTGGCGCTGCTCGCCGCTTGCCAGCAGCAGGCGGAGTCGAAGGCGCCGCTCGACGCCCGGGTGGCGAAATATTGGGCCCTCAAGCAAAGCAAAGCCTGGGATGAGGTCTACGAACAATACGTGGACCCGCAGGCCAAGGAGAGCCTCAAGAAGGACAAGTTCCTGACCAAGCGCCGCCTCGCGTTCGACATCCTGAGTTTTCGGGTGACCGAGGCCAAGGAAGAGGGCGATACCGCCAAGATCGCGGTCGAGAACGAGGTCAACTTCCCGATCAAGAGTCCGGCGGGTGAGATTCGGCTCATCAAGAAGCAAGTCACCACGACCGAGACCTGGGTCCGCCGGGACGGATCCTGGTACATCCAGCTCGAGGAATGAGGCAGCCGGCCGGAACCATCCCCGTTTGATCCTTGACATCCTTCGACGCATCGGGTTACTTTGCGTCGCAATTTTGACTGGGAGGTGGCTTGAGGGGGGTTTGTGGGTCTTGGGTCCCCATTCACATCGTGATCGGTTCTCACCAGTCGAATATCGACTCGCGCCATACCCGGACCGGCGCGAATTGCAGCACGCAGCAGCAGTAGGGTCAGTAGCAGTAGTCTGAGTCAGCAGAACGAGTGGAGCAGACGAAAGGAGAGCAACATTATGCGGAAGGGCATTTTTGCGAAGTTGAGTGTGGGCGCGGCGCTCGCCGCGGCCATCGGGTTCGTCCCGACGGCGAATGCGGATATCGACGACACGGAGACGATGCTGGATCCGGCCGTCACCCTCATCATGCCGTTCGACGTGACCGAGAATAAGGCGAGCTTCCAGATCGTGAGCCGTATCAGCGGCTCGACCTCCGGTCCGGTCGCGACCCACTGGTCGTACTGGTCGGAGAGCTGCGATCACCTCGCCGACGTCTTCATCTGCCTCACCCCGAAGGACACCGTGGTCGTCGACCCGACTGCCCTTCAGGCGCAGATCCAGACGGCCGGTGAGAACGTCAATACCGGCCCGGTCGTGAACCTCTCGGGCAGCAAGGGCTTCGTGACCGTCACCGCGTTCACCTACCTCGAGGGCAGCCAGGCCTGCGCCGTCGACGATCCGTCGACCGCGTCGGACGAGCCGAGCCTCGTGGGCAGCTGGACGGTGGCGAACACCGTCACGTCTTCGGCCTTCGGCAACAACGCCATCGGTCTGCGTGAGGCTCTCACGCTCCCCGACATCGCGACCGTGCTTTCGGACGTCCCGTCCGATCCTCAGGGCATCTTCGTGCAGACCTTCGATCCGACGTCTCTCGAGGATTCCGAGGTCTTCTTCATCGGCGTTGCCGCCCCGAACGGCAACGGCTCGTTCGCGGAGTCCGAGATCGGTCCGATCCCGGCCCTCCTCTCGAACGGCCGTGCAGTCGAGTGCGATGCCGAGTTCTGTGACAACGTCGAGAACTGCACCTCCATCAACAACCTCCTGATGGACTGCAGCACCTCGTTCCGCATCGCGGACAACGACGCCCTCGGGAACGATCCGAACTCGATCATCCCGGCGCGCGTCGCGGCCGACACCTCCGGCTTCGTCCGTCTCACGAACTGCTTCGTGGGTACGGCGACCGCTGGTGACACGTCGATCGTGAATGGTGTGGGCGATGACAACCTGCCCGTCTTCATCTTCGCGTTCCACGGGATGGCCGTTGGCCCGTACGGCACCGCCGTCTCGGCCAAGTACACCCTTCAGTAGTCAGTTTTCTTCACTCTGAAGTAACCCACGAAGGGGAACGGCCTCACCGCCGTTCCCCTTCGTTTTTCCAGGAGACTTTCGCCTCCGTGCATCGATTCCTCATGCGCCCAGTCCTCGTCGCTGCTCTCGTCCTGCTTGCCGGCTGCACGTCGCGTGGACCAGAGCTCGGGGAAACGCAACGCCTGAACGCGGAAGCCGGAAGCCTCGGTCGCTTCCTCCTGCCGTATTACAACGCGCTGATCACGGTTCCCGGCGGTGGCGCCGTCGCCGTATGGATGGAACACACGGGCGGCTTCCGGCCCTTCTTCGTGAGCCGTGCCGAGAGCGCCACCGCGCCCTTCGCGGCGGGAGAGCCGCTCTCGCCCAAGGAGTTCATCGATACCATCTCTACGGGACCGAGCCTCGTGCAGGGCCCGGGCGACCATCAGATCGGGGTCGCGTGGCAGGCGCGGCGCCCGCGGACCGGCGACAAGTATCTCTTTTTCCGCAACAGCAATGACGGTGGCCGGACCTGGTCCGACACCAGGCAGTTCAACAATGAGCTGACTTCGTTCGCGCCCCGCCTCGCCGTCGATCACGCGGGTGGGATCTACGCCGTGTGGTCCGACGAGCGCGCGACCCAACGCGAGGTGTATTTCAACCGTTCGCTCGACGGCGGTGCCACGTGGGGCGAGGAGGTCGAGATCCAGAGCAGTGAGGAGCGCGTGTCGCTCGAGGGCGCGGTTTCGATCGCGAGCGACGGTGACAAACGCGTGCTCGTCGTCTGGTCCGAGCGCGAGCCGCGCGGCCGCGTCATTCGTGCCGCGCTCTCGGAAGACCGCGGCGCGACGTTTTTGCCGGCGCTCCGGGTCGACGATGGGGCAGGCCGGTCGGCGCCCATGGCCCCGATCGCGGCGTTCGCCGGGTCCCGCGCGGTCGTCGCGTGGATCACGGCCGCCGCGGGGGCCGACATCTTCAGCCAAGTCTGGGCGGACTCATCTGCCGACGGTAAGGGGTGGGGTGGCGACATCCTCGTGCGTGATCTGCCCGGCGGCGTGGCGCCCACGCTGAATTTCCTCGCAGACGGCGATCGTGCCCACCTCGTCTTCGACGTGTCGACCCGTGGCCGCGAGGTCGAGACCGTCCATCACACGGCGATCGACGCAGCGGGAACCTGGACGCCCGCCATCGACGGGTTGAAGCCCGTCAGCCCCGAGACCGGTCACTTCCGAAGTCCCAACCTCACGCGGGACGCCGGCGGCACGCTGTATCTCGTCTACGAGCAGGACGCGCTCCGGATCCACCTGACCCGTTCCAAGGATGGCGGCGCGACCTGGTCGCCGACGATCCTCGTGCACGAGCGTGACCCCGACGGGCCGGAGGGGACGGTCAAGCTGCCGCAGGTTGCGGCGGTGAACGGCGTCGCCTATGTCCTCTGGGAAGAGTGGGGCGATGTCCGAAGCGTGGTGAAGACGCTCGGCGATCTGACGGACAAGCGCGCGCCCGGCGACCTTTTCGTGCGTCGCGTGACGTTCCGAGACTGATCTCGCACCTCCCCACGACGCATCGGCGGCCGGACTCGTGACGCGCCTGGCCGTCCCGCTGGTGATGTTCGCGCTGCTGCACGTCGCGTTCTTTGGCGACGTCTTGTTCGGCGATCGCACGCTCTCGGCGGCGGCCTATGCTCCAGGCCTGACCCCGCATCCCGTCGGTACCGATGCGGCACCGTCGCGGACGCACCTCCTCGACGTCGAGGGTGCCGCGTGGGTGGACGAGCCGAGTCCGCATCTCGCGGCGGCGGCGTACGCGGTCGGCGAGTTGCCGCTCTGGACGCCGGCTACCGGTCTCGGCGCGCCGCTCGCGGCGAATCTGAACTCCGGCGCGGGGAACCCGCTTCAGCTCCTGCTGAACTTGGCTCCGACGCCGCTCCACGCGGATGTGTTCCACGTCGGACGCCTGCTGCTGCTCGCCGTCTGCACCTTCTCGCTCCTGGGCGAGCTGGCGCTCACGCCGCTCGCGGCCGTCGTGGGTGGCGCGCTCGTCGCGTACGGCGGCTACTCGCTCGCCTGGGTCGTCCATCATCCGCTCTCGAGCGAGCTCTTCTTGCCGGTCATGTTGCTGGGGTTCGAACGTGGACGGCGTGGCAGCGCGGCGGGCTGGGCGCTCGTCGCGCTCGGCGCGGCTGGATCGCTCACCGGGGGAAAGCTGCAGGCGAGCCTGTTGTGTTTCGCGTTCGTGGCGGTCTGGAGCCTCGTGCGCGCCACGCCTCGGCAAGGCGGACGCGACGCCGTGACCGTGCTCGCCGCGTGTGTCGGCATCGTCGTGGGCGTCGCGGCCGCTGGGTTCGTCGGGGGCCCCGCGGCCGAGCTCATGATGCGGGCCTCGGGCCTCACGCTCGGGGGCCGCGCCCAGCTCGCGGGATTCACGGTGTCGTGGTCGTCCCTTGCGAGCCTCGCTGTGCCGGCGCTCTTCACCGCGCCGGACGCGGCGTTCCCGGCGGGGCTCCTCACTCCCGCGATCGGCATCTGCGGGGTGGCGCTCGCCGCCGTGGCATCCGTCGCGCGTGGTGCGCCGCTCGTGGTCCTCGCGCGTGCGTGCGTCGCGTGGGCGGCGATGGGGCTCCTGCGCAACGTCGGCGCGTTCGGCGACCTGGCAATCCATCTCCCGGTGGCGCGCGGAATCCTCTTCGTGAAGTACACGTTCACGATCGTTTTCGCGCTCGCGATCGCCGCGGCGATCGGCCTCGATGCGATCGTGGCAGGCCGCGTCGACGGCGTACGAGCGCGTCGAGCGATGGTGGCCGCGCTGCTCGTCGTCGCCGTGCTCGCCTTCGCCGCCGTGTCGTCGGGCGCGGTTCCCACCTTTCCCGCGCACGCGCGGGCGGCTACGGCGATCTTCGCAGCCGTCGCCATCGTGATGGCGCTCTGGAAGCTCGGGGCGATCGGACACGGTACTGCCGGCCTCGGGCTCGGCGTGCTCGTCGTCGCCGAGCTCTGGAGCTTCGCGCCGCACGCGCATCCGCCGCGGCGCGACCCGTACCGCGCGCCGGCCTTCGTCGAATATCTGCGCGGTGCCGCCCCCGGCCGTGTGATCGCCGAGCCGGACGTGCTCGTACCGCTCACGTCGGGCGCCGCCGGCCTCCGCGACCTGCGTGCAATCGACGTCCTCACGCCGAGAGCCTCCTATGCGTTCTTCACGCGGCTCGTGAGCTTCTGCGAACGGGTGATCCACTTCACCGTCGATCCCGACCTGCCTCTCGCGGCGACGTCGCCGGCGCTCGATCTCGCCGGCGTCCGCTGGATCGTTTCGCGCGCGCCGCTCTCGACCGATGACCTGGCGTGGCGCGTACGACGCCAGGTCGGCCGCGAGCGAACGGCGCGACTGCTGACAGATCTCGTCCGCCTCCGGACCGATGGCGGACCGCTCGCGATCGGGCCGGTGCGGAGCGGTGACGACGAGCGTTTCGCGTTTACGCTGACGACGCCGTTCGCACTCGACGTGACCGCGGACAGCGAAGCCGGTGAGCTGGCCTTCGGTGCCTTGGTGCACGGCGATGCGCCCGGTGCGACGCTTGCAATTCAGGTGGACGGGCTCGCGTCGGACGCCCCGGCCGAAGCGCTCACGGTGCCCTCGACCGGGGGATGGGTCGAGCAGCGGATCGCGCTCGCGAAGGCCGGCGGGCGTCGCCGCATCCGCTTGCGTGTGACGGGAACGACCGCCGCTTCACCCGCGACGGTCTCGTTGGGCAACCTCGGATTCGGGAATGGCGCCGCCGTCGAGATGCGTCTCGCGACGGAACGCGCCGCGCGGCACGCCACCGAGGCCGGGGCGATCCGAGAGGTCTTCCGCGATCCGACGGAAGGCGTCGTCGTGTACGAAAACACGAATGTGCTGCCGCGCGCGTTTCGCGTGCGTCGCGTCGAGCCGTCGCCGAGCGTCGACGCGGCCCTCACGCGCCTCGGGGACGGGTTCGATTTCCGCCGCTCCGCGCTCGTCGAAACGGCGGAGGTGCTCGCGGTGCAGCGGACGCTCGCGGCCGGTCCGACCGGTGGCGACGATCCGGGCACGGCCGAGATCCAGGCGGAAACGCCGGGCTCGGTGACCATCGCGACCACGGGCGGGAGCCCGGCGCTGCTCGTCCTCGCGGACCTCGCGTACCCGGGCTGGCACGCGGAGCTCGACGGCCACTCCGTGCCGGTGCTGACCGTCGACGGCGTGTTGCGCGGCGTGGTCGTGCCCGCGGGCTCGCACGTCGTCACGTATCGGTACCGGCCGGCGTCGCTGCTCGCCGGGATCGTGCTGACGACCCTCGCGCTCGTCGTGCTCGTGCCCTACGGACGGCGCGCGGCGCAGGCCCACGCGGGCGGCGCGTGACCGGATTGGTACCCACGCGCGAGCGCGGGGAATGGGTCACGGTGAGCTTGGTGTTCGCGCTCGGCGTCTTTCTGCGCTGTTGGCACCTCGACGCCGGGTGGTTCGGTGTCGACCAGGCCCGCGACGTCCAGACGGCGCTCGACATCGCGGCCGGGCGCGATTTCCCGACCGTCGGCCCGACCATGCGGCGGCTGACCAGCCTCGGCGCGCTCTACTACTACGTCTGGGCCGTGCCCCATCTCGTGAGCGCGGACCCGATCGCCGCGTACGCCTTCGCGGCCGTCATGGGGATCGTGGCGCTGGTGCTCGTGTGGCGCTTTGCTGGACGCACGTTCGGGTCGAGCGCCGCGCTTGCCGCGGTCGCCGTGTTCGCGACGGCGCCCGTCGCGGTGATCGACGGGCGCGTCGCGTGGGCGCCCGCCGCGTTGCCCGTCGTCGCGATGCTGCTCGTCGTACTGCTCGCCGGACCCCTGACCGCCGGCAGGCTCGCGGCACTGGGCGCGACGCTCGGCGTCGCGGTGCAGCTCCATCTTTCCATGGTGGCGTGGGGCGGCGCGGCCCTCGTCGTGCTCCTGGCGCGCTGGCCGGGATGGCGGGCCATGGGCGCCAGCGTGATCGGATTTCTCTCGACGGGCTTTCCTGCACTCTACGCGGCGTTTGCCAACGCGGGGCACGACGCCGGCATCGCGACCCTTCCCACGCGCGCGACCCCCGACATCGTCGGGCGGCTCTTCGCGATACCCCTGCTCGGCGCGCGCGTGCTCGACGCCTTCTGGCAGTGGTCGGCCGCGCCCAATCCGTGGGCGCTCTTTGCGTGGATGGCCACGGCCCTCGTCGCGCTCGCGGCGCTCGTCGGCATGCTGCGTCTCGCCGTCGCGGCCGCGCGTCGCGATGCCGCCGCGATCGCGGTGCTCGCGCCGCTCGTCTGTCAGGTCGGCATGGTCGCCGTGCTTCCGGGCGACGCCTGGTACTACTATCTCGACGCGACGCTGCCACTCGTCGCGCTCGCCGCTGGCGCGTGCTGGTGGTCCACGGAACACGGGCGTCGCCCGATCCTCGCCGACGTGGGGCTCGTAGCGGTCGTCGTGTCGTCGCTCGTGCTCGGTGGGGCGCTCGCGCGCTGGATCGCGACGACCGCGGCGCACGGCTATCTCGTCGTGCATCCCGCGGCGCTCGCGCTCGAGGGTGCCGGCGGTCGCGACGCGTCCGCACCCGGGCGCTTGCCGACGGTCGCGACGAAGCGCGCGATCGCGGCGGCGCTGGGAAAGGCCCCGGCCGACTTCGCGGTCCGCTGGCGCACGATGCACGGTCCCGCGTTCGACGACGTCACCGGTGACAACGGGTTCTGGCTCCGGCGCGCGATGACGACCGCCCAGGGAGGCGACCCCGCCGCGCGTCACGTCGCGCTCTGGTATCGCGACGATCCGACCGCGCCGGCGGCGCCGACCGAGGGCGTCACGCTCGAGATCCACGGGCCCATCGTGCTCGCGCGCTACCGGCCGACGATCGCCTACGACACGTGCCGGGACGAACAGGGGCCCGTCGCCGTACCGATCCGCGTGGTGCCCGACCCGCGGCGCTACGGCGACGGCACGCTCGCGCGCGCAACGGGCCTGCCGGGGCGAGTCACATGCACGATGGCCCCGGGATCCGGCGCGACCGCCGTGGTCGCGGCCGTCACGAGCGGCGCCGTGGTGCTGCGCGATGCCGAAGGCCAGGCCGGCACGGGGGGAGCCACGAGCACGCTCTGCATGCGAGGTGGCGCCGAGCCCGTGCCGTTCACGATCGAGGTCGCGGTACCCGTTGGTGTCGCGAGCGATCTCGATCTGTACGAGCGGCCCGATCCCGCGTGCGCCGCCAAAATTGCGCCGTGATTTCCCGCCGTGCTATGAGCCCGCCGATCATGTCGTCCGCGCCCGATCTGGACGCGCGCACGCTCGGGGCCCTCTACGACGAGGGCTACTATCACGGCGCCAACAGCGGCTACCCCGCGGCGGGATACGAGAGTGAGCACGCGACCTGGCACCACTGGGTCGCGCACCTCGCGCAGGACATGCAGCCGGGTGCCCGGTGGCTCGATCTCGGGTGCGCCTATGGGTACCTCGTGGCGGAGGCGGCGGCGGGGGGCTTCGACGCCGTCGGCGTCGACGTCAGCGCCTACGCGCTCGCGCGCGCACGCCGCGAGGCGCCGGCCGCGGGCGGCCGTGTCCTTCGCGGGCTCGCCGACCGGCTGCCGTTCGCGGACGCGACGTTCGACGTCGTGAGTGCGTTCGACGTCCTCGAGCACTTGCACGAGCCCGAGCCGGCCCTCGCCGAGATCGCGCGCGTCCTGAAGCCCGGCGGCGTCCTCGCGGCGGCGACACCTGATCCGCTCTATTTCCAGGGTGACGAGGAGACGCATTTCTCGGAGCGTCCGCCCTCGTACTGGATCGACCGTTTGCGCGCGCTCGGCTTCGCCGTCGACTTCCGGTTCTTCCAGGCCGACTACAACCTCGAGATCGCCGCAGCGCGCCGGACGGTCGGCGCGCTGCGACCGGCGGGGACGCTTCGGGTCGACGGGTTCGGCGGTGGAGGGGCGTGCGAGGTCGTGTCTGGGGCCGAAGCCGCGCGCGTGGCGCTGCGATGGCGGGCCGGCGTCGCGTCAGCGCCGCAGGACGACCGGCCAGAGGCCTATTGGAGTGGGGACGGCGAGGCCCTCGCGTACGTGCTCGTCGCGGATCGCGAGCCCTGTCGTCTGACGGTCGCGGTCGAGGCCTGCACGGCGGCCGCGTGCGAGCTCGTCGTGCACCTCGACGATCAAGAGATCGGGCGCATACCGCTCGGCGAGCGTCCGCGCGTCGTCACGCTTCCGAGCGTGCCGATCGCCGCCGGGGGCCACGGCCTACGGTTCCGGACGACCCAGCCGCTGCTCGTACGCCGGCTCGAGGTCACGGTCGAGCCGGTGACGCGGGTCGAGCTCCTCGCGCGGATGCCGTTCGACATGTACCAGCGCTACGACCACGCGCGCGCGGCGACGGCGCGGCTCGGCGCTTCGCCGCGACGCGTGCTCGACGTCGGCGGCGTCATGGGTGGGACGCGCGGCCAGTTTGCGACCCTCGCCGACTTCTTCCCCGAGGATGAGACGTGTGCGATCGACGTCCGGGTCGCGGATCATCCGGACCACCTCGCCGTCGACGGCCCGCCGTTGCCGTTCGACGACGCGAGCTTCGACCTCGTGCTCTGCCAGGACGTGCTCGAGCACGTCCCGGCGGACGGCCGGACGATGCTGCTCGACGAGCTGCGCCGCGTGTCCCGGCGGTTCATCGTGCTCGGCGCGCCCTTCGCGACGTCCGGCGTGCGCGACGCCGACGCCGTGCTGTTCGCGCACGTGAAGGCGCGCCATGGCTACGAGCACGGATTCCTCGACGAGCACTTGCGGTACGGCCACCCCGAGCTCGCGGCGACCGTCGCGCACTTCGAGGCGCGCGGCGCGAGCGTCGTCGTGCTGCCGAACGGCTATCTGCCGTACTGGACGCTGATGCAGGCGGCGAACCTGTTGCTCGCCGATCCGGCCCTCGGGGAGCGCTACGCCCGCGCGCAGGCGCGCTACAACGGCCAGGTCGCGGATTGGCGCGAGCCGGCGTACCGGCACCTGCTCGTCATCGACCTGACGGGCGCGACCGACTGGTGCCGCGAGGTGCGGCGGCTCGTCAGCAACGACGGCGATGCCGACGCGGCCGCCCGGCGCGTGCGCGATGCGGCGGCGCTCGACGCGATTCTCGACCTCGCCGTGACTCCCGGCGCCCCCGTGGTCGCGCCGGACCCGGCCGTCGCCGCGGTCGTCGCCGCGGCGCCGTCGCCCGATCCTGCTCGCGAGGAAGCGGTGCGGTTCGCCGCTCGCGTCCGCGCACATCCTGCCTATCGAGCCTATGCGCGCCTCCGCCGGCTCGCGCGAACGTTCGTCGGCGACGGGCACGCGTGAGCGATCTCCCGAGCGCGTCGGTCGCGATCGTCAACTGGAACGGTCGTGCGCATCTGGAGCAGTGCCTGCCATCGGTTTTCGCGCTCGACTATCCGGCCGACGCGCTCGAGTGCGTGGTCGTCGACAACGCCTCGATCGACGGCTCGCGCGAATGGCTCGCGGCGACGTGGCCGCGGGTGCGCATCGTCGCCAACTCCGAGAATCGCGGTTTCGCGGCCGGTGCCAACGGCGCGGCGAACGCCGCGACCGGGGAGGTCGTGGCGTTCCTCAACAACGACTGCCGGGTCGCGCCGACCTGGCTCCGGGCGCTCGTCGACGCGCTCACGAGCCAGCAGGTCGTCGCGGCGGGCAGCCGCATCCTCGACTGGGACGGTGCGCGCATCGACTTCGACGGCGCGGCGATGAACTTCCACGGTCACGGGAGCAACCGTGGCTTCGGCAGGCCGGTGGCGACGGCGGCCGCGCGTGACCCGGAGCCTGCACTCTTCGCGTGCGGCGGCGCCATGGCCGTCGATCGCACCGCGTTTCTCGCGGCCGGCGGGTTCGACCCGGAGTACTTCGCCTACTTCGAGGACGTCGACTTCGGATGGCGCCTCTGGGTCCGCGGCGAGCGTGTCGTCCACGTGCCGGCCGCCGTCGCGTACCACCGCCATCGCGGGTCGGGCATGGATCCGGCGCGCTGGCGCTACCTCCTCGAACGGAACGCGCTCGCGACCCTCTTCAAGAACTACGACGACGCGAGCCTCGCCGCTGTGCTTCCGGCCGCGCGTGCGCTCGTGGAAGCGCGAGCCGACCTCGCGGAAGGCGCCGCGCGCGAGGCGCACCACGATGCGCTCCGCGCCTTCGACGCGGAGCTCCCCGCGTGGCGCGCAGCCCGGGCGCGCGTGCAGTCGGGACGCCGCCGTCCTGACGCCGACATCGTGCCGCTCTTCCGCGAGCCCTTCCGTCCGAGTGCGTTCGGCCGCGACTACTGGGAGATGCAGTGCCGGCTCGTCCGGGCGAACGACCTCGGGCGTATCTTCGGGGCTGGGGCGGTCGCCACGCTCGAGGGGCTCGAACCGTTCGTCGCCGAGCTCGAGGACCGGATCGTGGAGCTCACGACCCGGCTGGCCGAGCGCGGCGAACACTGAGACAATCCACGACCCATGCGCATGACCCGACGTCAGTTCCTGCACACGGCCGCCTCGGCGGCGGCGACGGCCGCGGTGTCCCCCGTCTTGGCTTCCACGGTGAGCACGTTCGCCTCGGCGAGCTCCAGCGTGAACGCCGTGTCCATCGACCACCTGCGCCGCCTGGTCCAGACGCGCGCGCTCGCGAGCGCGGACCCTTGGGTCCTGATGCACGTGGTGCTGGCGCTCGGGCCCGAAACGCGGACGAGCGCCGGACCGATCCTCGACGCCGTGATGGCGAAGCACCTCGAGAAGGTCCAGCGCGGCGGCCAAACGTGGGTGTGGTTTCCGCTGAACGTCGAGGCGCATCCCAATCACTTCCTCGAGATCATGGACGCGATCGGCGTGCCGCCGTCGCGGAAGTTCACGACACCGGCGGGGCAGGTCGGTACGGCGGAGCTCCTCGCGGGCGCGAAGGCTCTCATGACGCCGACGATCGCCGGGCCGGAGCTGTCCTGGACCCTCAGCGTGCTCACCGCCGCGATGAGGCCGGACGCGGACCGCTTCACGAACGCGGAGGGGCAGGCGTTCACCGTCGCGGCGCTCGTCGAGACGGCCGCGCTGGCCGCCGAGGTCGGCTATGCGGACACGATCGCGGCGATGGGCGGCACGAAGGCGTACGGGCGGAGCGTCCTCCAGACCTATGCCTGCAACGGCTCCCACGTGCTCTACGGACTCTACGACGCGCTCCGCCATGGCTATGAAGGGAAGGATCTCCGGACCCGTGTCCGCAAGCTCACCGCGGCCTCGTACTTCCGGCTCGGCGCCGAGGTGGCGTTGATCGACCAGGCGCTCGCCGCGCCCGAGCAGCAGTTGAATGCCGACGCCGCGAAGCTCCAGTTCCTGGGTCACTCGATCGAGAACCTTCGCTACGCCGAGCGGCACCACATCTACGTGCCGTCCACGACGGAGCGCCAGCAGCTCGCGACCGCCGAGGCGCAGCTCGCTCGCGTCGTGCACCGGATCGCGACGATCCACAACCTCGACGTGCTCGCGAACGACGTGCCGCGCGCGTACCGCATCATTCTCGGGGATGCGTGCCATGCGCTCCACGGCCTCACCGGCGAGGGGTCGTAGGTATCGCTGACCCTC
>DAIQBH010000148.1:0-15206 GCA_036781285.1 Thermodesulfobacteriota bacterium | reverse complement strand
CTGGAGCGTGAGGCGCAGCAGCGGCTGCACCTGAAGCCGCACCTGCCGCCCGTAGTCGGGATAGCGCCACAGCATGGCCCAGTGGTCGCGGTGCAACGGCTGCGCGCCCTGGCCTGGCCCGATCTGGATGAGCTGTGCGGCGCCGATGCGGAGGCCGGGGCGAACGGACCGTGCGTGCTCACCCGCGCCGTACACGAGCGGCTGATTCACGAAGTGCTCGGCGATCCCGAGGAAGAGCGGATGCACGACCATGTCGGCTACCCGCCGCGTCTTCGCGAAGAGCGCGCTCATCCGGCGGGTCGCGAAGCCGGAGAAGTCGTCCCGCCCGGCGGACACGCCCGCGATCTTCGGGAGCAGGGCCGACTTCAACTCGTCGATGATCGCCGACGTGACGAAGTCTTCCACGATCGCGCCGCCGTCGCGGTCGATCACGGCGATGAGCTCGTCCAGCGAGGCAGCTGCAGGCAACGTCGTGAGAGCCATGACGCGAACCTCCTCAGATGACTCGTCGAAAAAGGGGACGACGAAACGGATCACCCGCGTTCAGCAACGCCATCTCTTCCTGGAAGAGGATGCCGTTCCGCGCGTAGCCCGAGACGCTGTGCTCCGGCAGCGGCCGAAACGTCGCGTCGTCGCCGAAGAAGCGGAAGACCAGCGTGTGGCGCTCTGGAAAGTCGGCGTCGACCGGCGCACCTCCGTGCAGCGACCCCGGATGGATCGCGACCACGTCCCCGGGCTCCGTCGCCCACGACAGGATGTCGTACGCCCCGGGGTCGCGCTGCCGCTCCGCCTCGATGTCGGGAAGCCGGGGCAGGGCGCTGCCGCCGTGCAGCGGCTCGGTCGGATCGTTCGGATCGCGAAACGTGGTGCCGTCGTAGAGCGTGCCGCGATGCGACCCGCGCACGATCTCGAGCGCGTTCCGCCGCGGCACCGCCTCGAAGCTGATCCACGCGTTGCCCCAGTGCATGCCGCCCCACGGGAGGTACGAGGTGTCCTGGTGCCACGGCGTCCGCGCCCCGCGTCCGCCAGCTTTCAAGAACACCTCCTCGGCGAAGTACCAGACGTGCTCGGACCCCCAGAGGTCGGCGAACATCCGCGCGAGCGGCAGGGACCGCACGAGCTCCTCGAGCCGCCCCCGGGCGAGCGGGTTGGCATTGTCATTGTGTGACTGCTGCTCGGTGCCGGCGAAGATCCGGACGGCGTTCGGTCCGTGGTTCGCGACGGCCCAATCGAAGGCCGCGCGACAGCGCGCGAGCTCCTCCGGATTCAATAAACCTCTGATGAGTACGGCCCCGTCGTCCTGAAACGCCTGGCGCAGCGGCTCATGCATGGGTGCTCCTCCTCGCACGAGTCCAATAGCGGGACCGGGGGCCGAGGGGAGCGGCCGGCTACGCCAATGAATGGTGATCCGGTGACAGCCTAATTCCGGTTACCCAACGCCGCGAAGCAGTGCGTCTCCGGCTTGATCAGGTTCAGCGTGATCGTTCCGAACCGATCCGTGGCGGTCACCGTCGTCCGTGCGAACCCGGACTTGCCGCGGATCATGTCGCAGCGGAGATCGACCTCGGGCTCGATGCGGTTCTCCCCCGCGCCGTCGAGATCCGTCGACACGCACAGGCGCTCGAGCTTGTTCTTCACGATGTGCTGCGTGCCGTACGCGTCGCTGACGGTGAAATCCAGATCGCCCGAGCGCCAGTTCGGGCCGTCGAGGCAGCGGTACGCGTCGCGCGGCGCGGCGGCCGGCGCGCCGACCGTCGCCGGGACGCAGACGGTGTCCGGCTTCTGTACGCGGTAGCCGCGATACCCGTCGATGCGCTGACTCAGGAACGGCACGTGCTGCTCGGTGAAGCCGGCTTTCCCGATCTGGTAGCAGACGAGGTGCGACGTGGGGTCGACCACGCCTTCGCCCATCGGATCGGTGGGCGTGCAGTAGCGGACGGGCTTCCGCGCGATCGTGGTCTGGGTGCCGAAGCGGTCCGCCAGGGTGATCGGCTGCGGGACGAAGCCCCTGGCGGTCGCCTTGAAGCAGCGGAAGTGATTCACGCCCGACGGCCGCACCCGCAGGCGATGGAAGTCGCCGAAGACGGAGCCCGTGTACACGGTCCCGTCGGCGTGGACACCGAACGCCGGACAGTTCTCGCGTGAAAGCCCGGTCGCGAACTTCCCCCACGTGAAGCCGCCGTCGACCGAGCGGAACATCTCCCAGATGCCCGATCCATAGAAGACCAGGGGGTCGAGCGGATCCTGCGCGAGCGTGGTCATGTGCTGGTCGTTGCCCCATTCGCTCACGAGCCCGGTGCTCGCCGACGTCCAGGTCGCGCCGCCGTCGGTGCTGCGCCAGATGCCGCTGTCGAAGCCGTAGCCGGCGGCGAGCACGGTCGAGGGGCTCGTTCGGTCGATCGCGATCGAATGGACCTCGGGTCCATGAGACGTTCCCATCTTGCCGGTCTTGGCCCACGTCGCGCCGCCGTCGGTCGACTTCATCACGCCGCCGTCGATACCCGCATACACGGTGGTCTCCGGCGCGCTCGGGTCGATCGCGAGCGAGAGCACCTTCGGCACTCCGCCGAAGCCCGTCGCGTGCGTCCACGGACCGCCGTGGGCGTAGAAGACGCCGCTGTTGGTGCCCGCGTAGATCGCGCCCGGCGCCGCCGCCAGCGCGTATACGTCGAGATCGTCGAGACCCCAGATCGCCTGGAACCACATCCCCGCCGCGTCGGTCCACTTGAAGACCCCGCCGCCGGCCGTCGCCGCGAAGAGCCAATTCGGGTTCGCCGGATCCACCACGAGCGCGGTGACGCGCAGATTCGTGAGCCCCAGGTTGTACGGCGTCCACGTCGCGCCCCCGTCGGTGCTGCGGTAGACGCCGAGCGCTTCCTCGTTGTCGACCCCGCCCCAGGGTGTCCCGACGTTCGTCAGCGCGACGTAGACGACGTCGGGATTCGTCGGATCGACGGCGATCGAGCGCACGAACGGGGAGAAGCCGCCGCTTCGAAACTGCCAGTACGGAATGTCGGCGCGAGCGGCGCTGGCGGCGAGACACGAGAGGACGGCAACGAACGTGAGCAAGGGTCGGGTCACTGGGGGTTCCCTCCTGGCCGGTGCGAAGGTGCCCTGTCGCTAGCACGCGCGACGGCCCGTCCACAATGGGAAACGACGCGACAATTACATGGTCTTCAGGTGACACTTCGCCATAGCTCGGCGTGATGAGACACGCTATGCTGCGCCATGTGACTGGTTCTCCACTGACAGGACACCTGCGCCGCGCCGCCGACGATCTCCCCATGCCCTCGGCCTACTTCAAATTCGTCCTCGATCAGTTCGGCACGACGCCCGCGCATCGCGCGGCGATCCTCGAAGGCACCGGCATCGAGCCCACGGACGTCGCCGCGCTCGGCGAGGAGATCACCGTCGGGCAGCAGCTTCGCCAGTGCCGAAATCTCAACGCCGTGGCGCCGTCGGGCTGGGGTCTCGCCGTCGGTGCGCGCCTCGGCACCATCAGCCACGGGGGCCTCGGGTTCGGCGCCGTGAGCGCGCCGACCCTTGGCGACGCCCTCGAGCTGCTCGTCCGCTTCGGTCACGTCCGCGACCCGTGCTTCGGCTTCCAGCTCCGGAAGCTCCCGCGCGAGGTGCGGATCGAGATCCACGAGCGCATCGATCTTCTGGAGATCGAGCGCATCCCCGAGATCGAGACGTTTCTCTTGAGCCTGCAAGCGATGGTCGAATCCATTCTCGGTCGGAAGCTCGAGGGGACGAAGGTGGAGGTCGCGGCCCGGCCCGCCCACGCCGACCTCTACCGGCGCTACTTCTCCGGCGCGATCCGCTTCGGCGCCGAGGTGAGCGCGCTCGTCGTTCCGGCGTCGTGGCTCGATCACCCGTCGCCGTTCGCCGACGCCGCCGTGCACCGGACGTCGGTCCAGAAGCTCGAGGCGATGGCCGAGCGCCTGCAAGGCAACCGCTATACGCCGGCGCTCGTCGAGGAGCTCATGGCGTCGGGAGGGCAGGGCGGCCGCTCGCTCGAAGAGGTTGCCGAGCGCCTCGCGGTCTCGACGCGCACGCTGATTCGCCGCCTCCGCGAAGCCGGCACGACCTACCGCGAGCTCCGCGACGCCCATCGCCGCAAGCGTGCGCAGGAGCTGCTCTCCGACACCTCGCTCACCGCGGCCGAGGTCGCCTATCGCCTCGGCTTCGAGGATCCGTCGAACTTCGGCAAAGCGTGTCACCGCTGGTTCGGGTGCTCGCCGGGTACGCTGCGCTCGACGTTGCGCCGGCGTTCACCGGCGAGCTGATCTGCTCTGCGCGCGTGGTCGACGACGTGAGGCGTACGCCCCGCGACAACGGTATCCGAGTCCTCTATCAACCCTCCCGTGACCCGTGACGATCGTTGGCAGAACCTGGTGACGGGAGCGTTCCACCTCGACGACGAGCTCGGCTCCGTCCGGGTGCGCGGCTCCGTCGCGCGCCGGCGTCTCGCCATCGAGTATCTCGACAGCATCCTCGAGGTTTTTCCCTCCGACCTCGATCCGGTCGAGGATTTCGAAGGCTACGCCGTCCGTCGTCTCGCACAAGCGCTCCGGCGCGCCCTCCACGACGCCGGCGCGCCACCGACGGCTCGCCCACGCACGCGGCCGCCGCGGCGAGGGTGATCTCGGGCATTCCGCCGGTCAGACGTAGAGTCCGGGAAACGCCGCCGGATCGATCGTGAATCCTGGCAGGATCGCTGCGACCGCGGTCTGGTTCACGAGCAGATGCCGGTGCAGCGCCTCGGCGAAGACGCTCCGGAAATCGGTCGTGACGGCGAGATCCTGACCGCGATAGAGCCGGTCGGTCGCGAGGCCGGGCCACGTGCCGCCCGCGAGCAGCACGCGGCCGCCGTGCACGCCGCCGCCGAGCGCCAGCATCACGCCGCCGTGGCCGTGATCGGTGCCGCGGCCGCCGTTCTCGGCGACGCGGCGGCCGAACTCCGTCATCGCGAGCGTGAGCGTCGAGGCGGCGTGCGGGCCGAGGTCGGCCGCGAACGCGGCGAGGCTCGCGGCGAGATCGCCGCCGACCTCCTCGGTGCGGTCGCCGGTGTCGGTGTGGTGGTCCCAGCCGCCGAGGTCGACGGCGATCGCGCGGACGCCGATCTCCGCTTTGATCAGCGCGGCGGCGTCCGCGAGCGCGCTCCCGAGCTCGCTCGCCGGGTAGACGACGTCCGTCGCGCGCTCGACGGTCGCGAGCAGGTCGACCGCGTCGAGCGCCTGCGTGGCCGACTCGCCGAGCGTGCGCGCGGCGGTGGTGTCCTCGGTCACGACCGCGTAGCGCGCGTCGAGCGTCGCCCGCCGCTCGGCGACCTGCGGGCCCGTGAACGAGAACGCACCGAGGCTCGCGAACGCGAGCGAGGGCGCGGGACCCTGCAACGCCTTGGCGCGCGCGTTCCGCAGCGTGACGCCGGCGATGGACTTGCCCCCGCCCGCGACGGCGAGATAGCGCGCGAGCCAGCCGTCGACGCGCGAGCGGTCGCCGGGTGCGGCGCGCTCCATGAAGTCCTGGCAATCGAAGTGCGACCGCGACGGGTCGGGGCTGCCGGCGGCGTGAACGAACGCGAGCGCGCCGCTCTCGTACAGCGGCAGCAGCGGCGCGAGCACGGGATTGAGCCCGAAGAAGCCGTCGAGCGGGAGCTCGTGGCCGAGTGCAACCTGGATGGTCGGGCGGCTCGCGTAGTACGCCGGATCGCCGGCCGGCACGACGAGGTTCAAGCCGTCGGCGCCGCCCCGCAGATAGAGCGCGACCAGTACGGGCGTCCGCTCGGCGGCCGCTGCGCGCCGCACGGCGCGCGGCGCAAAAAACGCGCTCAACGCGACGGCTCCGGTCTTCAAGAATACGCGACGGGTGATCATCAGTGCACCAGGAACTCCGGACTGGAGAGCAGGATGGCCGCGGCGGCGGCCCGCCGCGCGCCGAGGTCGGCTTCGCCGACGGCGTCGACGAACGCGATGGCGGCGGTCCGCGTCTCGTCCGACACCCCCGCCGAGCAGTAACGCGCCGCGAGCGCGTCGACGATGGCCGCGGCCGCACGGTCGGTCGGCGGATACACCGGCACGATGCCGTCGACGCCGCGCGCGGCGAGGTCCGCCACGTTGAAGCGCTGCACCATGGTGCCCGCGCTCGTCCAGAACGGGGACGCGTCGGGATACCCGGCGGGCGACGGGAACAGGTAGAGATCCTCGCCGAGCTCGCGGACGCGGCGGCGCATGCGGTCGAGATTGAGCGCGGCCGGGTCGGCGCCGGTCGCGCGCGCGATGCTGGCGAGGAGGTGCAGCGGGCGCTTCACCTTCGTCCGGAAGTTGGCCGGCGTGTCCAGGAGCTCGGGCGAGAGCAGGATCGTCTCCAGCACGGTGCGCAGGTCGCCGCCGGTCGCGATCCAGGTCGCCGTCGCGGCATCGACGAGGCCGGGCGGCGGCGTCTCGCTGACGAAGCGGACGACGAGCTTCCGGACGATCCGCCGCGCGGTGCTCGGATGCGACGCCAGGAGGTCGAGCACCGCGACGCCGTCCGCGTAGCCGCCGCCGGCCGGCAGCGTCGTTCCGAGCACGGTCTTCGGACCGGGATCGTGGAAGGCCGGCACGAACTCGAATCCGTCGGGCGCGAACTGATTCTCCTTCCACCCGGTGAACGCGCGCGCCACCTCCACCACGTCGGCCTCGGTGAAGTCCGACTCGACGCCGACCGTGTGCAGCTCGAGCAGCTCGCGCGGAAAGTTCTCGTTCAGCGCGCCGACGCGATTGTGGCGCGCGTCGAGGAAATCGCCCATGCCCGGGCTCCGTGCGACCGCGAGCAGCAGGTCGCGGAAGCGGCCGAGCACGTGCGGGCGGATCGCGATGCGCTCGTAGGGGCTGACGTCGTAGTCGCGGCGGTCGGTCGCGACGATGTTGAAGTGGTTGAACCAGAAATCGACGAGCACCTGCTCGAGCTGCCGGCGGCTCGCGATCGCGCGCAGGAGCTTCGCGCGTTGCAGCTCCTTCAGCACGTCGCCCGAGCCCGGCTGCCCGGGAGACGGCATGTTCGGATAGAACGTGCGGAGGTCGAGGAAGGTCATGGTCAGGCTCGGATACCGCGCGAGGAGCGCCTCGACGGCCTCGTCCGGGATCGTCTCCGGTCGGAGCTGCTCCGCGACGTAGCGGCGCACGCCGAGCGCCGCGAGACGCGCGCTGGTCCAGGGATCGGGTCCGTAGCCGAGGCGGTTCAACACGTGCTCCGCGAGCGCCGGCGGCACGCAGCTGTAGTTCCGCGCACCGTCGTCGGTGAGGTCGCACGGCACGTCGATCGCGAGCGCCGCGGCGAGCGCCGTGTACGCCTCGCGTCCGACGATGCGTGCGACGCACGTCGCGAGATCCGGCGCGTCCGTCGGGCACGACGCGGCGAGGAGGCTCCCGGTCGGCGCGGGGCACGCGCGCGCGACGGCTTTCCGGAAACGATGCACCATGGGCCGCGCCGGGGAGCGGTCGAGGTCGATCAGCGTGACGACGCGGTCGCGGAGCTCGCCCGCATCGGCGAGCGGTCGGGGCAGCACGGTGACGGCGCTCTTCCACCAGTCGCGGTAGAGCCGGAGCGCCGCGCTCGCGACCGCCATGTGGCAGCGTCCCGCGGACGTGGCGCTCGGCACCCCCGCCGTGAGGGCGGCGAAACCGTCGCCGAAGATCGCCGTCACGATCGCCCGCGGTCCGTGCCAGGCGGCGTTCGCGAGCGTCACGTGGTCGGTGAAGCCGACGGCCGGCGGGACCTTGCACGACTTCGCGGCGAGGCGTCCGAGGTGCTCGGTATGGCGTGCGAGACGCGCGTCCGCTCGCGCGAGGCACGCCGCGGCGTGCGTCCCGCTCCATCCGTTCCCGGCACGGATCGCGTCGCGGACGCAGTCGAACGCGGCGTCCCCCGCCGCCTTCGCGAGCTGCGCGCCGCGTCGGCCGACGGCGGCGCGACAGCGCGTTTGCGCCGTGCTCTCGGCAGCCGCCGCGGCGAGCGGCGCGATCGTCATCGCGGCTGCGACGAGACCGGCGCGAAGGATGAGCTGCCGACGCGACATCGGGCGTCCTAGGGCGCGACGATCGTCAGCGTCACGCGTCCACCCGGCGCGGTCTCGAGCCCGGTGCCCGGATTGCGGGCGGAGATCGTGACGGTGCCGGCTTTCAGCCCGACGATGCGGCTGCGGTCGCCGGGCGTGTTCTCCGCCTTGGCGACCGTCGGGTCGCTCGACGTGTACGCGACCTCCTGCGTGAGGTTCACCGTCGTGCCGTCGTCGAGGTGGCCGGTTGCGGTGAGTCGCGTCGCGCCGTTCACCGGCACCTGCGTCACCTCCGCGGAGAGCGTCAACGACTCGAGCAGGCCGTCGACGACGAAGGTCGCGTCGTCCCCGCTCATCGTCGACG
This sequence comes from Thermodesulfobacteriota bacterium, assembly GCA_036781285.1. Classification (GTDB taxonomy): domain Bacteria; phylum Desulfobacterota; class Binatia; order UTPRO1; family UTPRO1; genus UTPRO1. The sequence goes on along the minus strand of DAIQBH010000148.1, from coordinate 6,801 downwards.
TCACGCCCTCGCGCGGGTCGCGCGCGGAGATCGTCGTGGTGCCGAGCCCGACGGAGTCGACGCGGCTCCGGTTGGCCGGATCGTTCGGCGCGACCGCGACCGACGGATTCGTCGCCGACCATTCGACGAGCTGCGTGAGGTTCATCTCGCGCGCGCCGCCGTCCCGGCCGATCGCGGTGAAGGCGAACGAGCGGCCGAGGCTCCGCGTGGCCGTCGACGGCGTGATCTCGAGCTGCTGCAACGGACCGAGCACCGTCAGGTCCGTGCCGTCGCCCGAGTCGGCGCTCGAGATGCCGGTCACCGGATCCGTGGCGTGGACGACGGTCGTGCCGCCGGCGATCGGGTGCATCTGTCCCCGGATCCAGTAGTCGCTGCCGTTGACGGCCACCGAGGGATCGCTCGACGAGAAGTCCAAGAAACGGGTGGCGAGCTCGGAGACGCCGCCGACGTAGTGGGCGATCGCGCCGAAGGCGATCGGCACTCCGACCCGTTCCGTCTGCGGCGTCGCCGGGACGACGGACAGCCGCTCGAGCGGGCCGCGCACGCCGACGCGGAGGCTCTCGCCGAACGCGTCGGAGCTGATGCCCGTCGCGTTGTCGATCACGTGGAGCGTCGCGAACCCCGGCGCGATCCCGCGGAATGTGGAGAACGGCGGCGGATTCGAGACGATGGCGGGGTTGCTCGAGACGACGGTGACGTCCTCCCAGTCGACCAACGCCCATCCATCGGCGAAGAGCCCGTAGGGGCGGACGGGGATGAAATGGCCCACCCCCACGTTCTTGGTCAGGTCCCCGTACTCCTGCGCGCGGATCCGCGTCAGGCCGTCGAGCACGCGGAAATAGAGCGGTTGCGTGGTCCGGCCGGTCGCGGGGTCGCGCGCGATCACCGACGCGGTCCCGCTGCCGACGCCGATCAAGAGGCCGCGGTCGCCCGGCGTGTTCGGCGCGGCGAGGATCGCGGGGTTGCTCGTCTCGAACACCACCTGCTCGGTGATGCGCTTCCGGAACCAGCCCGGCGTGAACGTCTCGATGGCGTGCACCCGCCGCGTCTTGCCCGCGCGGATTGGCCGGCCGCTTCCGAAGGGGCCGTCGTAGGCGAGATAGATGCCGGACGGGGCCCCGACGGCGACGGCGACCAGGCCGTCGCACGCGCGGCCGGTGATCGAGTCGGTCGCCGTGATGCGTGCCTCGCCCGGTCCGACGGCGATGATCCGGCTCCGGTCGCCGTCGCGATTCGGCGCCGCGACGACGTCGGGCGCGCTGCTCGTCCACACGACCTGTTGCGTGAGATTGCGCTCGAAGCCGCCGGGATAGAACCCGCGCGCGGTCAGCTGGTCTTCGGCTCCGACCTCGTACCGTGTGCCGAGGATGGGGAGGATCGTACAGCGCTCGAGCGGCGGCACGACGGTGAGGTCGACGTCGTCGTCCGTCTCGGTCGACGTCACGCCCGAGACCGGCTCGATCGCCGAGATCGTCGCGGTGCCCGCATCGACCGCGACGACGCGACTCTGAAGGGCCGGCACGGGGCCGTTCGTCGGGTTGGCGACGCCAGGATTGCTCGAAAAATAAGTGAGCCGGCCCGCGACGTCGCGTGTGAAGCCGCCGGTGAAATGGCCGGTCGCGCGGAGCCGAATGGACTCGCCCTTGCCGCGCGTCGCTTCGATCGGCAGCAGCTCGATGCGCTCGAGCGTGGCGGTCACGCTGAGGAGCGCGCTCTCGCCGGTGTCGTTCGAGCTCACGCCGGTCGCCTCGTCGAACGCCGAGATGACGGTCGACCCGCCGTCGACGGTCTCGATGCGACCGCGGTCGCCGGCTTCGTTGGGCGCGACGGCAATCTCCGTGCTCGCGATCCACCTGACGCGCTCGGTGAAGTCTTGCGTACCGCCGTTCTTGAAGACGGCCGTCGCGATGAAGCGCGTGCTCTCGCCGATGTTCACGGTCACGGAGGCGGGCTCCACCCGCAGCGAGAAGTCGGGCGGCGGCGTCAGCGTCGGGGTCGGCGTCGGTCCGAAGGTGCGCGTCGGCGTCGGCGACGTGTCGGTCGCACTCACGGCCGACGGGACGCAGAGCTCGAGGGTCGCGTTCAGCGTGAGGGCCTCGGAGCCAAACCGGTTGACGGTCGCCACCCGGCGCGGGAAGGGATCGGCTTGCGGCGGCTTCGTGCGGGCGAGCTTGGCGCGGTAGCAGGCGAGCGCCGGAACGTGCGACGCCGCGCCGGCCGACTGGCCGTCGATCTCGGCGGGGAGGCACACCCCGACCGGCGCGCGCACGTCGATCAGCAGCGTGCCGAGCGCGGTTTCGAACGGCATCGGCACGGCGGACACCGGTCGGCTCCGCAGGCCCGTCGCCCGGCCGGCGCCGTAGCAGCTGAAGTGGTCGACGGCGCCGAGGTTCGACAGCGCATCCGGCGGCGCATCGAAGGCGGCGGCCGTCGGCACGAGGACGCCGTTCAGGCTCTTCACGTCGAAGTCTTCGGCTCCAAACCGGTTGGTGACCCGGTGCGTGCCGGCGAGGATCCGCGGCTGCGCCGGCCGCGTCCGCGTGAGCCGCGCCGCGTAGTCTTCGAGGTGCGTGGCGGCGTCCGAGAGCGGCACGTCGGGCGCGTCGGCCGGCACGCAGAGCGCGACCGACTTCTTGACGTCGACCTTCACGTCGCCGAGGCGATCACGGAGGCCGACGCCCTTCCGCGGCGTGAACCGCAGCGCGCGGTCGGCCTGCCGGGTCGGGGCGGCGCGGAGGCAGAGGAACTGGTCGAGCGGGGGTGCGGTCTGCGCCGCCGCGGGAACGGCGCCGAGCAGCAGAACCACCACCAGCGCCCAGGCGAGGGGACGTCCTGGAATGGCGGGGGGCACGGGCGGCGCAAGAGCAAGGGTCTTGCCAACGCGGGTGCAAGACCGCCGCGTGCGTCAAGGACATCCGGGAGACGCGCCGCCGCGCTCCGGCCGCGTAGTGCAGCGGCGCAAGCGCCGGCGGCGGAGGCGCCGCCGCTCAGGTCACTGCGTCACCGTGTTGAAGCCGCCGCCGAGCTCGAACGACTGCGCACCCTGCACGGTGGTGCCGTTCACGAGCTCCACGAGGTCGTCGCCCCCGCCCGCCTTCACGACCAAGTCGGCCCCGAACGTCATGGCGTCGGCGCTCACGATGTTGTTGCCGGCGCCGACCGCGAAGACGGCGTTGCCCGTCACCGTGGAACCGGTCAGGCCGAAGACGTCGCCGCCGGCCTTCGCCTTCACGCTGAGCGTCGTGACGGCGCTGCCGCTCGCCAGGCCGAAGGTGTTGCTGCCGTCCCCGAGATCGAACGCCGCCGGCCCCGCGACGGTGGACGACGTCAGCGACGCGAGGTCGTCCTCTTTGCCGCCCTTGTGCTTGAGCGTGCCGCCGACGGTGACGGTGCCGAGCACGAAGGCGTTGGCGCCGGCACCCATCGTCCCGGTGACCTTGCCGGTGACGTTCGAAGCCACGACGACGGCCGTGTCGATGCCGGCGCCGCCCTTGTACGCGTAGTCGCCGCCGACGCTCGCCAGGGTGGCGCTGAACGTATTGGCGCCGGCGCCGCCCGCGATCTTGAGGTCGTCGGTGACGCCGACTTCGTCGAGCAGCACGGTGTCACCGCCCGCGCCGCCCGTATAGGCGAGCTTCCGCATCGTACACGTGTCGAGCGTCGCGACGTTGTCTCCCGCGCCCATCTTCAGCGTGACGTCGCTCGCCGGCATCGCGACCTCGGCGGCGATCACGTTGTCGATCTCGGCGCCGCCCTTGTAGGCGAGCTTGCCGCCGACGATGACGCGCGTCAGCAGCAGCACGTTGCTGCCGGCACCGGCGCCGATCGTCGGCGCGCCGGCGATCGCCGAATCGCTGATGCTGATCGTGTCGGTTTCCGCGCCGCCCTTGTACGTGAGCTTGCCGCCGACGGTGACGAGCGTGAACACCAGCACGTTGACGCCCGCGCCGAGGTCGAGCTTCATCCCGCTGGTGAAAATGGCCTCGTCGACCAGGATCACGTCGCTTCCCGCGCCGCCCTTGGCGACGAGCGCCCCGGGGACCGAGACGGTGTCGATCGTCGTCTGATTGGCTCCCAGCCCGAGGGTCAGCACGATGTCCTTGGTGACGCCGTCGAAGGTGACGGGATCTCCGGCGCCGTTCAGCGTGGTCGGCGGCGCCGGCGTCACCTGGAGCGAGTCGGCGTCGACGGCTGTGATCGTCAGCCGATCGTCGCCGTCGTCGCCGGCCAGCACGAGGCTGCCGCCGGCAATGGTGCCGGTCACGGCGGCGAGGCTCGTGTCCGCCGTCAGTAGCGTGGCGAGGAGCAAGCAGACGCGTAGGCAGCGATCGATACGGTTCATTCCGGTCCTCCGTCAGTCGAGCGGCGTTCCGCCGAGCTCGAGGAGCTCGCGGAGCCGCGGGGTCTGGTTCTCCAGCATCTGCTCCACCCGGCACGCGTGCAGCCGAACGCTGCACGTCGCGACGTCACTGAGGCTCGCGAGCGTCGCGACGCCGAGCCCGGCACATGTCGTCTCGTGCGCGGCGAAGCCGAGGCCCTCGCTCGCCACCACCGCGGCGACGCCGACCGCGCCGCCGCAGCTCTTGCCGATCGCCGTGCCGAGCTTCACCTCCGCGGCGGTGAGCTTCTGTGCGAGCTTACCGCACGTCGTCGCCGCCTTCGCGAGGCAGGCCGGATCGCTTGCCTTCAGTTGCACGCAAGTCGCGACGGTCGCGGCGCACTTCTGGCGGAGCTTCTGCGCTTGCGCGGCGAAGGCGGTCCCCGCCTTGGCAAAACCGTTCTGGCATTTCACGACGGCCTTCCGCGCGGCCGCATCGGCGACCGGCTGGCCGCCGCCGTCGGCGGTGCTCCCGAGGCACGGCGTGTCGCTCGCCGGATCCCGGCCGAGCAGCGTCAGCAGCTCGGCGGCGCGCGGCGACTCGGCGGCGAAGAGCGCGTCGGCACGGCACTCGTGGTTCGCCGCGACGCACGCGGCGACGTCGGCGACGGACGCCACCATCGCGACCCCGCGCTCGGCGCAGGGCTCTTCCTCGAACGCGAACCCGAGGCCGCTCGCGCCGAGGAGGTCCGCGTCTTCGAGTCCCGGCGGCGCGCACGCTTTCGTGATCGTCGCGACCGCCTTCGCGCGATCGGCGGCGACTGCGGCGAGGGTCTTCCCGCACTTCGCTCCGGCCTTCGTGACGCACGCGTCGTCGCCGGGCTTCGATTGGAGACACGCGAACGCGGCCTGCGCGCAGGCGCTCAGCCGCTTCAGCTTCGCGGCGGTGAGCTTCGTTCCCGCCTTGCCGACCGCTTTCTGGCACTTGAGCGCGGCCTTCCCGAGCGTCTTCGGATCCGGCAGCGCGGCGCCCGCGCCGTCGGCGCGCTCCGGGCAGTCGGCGTCGTCCCGATCGACGGCCGCGTCGCCGTCGTCGTCGAGGCAGTTGTCGCAGATCTCGTCGGGAAGATTCGCGGTGCAGACGGGGGCGGGCGGAAAGCCCGACGGACCGATCGCGTAGAGGTCGAGGCTCGCGTCGCCGTCCGCTGGGAGCAGCGCCTCGTCGGAGAGCACGAAGACGACGTCGCCCGCCTGCGCGCTGCCGCCGAAGAACGTCGTCAGGTTGCCGGTGCCGACGCCGACGAGCGCGACCGCGCCGTCGCGCCACTCGTAGACGTCGATCCCGGTGTCCGTGTCCGCCGGGACGAGCGCCTCGGCGGTGCGGAAGAGAATGCGCGTCCCGTCGCCGGCCGCCTGCTTGAAGACGGCGGGTACGTCCGCCGATCCCGGTGTCAGCAGCGCCAGCGTGGCGCCGTCGTGGAGGTAGACGTCGGTCGTGATGTCGGTGTCGGCCGGCAGCAGGGCTTCGGTCGTCTGGAACGCGACGCGCGTCGCGTCCGCCGAGACGGCGGAGACACCGACCGGGTCATCGGCGCTGCCGCCGCTCAGCAGCAGCGTCGGCGTGCCGTCTTCGAGGCGATAGAGGTCGACGGCGTCGTCGACGTCGGCGGGGAGCAGCGCCTCCTCCGCGCTCACGACGACGCGCCCGCCGTCGGCCGAGGCGCCGGCGAAGGAGGTGTTGGGTCCGAGGTCGGCGAGGCCGTCCGGGCTCCGTTCGTAGAGCCGGAAGCGCACCGCGCCGACGGCACGCGGCCCGCCGCCCGACCGCGGCGCGACGACCGCCGTCGTCGGCAGCGCCTTGTCGCTGACGAAATAGACGTGGGTGCCGTCCGCCGAGGCGCCGGCGAAGCCGGTCCCGGACCCGATGCCGTTTCCGGAGATCCGCGTCAGCGTGCCGCCCGACCGCTCGTAGACGTCCGAGAATCCGTCGGTGTCCTCGGGCAGCAGGCTCTTGTTCGTCGTGAACCACACCGTGCTCCCGTCCGCGGTCGCGCCGCCGAACGCCGCGATCGCGAACGGCTGCCCGGCGTCGGGCCCGGAGATCAGCGTCAGCGTCGCGCCGTTCCGCTCGTAGAGATCGGTCACGGTGTCCGTGTCGGCGGGGACCAGCGGATCGCCGCTCGTGAACCAGACGCGCGTGCCGTCGGCGGTCGCACCGCCGAAGAAGGACGACTGGTTGCTGCTGCCGCCGGAGACGAGACGCAGCACGCCGTTCGCGCGCTCGTAGACGTCCCACGCGGTGTCGGTGTCGCCGGTGCCGGGCAACGCCTCGGGCGTCTGGAAGAAGACGCGCGTGCCGTCCGCGCTGATGCGGCTGAACTCGACGTCGACGTTGGCGCTGCCGCCCGAGACGAGCCGGACGCCGTCCGTCGTGATCTCGTAGATGTCGAGCGCGGTGTCGGTGTCGGCGGCGACCAGCGCCT
>DAIQBH010000147.1:9798-15488 GCA_036781285.1 Thermodesulfobacteriota bacterium | reverse complement strand
CGACCTCCGTCGAACGCACCGGCGGGTGGTACGCCTGATCCTCGAGCGCGAAATACGTGCGGACGGCGGCGCCGAGGCCGAGCACGACCAGGAGGGCGGCGGCGATCAGGAGACGCGGGTTCACTTGGCCGCCTCCATCTCCGCGTTCGTCTTCTGCATGTCGCGGACGTGGGCGATGATCGCCCAGCGGTCGTGGGCGCCGATGGGATACCGGTACCCCGCCATGAGGCCCTTGCCGTTGGTGATGGTGTCGAACATCTCTCCGTCGGAGAGCGCGCGGATTCGCTGGTCCAGCAGGTTCGCGGTCGGGACCTTGGCGCGCTCGGAGAGGACGCCCTTCCCTTCGCCGCGCTCGTCGTGACAGGGCTGACAGTAGATGCCGTAACGCTCGGCGCCGCGCGCGAGGAGCGCCGCGTCGCTCTGGACGGGCGACGTCGCGAGCGGCTTGCCGTCGGCGCCCATCCCCGTCGCGAGCGCCACGTCTTCGCGCAAATGGCCGCGCGCGATCGTGTTCGGCACCGGCGGGCGCATGGTCTTGCCGTCGTAGAAGAACGCGCTCTCGGCCTGCGCCTTGTACTTCGGCTGATTGAACATGCTCGTGTTCACCAGCACCGGCGGGCTACTCGAGCTGCAACCGCGCATGCAGCCTTGGACGAGCGGTGCCGACGCCGCGAGGAACAGCACCAGGAACGTACGGGTCGTGGCGGCGCTCACGCGGAGAGCTCCGGATTCGGATTGCGCAGCCGGGACAGGTAGGTCGTCCGCGGCTTCGTGTTGAACTCGGAGAGCAGGTCATAGCGCCGCGGCGAGCTCTTCGCGACGGCGACGCGGCTCTTCGGGTCGCGGATGTCGCCGAACTCGATGCACTGCGCCGGGCAGCTCTGTTGGCAGGCGGTCTTGGCATCGCCGTCCTGCATCGGGCGTCCCGCGAGCTTGGCGTCGCGCTCGGCGCGCGTCAGGCGCTGCACGCAGTAGCTGCACTTCTCCATGACGCCGCGTGCGCGCACGGTGACGTCGGGGTTGTACGCCATCTGCAACGTCTCGGGCGTGTCCTTGGTGAAGTTGTAGAAGTTGAAGCGGCGGACCTTGTAGGGGCAGTTGTTCGAGCAGTACCGCGTGCCGATGCAGCGGTTGTAGACCATCTCGTTGAGCCCGGACTCGCCGTGCACCGTCGCCGCGACCGGACACACCTGCTCGCACGGCGCGTTCTCGCAGTGCATGCACGGCACGGGCTGATAGACGACCGACTCCGGCGCCTCGGGCCGCCCCGAGAAGTAACGGTCGATGCGGAGCCAGTGCATGTCGCGCCCCCGGCTCACCTGATCCTTGCCGACCGAGGGGATGTTGTTCTCGCTCTGGCAGGCGACGACGCACGCGTTGCAGCCCGTGCAGGAGTTCAGGTCGATGCTCATGCCCCACTGGGGGCCGTCCTCGTACTTGCGCTCTTCCCAGGGCGAGACGAGCGGGAAGTGATGGCCGCCGTGACCGTGGTCGTCGTGCTTCGGATGCTTGTGCTCCTCGACCGTCTGCTCGCGCACGATGTCGCGGCCTTCCATGCTCCAGTGCTCATGGGTGATGGCGAGGAGATGGTGGCCTGCGGCCTTCGTCACGGTGAGGCCGGACGCGAAGCCGAGCGTTTTGGTGGTCCGGAGCGGATACGCGTCGAACCCGACGCCGTTCCCGACACGACCGGCCGCCCGCCGCCCGTATCCGAGCGCGATGCCGACCGAGCCCGCCGCCTGACCGGGCAGCACGAACACGGCCGCCGTGATCGAGCGCTCGCCGACCGCGAGAGTCGCGAGGTCGCCGTCCGCGAGGCCGAGCTTCTCGGCGTCGGCCTTACTGAAGAGCGCGACGTTGTCCCACGTGAGCTTGGTGACCGATTCCGGGAGCTCCTGAAGCCAGGCACTGTTCGCGCCCCGCCCGTCGAACACGTTGCTCGACGGTAGGAACACGAGCTCGAGACCCGCGGGCGGGGTGGGCCGGCTCGCGAGGCGCCCGATCGCCGAGACGTCGCTCGCGAGATTGACTTGCGAGGGCTCGCTCTTTGCGAGCAGCCCGTCGTGCAGCGTCTTCTGCCAGCGCCGCTCGTAGTCGGCCCCGAGCACCGGCTTCCAGGTCTCGCGCACGAGATCGTAGCCCGGCGTCTCCTGGCCGCTCTCGATGAGGGCGAGGATCTCGATGATGCTGCGGCCGCCGAAGAGCGGCTCGATCAACGGCTGGACGATGGAGAGCGGGCCGCCGATCGCGTGCGCGTCGCCCCAGCTTTCGAGGAAATGCGCGGCAGGAAGATGCCACTCGCTGAGCGCCGACGTCTCGTCGACGTGGGAGCCGAGACGGATGCGGTGGGTGGCCTTCGCCGCGGCCGCGGCGAAGTCGAGGTCGGCCGGCGCGTCGTACGCCGGGTTGCCGCCGAGCACGACGAGCGTCTTCACCTGGCCGGCGGCGAGCGCGGTGGCGAGGCTCTGGAGCTCAGCCGTCGTCGAGCGCGTCGCCGTCGGCGTGTAGTACTCGACGGTCCTACCGACGTTCCCGAGCGCGCCGTTCAGGGCCGCGACCGCCGCGTGCACCTCGGCCGGCTGCTGCCCGCCCGCCACGATCACGCAGTTGCCGGCATTCGCCTTCAAGTCCTTCGCGACCGCGGCGATCCACCTCGCGTCGACGTCGCCGACGTTCGCCGCGCCCGGCACCGCCACGCCGAGCTTCGAGAGTTCCGTCGCGAGCGCGAGCACCACCGTGGCGATGCGCCCGCTCGGAACCGCGAGACGGTGGTCGGCGGCGATGCCGGTGGTCGTGAGCGTGCTCTCCGCGACGTAGAGCCGATTCATCGCGTCGACGTCGCGACGCCCGGCCGCGTACTCGCGCGTGAGCCGGACGGCGTCGGGATCGTGCTGGAGAAAGTCGGCGTCGAGCGACAGAATGACGCGGGCGCGATCGAGCCGATACATGGGCTCGACCTCGGCGCCGGTCGCGGTGAGGATACCCGCCTGACGGGCTTCCTCGGCGAGCGGCGACCAGATGACGAGGCGCGCTTGGGGGAAGCGCTTGCGGATCAGCTGGAGGAGCCGCATCTCGGTCGGCGAGGCCGACGGCTCCAACAGAAGTGCGAGACCGTCGCCGCCGTTGCCCGCGAACTCGGCGTGCAACGTCCCCCATGCGGTGACGAAGTCTTTCCAGGTCTTCACCGCCCCGTTCTGGAGGACGGCGCGCGAACGATCGGCGTCGTAAAGTTCGTAGATCGCGTTCTGAGCCGCGACGTTCGAGGCGCCGAGCGTGGCCGGATGACTCTCGTTCCCCTCGACTTTGGTCGGCCGCCCCTCGTTGCTCGTGACGAGGAGCCCGAGCGCGTGGCCGCGGTAGAGCATCGTCGTGGCGTAACGGAGCGGGATGCCGGGAAGCATGTCCTCCGGCGCCTGCACGTACGGGACGATCTTTTCGACGGGACGGCGACACGCGACGGCACCCGAGAGCGACAACGTCGCGCCCATGAGCCCGAGCATTGCGCGGCGGCTGATGCCGTCGGGCGCCTCCGAGGCGCCTTCCGGGAACTCCCGCACGCGCGCGGCCTCGAATTCGGCCGTCCCCGCGAGCTCGCTGAGGCTACGCCAGTAGTCGGTCACCGGTGACACCCCCAGCAATCGGTCGGCGGCTTGATGTTGCGCTCGGCGATCATGGCGGCGGCGACCTCGGCGTGGTTCGCCGACGGAGCCCAGCGCATGTTCGTCACCTGATCGGGCGGCCGCAGACGTGGACCGGGATCGCGATGGCAGTCGAGGCACCAGCTCATGCTGAGCGGCTTCTCCTGCTGCACGACCTCCATCTGGTCCACCCGACCGTGGCACTCGACGCAGCCGACGCCGGCGTGCACGTGCGATGCGTGATTGAAGAAGACGTAGTCGGCGAGCTCGTGGACCCGCACCCACTCGACGGGATGGTTGCTCGCCGCGCTGTCGCGGATCGGCTGGAGGAGCGGGCTGTCCTTCTTGGCGAGCTGATGACAGTTCATGCAGACCTGGGTCGGCGGGACCGACGCGACCGCCGAGGTCTCGACCGCCGCGTGGCAGTACCGGCAGTTGATCTCCATGTCGCCGGCGTGGAGCTTGTGGCTATAGGCGACGGGCTGCGTCGGCTGGTAGCCGACCTGGAGGTACCAGGGCGAGAGGAAATACCAGACGAACGCCACGGCGCCGATCAACCCGAGCGGCGCGCCTGCGGCGACCGCCAGAGGTAAGTTGTTCAACCGCTCCGGAAAGATTTGCGCCACCGGCCTGCACCCGACTCCCCGCCGAAGACTCGCGCGGCGTGACGACTCGTTGAGGTTGATTGTTTACGTAAGGACCGCGCCCAGTCGAAATCCGGCGGCTGCTTAGCGCACGCGCGCGGAGAAGGTCAAGTTGCGGGCGCGCGCGCGGCCTCATCGAGCGGTGGACATCGCGGCATCGCACGTGCGCCGCCGCCGTCTGGCAATGCCGAGTCGACTCTGACAGAAGCTCCGCGATGGACGCGTCGAGCTTGAACGAGGGCGAGCGCGCGTTCGCCGCGCAGGCGGTACGGCGGAAAGCGGTGTTCCGCACGCTCGCGATCGCCGGCGTGGCGATCGGCGCGCTGCTCGCCGCCTACTACGGCTGGGAGCGGCTTCGGGACCCCAGCTATCCGCTCGCGTCCCATCTCGTGCTCGTCGTCCTGATCCTCCTGAACGCGCGCCAGAACCTCCGCCAACACAAGTACGCCGTCCTCCTCGAGAAGCTGACGCAGTCCGGATGACGGAGGAGCCTCGCGTCCCGCTCTGGCGGAACCCGTACGTCGTCGCCTTCGTGATCGGCTGCGTGACGGTGACGCTGCTCCGGCCGCTGCTCCGCTACGAGCCGAAGCCGCCGCCGGTCCTGAGCGAGCTGCCCGCGTTCACCCTCGTCGACTCGGCCGGGAAGCCCTTCGGCAGCGACGCGCTCCGCGGCCGGGTCTGGATCGCGAGCTTCTTCTTCACGCACTGCCCATCGGTCTGTCCGCTCCTCATGACCCGCGTCGGCGAGCTCGAGCGGCGATTCCGGGAGTCGGGCATCGACGGCATCACGCTGGTGAGCATCACGGTCGACCCGGCGCGCGACACGCCCGAGGTGCTTCGTGCGGCGGAGCCGAAGTACGGCGTCGATCCGGGGCGCTGGAAGCTGCTCACGGGCGAGCTGGCAGTCGTGCATTCGCTCTGCGTGAACGGGTTCAAGGTGCCCGGCTTCGACGGCAGCGGGATGGTGAACGGCGACATCCCGCACACGACGAAGCTGGTCCTCGTCGATCCGCAATTACGCATCCGGGGCTACTACGACACCGACCCGGACGGCCTCGACGAAGTGTTCCACCGCGCGCAGCACGTTCTGAAAGAAGCGCGCGCCGCCGCCCAATAGACCATGCGGAAACGAAGTTCGCCCGGTGCGACGGCGGCCGTCGGGAAATGCGGAGGGTGGAGGGTCGTCCGGCGGGGCCTACGGAGGCGTCGCGCGAGATCGGCGCATCGCGGAAGCACCGGGCTCATCGGTGTTCCCGCGGCGGTGACAGGCATGGCCGCGCGCAACGCGGGGGGCGCATCCGCGGGCGAACTTTCGATTGCGCTCCTCACCGAGATCGGCCCCGCCGGACGACCCTCCACCCTCCGCCCACGACCGCCGCCGCTCGGAAGACGCGCGGATCGACGGTCC
>DAIQBH010000147.1:0-9698 GCA_036781285.1 Thermodesulfobacteriota bacterium | reverse complement strand
CCGCGAGGGCGGTCTCGGCCAGGAGCGCAAACGCAAGATCGCGGAGGGCTGCTCGCGCGCGCTGCGAGCGGCCATGCGCCGATCGGCGGCGGGACACGCATGTGCGACGGTCGTGCGTGACGCGCAGATCTCGCGCGACGGCTCCGTAGCCCTCGCGGGCGACACCGCCACCGCGGGCACTTCCCGAAGATCGCCGTCGCAGCAACGCGGACTTCGTCTCCGAACGAGATCATCATGCCCACGCGCGACGCGTTCGTGAGCGTCGATCGTCGCGCGCGACGCGCGAACATTTGACTCTTGGTCGGATGATTTTGTAGTCAGTCGCGCGGTCGCACGCCCCGGAATGATGGAAGTCGCAGACAACGTCTCCCACGAACCCGTCGCCGGACGCGCTCCACTCGTCCTCGGACGACCCACGTTCCATTCCGTCACCGAGGCCGTCGCGCGGCCCGCGGAGGAAGCGACGCCGCTCATGTGGTGGCTGCTCCTTCTGCCGTCGCTCGGCATGCTCGCCATTCTCGGCGTGTCGGTCGGCTGGCTCGTGTGGGAAGGCATCGGCATCTGGGGTCTCAATCAGCCGGTCGGCTGGGCCTTCGACATCACCAACTTCGTCTTCTGGATCGGCATCGGCCACGCCGGCACGCTGATCTCGGCCGTCCTCTTCCTCTTCCGGCAGAAGTGGCGCACGTCGATCAACCGCGCCGCCGAGGCCATGACGATCTTCGCCGTCATGTGCGCCCTGCTCTTCCCGGGCATCCACATCGGCCGTCCGTGGCTCGCCTACTGGATGGCCCCGTTGCCGAACCAGATGGGCACGTGGCCCGGCTTCCGGAGCCCGCTCCTCTGGGATTTCTTCGCGGTCTCCACCTACGGCACCGTGTCGGCGCTCTTCTGGTACGTCGGCCTGATTCCCGATCTCGCCACCATGCGCGATCGCGCGAAGACCCAGGCACGCCGGATCGCCTACGGCATCTTCGCCCTCGGCTGGCGCGGCTCCGCGCGCAACTGGCAGCACTACGAGATGGCGTACCTGATCCTCGCCGGGCTCGCGACGCCGCTCGTGCTCTCCGTGCACTCGATCGTCTCGATGGATTTCGCGGTCGCGCAGCTGCCCGGTTGGCACACCACGATTTTCCCACCGTACTTCGTCGCCGGCGCCATCTTCTCGGGCTTCGCGATGGTCGTGACGTTGATGGTCATCACCCGGAAGGCCCTCGGCCTCGAGCACATCGTCACGCTGCTCCACTTCGACCGCATGGCGCGCATCATGCTCGTGACCGGGTCGATCGTCGGCTACGCCTACTCGATGGAGTTCTTCATCGCGTGGTTCAGCCAGAACCCCTACGAGCAGTTCACCTTCATCAACCGCGCGTTCGGCCCCTACTGGTGGGCCTATTGGACGATGATCTCGTGCAACGTGCTTTCGCCGCAGGTCTTCTGGTTCAAGAAGGCCCGTTCGAGCATGGTGGTGCACTTCATCGTGTCGATCTTCATCAACATCGGCATGTGGTTCGAGCGCTTCGTCATCATCGTGACGTCGCTCCATCGGGATTTCCTGCCGTCGTCGTGGGGCATGTTCTATCCGACGATGTGGGACTTCGGGCTCCTGATCGGCAGCTTCGGGCTCTTCTTCACGATGTTCCTGCTCTTCATCCGCTTCCTGCCGGTGATCGCAGCCGCCGAGGTGAAGTCCGTCCTGCCGGCCGCCGATCCGCACCACGACGCGCACCACCATGACGACTTGGCGCACGAGGTGACGAGGGTCGGCGCACATCTCGCCCCGAAGGGAGCGCACTGATGCCGGGCTTCCTCCCCCCGTTCTTTCCCGAGGGTGAGCACTTCGGCCTCCTCGCCGAATACGAATCGCCGGGCGCGCTCTTCCATGCCTGCGAGAAGGTGCGCGACGCCGGCTACTCGAAGTGGGACGCGCACTCGCCGTTCCCGATCCACGGCATCGAGAAGGCGATGGGCCTCGGCCGCTCGCGCCTCCCGTACGTGACGCTCGTGTGCGGCCTGACGGGTGTGATCGGCGGCATGGCGCTCCAGCTGTGGGCGAACGGCATCGCGTATCCGATGATCATCAGCGGCAAGCCGTTCTTCAACTGGCAGCCGTACGTGCCGATCACGTTCGAGTGCGGCATCCTGCTCGCGGCGCTCTCCACGGTCTTCGGCATGTTCGCGTTCAACAAGCTGCCGATGCACTTCCATCCGCTCTTCGGTGTCCAGCGGTTCGAGAAGGTCACGGACGACGGCTTCTTCATCTCCGTCGAGGCGTGGGATCCGAAGTTCGACGCCGCCGCGACGGAGCGCCTGCTCGCGAGCACCGGCGCGACCCACGTGCAACTCGTGCCCCGCCGAGGCGCGACCTCGTGAGCGCGGGACACGCGGTCACGGTCGATCCGACCCAGCACAGCGGCCGCGCCCTCGGGCGTCTGACCGGCATCGGCGCCGTCGTCGGCGTGGTCGGGCTCGGCGCCGCCTTGGCGCTCTCCGGCGGGACGAAGCAGTTCTACTTCTCGTGGCTCGTCGCCTACCTCTACTTCCTCAGTATCGCCCTCGGCGCGCTCTTCTTCGTGCTGGTCCACACGGTGACGCGCGCCGCCTGGGGTGTGACGCTCCGGCGCGTGGTCGAGAACGTCATGGCGACGCTCCCGGTCTTCGCGCTCCTCTTCGTCCCGATCTGGCTCGGCCGCCACGACATCTATGAGTGGATGCATGCCGACGCGGCGGCGCACAACCCGATCATCCGTGGTAAGTCCGCGTTTTTGAACGAGGGATTCTGGTTCGTCCGGGCGATCTTCTACTTCGTCGCGTGGAGCGTTCTCGCCACCTGGTTCTCGACCCAATCGCAGAAGCAGGACGAGACCGGCGAGGAGAGGATCAGCGCGCGCCTCCGCGGCGCGGCCCCGATCGGGATCGTGCTGTTCGCGCTCACCACGACGTTCGCCACGATCGACTGGATGATGTCGCTCGAGCCCATGTGGTACTCGACGATGATCGGCGTCTACTTCTTCTCCGGCGCCGTGGTCGCGATCCTCTCGTTCACCCTGCTGCTGGTCCACTTCGCATACGCGCAGGGCGCGCTCCGGGGCGTCGTCACCGTCGAGCACCTCCAGGACGTGGCGAAGCTCCTCTTCGGGTTCACCATCTTTTGGGCCTACATTGCCTTCTCGCAGTACTTCCTCATCTGGTATGCGAACATACCGGAGGAGACGATCTACTACATGAAGCGGCAGGTGGGATCGTGGCAGTCGGCGGGGATGGTGTTGGCCCTCGGACATTTCCTCGTTCCCTTCTTCTTCCTGATGCCTCGGGCGGTGAAGCGGCAGTCGGCCTTGCTGATCGTCATCGCGATCTGGCAACTGCTCATGCACTTCCTCGACCTGCACTGGTGCGTCATGCCGAACCTGCATCACGACGGCATGAAGCTCGGTCTGACCGACATCGCCGCGTTCGCGGCCGTCGGTGGCATCTTCCTGGCGGCACTCGGGTGGGTGTCGAGCCGCCGGGCCCTGGTCCCGCTTCGAGATCCTCGCCTTCCTGAGTCGCTCTCGTTCGAAAACGTCTGAGCTTCACTCGTTCCACTTCCTGAGGAGGACAACATGTCGGGTCTATCGAAAATGTTCGGGCGCAGCCTGGCCATCGGGTTGCTGACGTCGTTCGCCGCCACGTCCGCGTTCGCGGGCGCCACCGTCACGGGGACCGTCTCCTACGACGGCAAGATCCCCAATCTGAAGCCGCTCGCCATGGATGCCGATCCGGCGTGCGCAGCGAAGCATTCCGCCCCGGTCGCGAACGAGGCGCTGAAGCTCGGGTCGGGCAACACGATGGGCAACATCATCGTGTCGGTGAAGAGCGGTCTGCCGGCCGGCAAGACGTACCCGGCCCCCACCGAGGCGTTCGTCTTCGACCAGAACGGGTGCCAGTACAAGCCGCACGTGTTCGCGGTACAGGTCGGCCAGCCGATCAAGATCCTCAACTCGGACGGCGTGCTCCACAACGTCCACGCGCTTCCGAAGGTCAACGGCCAGTTCAACATGGCGATGCCGGCGACCCGCAAGGAAGCCGAGCACAAGTTCGAGAAGGTCGAGACGGCCGCCTTCCCGGTGAAGTGCGACGTGCATCCGTGGATGACCGCGCACGTCTCCGTCTTCGATCACCCGTACTTCAACGTCACGAAGGATGACGGCAAGTTCACGATCAAGGACCTGCCCGCGGGCACCTACGAGATCGAGGCCTGGCACGAGAAGCTCGGCGCGAAGGTCGAGAAGGTCACCGTCGCCGACGGCGAGTCGAAGACGGTGGACTTCAAGTTCACCGCACCCGGCGGCAATTGATTTGATTTCGGCCCCGTGCGCTTGGTCGGGCGCAGAATTGCGCCCGACCAATGCGCCGATGGCCCTCGGACCGCGGAGTGAATCCGCGGTCCTCGCCCCTGGTCGCAACACATAGGAGCTGAACACGATGGAAGCACGACACGATTCCACCGCCCACAAGCACGCGGTCGATCACGGCCACGGGCACGGGCACCACGAACCGGGATTCCTCGGGAAGTACGTCTTCTCGACGGATCACAAGGTGATCGGCATCCAGTACGCCGTCACGTCGCTCTTCTTCCTGATGTTCGGCTTCACGCTGATGATGCTGATGCGGTGGCAGCTGGCCTATCCCGGCCAGCCGCTGCCGCTCATCGGCACCTGGCTCGGCGAGGCGCGCATGCCGGGCGGCGTCATGACGCCCGACTTCTACAACGAGCTCGGCGCCATGCACGGCACCATCATGGTCTTCCTCGGCGTCGTCCCGCTCGGCGTCGGCGGCTTCGGCAACTACGTCCTGCCGCTCCAGATCGGCGCCAAGGACATGGCGTTCCCCAAGCTCAACATGATGAGCTACCAGTTCTTCTTCGTCGGCGGCGTCCTCATGATGGCGACGTTCTTCCTCCCGGGCGGTGCGGCCCAGTCCGGCTGGACGTCGTACTCGCCGCTCGCGAACATCGCCCCCGGTCAGACCGGCTGGATCGTCGCGATGATCTTCATCATCACCTCCTCGCTGCTCGGCGCGATCAACTTCATCGTCACGACCATCCAGCTCCGCACCAAGGGCATGAGCTTCTGGCGCTTCCCCTTCTTCGTGTGGGCGCAGTTCGTGACCTCGTTCCTGCTCCTCCTCGCCTTCCCGCCCCTCGAGGTCGGCGCCTTCCTCCAGTTGATGGACCGGGTCACGGGCTCGAGCTTCTTCCTGCCGAGCGGTCTCGTGATCAGCGGTCATCCGCTCGAGGTCGCGGGCGGCGGCAACCCGCTCCTCTGGCAGCACCTCTTCTGGTTCCTCGCCCATCCCGAGGTCTACGTCCTCATCCTCCCGGCCATGGGCATCGTCGCCGAGATCCTCACCAACAACACGCGGAAGCCGCTCTGGGGCTACACCGCGATGGTCTACTCGATCATCTTCCTCGGCTTCATGTCCTTCATCGTGTGGGCGCACCACATGTTCATGACGGGCATGGGCTCGGCGATCGCGGCGTTCTTCCAGACCACGACGATGATCATCTCGGTGCCGTCGGTCGTGATCCTCGCGGCGCTCTTCCTGTCGCTCTGGGGCGGGTCGATCCGCTTCACGACCCCGATGCTCTTCGCGCTCGCGTTCCTGCCGATGTTCGGCATCGGCGGCCTGACGGGCCTGCCGCTCGGCCTCACGTCGTCGGACATCCACCTGCACGACACGTACTACGTGATCGGCCACTTCCATTACGTCGTGGCGCCCGGCACCGTCATGGCCTTCTTCGCGGGCATCTATTACTGGTACCCGAAGGCGACCGGGCGCGTGATGAACGAGACGCTCGGCAAGCTCCACTTCTGGCTCACGTTCATCTGCATGAACGGGGTTTTCATGCCGATGTTCTGGGTCGGCCTCGCGGGCGTGTCCCGCCGGCTATACGACGGCGGCGCCAGCTACGCGCACGGGCAGCACGTGCTCTGGCTGAACGGCGTCTCGTCCTGGTCGGCGTGGATCATGGGCGCGGCGCAGATTCTCTTCATCATCAACTTCTTCTGGAGCATCCGCGGCGGCAAAGCCGTGGACAAGAACCCGTGGAAGTCGACCACCCTCGAGTGGGAGGCGCCCTCCCCGCCGCCGCACGGCAACTTCCTCACCGATCCCGTCGTGTACCGCGGCCCGTACGACTACAGCCCGCGCGGCTACAGCGCGGACTTCCGTCCGCAAGCGCAGGAGGCCTGAGCGATGTCCGCTGAGCTGATTCCGTACATCACCGAAGCCCGGCCCGACACGGGCCTCACCAACGGCAAGATCGGCATCTGGTGCTTCCTCGCATCGGAAGTGATGCTCTTCGGCGCGTTCTTCGCGAGCTACATCGTGCTCCGGACGAGCGCCGCCGAGTGGCCGCACGGCTCATCGATCCTGAACGTCCCGATGGCGACCGTGAACACCGTCGTGCTCATCACGTCGAGCGTGACGATGGTCATGGCGTGGGCGTCGCTCATGCGGAACGACATGGGCAAGTACCGCCTGTTCCTCGGGTCGACGGTGGCGCTCGGGTTCTGCTTCTGCATCATCAAGTACTTCGAGTACTCGGCGAAGTTCGAGCACAATCTCCTGCCGCACACGCACAACTTCATCGCGCTTTACTTCATCATGACCGGGCTCCACGCGGCGCACGTCATCGGCGGCATGATCACGAATGCGTACTTTCTCGTCGCCGCCCCGGGCTACCTCGAGCACGACCGCGAGCTACTGATCAATCGCGTCGAGAACTCGGGCCTGTTCTGGCACTTCGTCGACCTGGTGTGGATCTTCCTGTTCCCCATCCTTTATCTGCTCTGAGGAGACCATCACGATGGCATCTTCCGCTGGACACGCTGGGCACGCGGGTCACGATCCCGCCGAGATCGACAAGCACGTTCGCACCTACGTCATCGTCTTCGCGACGCTGCTCGTCCTGACGTTCGTCACGGTCGCCGTCTCCTACCTGCACCTTTCGATCGGGGCGGCCGTGGCCGTGGCGCTGGCCGTGGCGACCTTCAAGGCATCCCTCGTCGCCCTCTTCTTCATGCACCTGATCTCCGAGCGCCAGGTGATCCTCATGATCCTCGGCCTCACGGTGGCATTCGCGGTCGTACTGCTCGTGCTGCCGTTCATCACCAACCTGGACCACATCACGGCCGCCAACATGCCCGCGGCCATGAGCCACGGAGCACCGGCGGCCCCAGGCGCGCACCACTAGGACCATGCATGTCGCTGAAGCACATCCACGTCGTCTTCATCGCCGCCGCGACCGCCCTCAGCGTGGTCTTCGGCGCGTGGTGCTGGGCGCAGTGGAAAGCGGACGGCGGCGTGGGCATGCTCGTGGGTGCGGGGGGATCGGCCGCGACGGCGGTCGGTCTTCTGGTGTACGGACGATGGTTCCTCGTCAAAATGCGCCGGATGGACGAATGACGGCGCGCAGAGCCCTCACGTCGTGGCTCGTCGCCGTCCTCGTGCTCGGCAGCGCGCAGATCGCCGCGGCATGTCCCGTCTGCTTCGGCGACCCGAACGCGCAGATGTCCAAAGGCGCCGAGCAAGGCGTGTGGTTTCTCCTCGGCGTGATGTTCCTCGTGCAGATCGGGTTCGGCATCTTCTTTTTCTATCTCCGTCGGCGCCTGCGAGACGTTCGTGATCCCGTGGCGCGGCCGGTGTTCCGCCTCGTGAAGGGTTAGAAAGGGTCCCATGGACATTCAGAAGCTCTTGTTCCTGCCCGAGCTGGCCTCGGCCCACGGCGGCGATCTCGATCGCCTGACCTTCTACATCCACATCCTGATGGCGATCCTGTTCGTCGGATGGGGCGTCTACTTCGTCGTGGCGCTCACCAAGTTCCGCGCCTCCGCGAACCCCGTCGCGAACCCGGACGGCGTCCAGAGCCACGCCTCGAGCTACATCGAGGTCGCGGTCGTGATCGCGGAAGCGGTGCTGCTCCTGGGCTTTTCGGTGCCCCTCTGGGCCGCGCGCGTCGACCAGTTCCCTTCCGACAAGGACGCGACCCGCGTGCGCGTCATCGCGCAGCAGTTCGCCTGGAACATCCACTACCCCGGCCCCGACGGCATCTTCGGCAAGACCGACATCAAGCAGCTCGACTCGCAGGCGAACCCGATCGGCCTCGACAAGAACGACCCCGCCGCGAAGGACGACTTCACGACCGTCAACCAGCTGCACCTGCCGGTGAACAAGCCCGCCATCGTCTACCTGTCGAGCCTCGACGTCATTCACAGCTTCGGCCTCCAGGAGATGCGCGTGAAGCAGGACGCGATCCCCGGCCTCGTGACGCCGATCTGGTTCGAGCCGACCGTCACCAGCGACGAGATGAAGAAGCGCAAGGGCGACGACAAGTGGAGCTACGAGATCTCCTGCGCGCAGCTCTGCGGCCTCGGCCACTACCGCATGAAGGGCTTCGTCACGATCGACACGCCAGAGCAGTACGCGGCGTGGAGCGCCGAGCAGGCGAAGGCCGCCGCGGAAGCCGGCGAAGGCGACGGCTGGGAGTAGTTTCCCGGTCGGGTGATCGCACCCGTCATCGGTTCCAACGGGGTCCGCGAGTCGCTCGCGGGCCCCGTTCGCGTTTGGAGCGGGTTCGACGGACGCTGGTCGGTCGGCGACTCGCGTGTCAGTATCGCCGCATGAGGCGTCCTTCCGTTGCCGAAGGGTCCGCGGATGAACGTCGCGCTCGTGCGCAGAGGATGACGGCCGATGAGCGCGTTGCTCTGACGCTCGACCTCGGACGACGCCATATCCTGGTCTACGCCGACGCGAACGGGATGAATCCCCGGGAAGCGGCGTTACGACTCCAAAGGCGGCGCCAATCCCGGCGACGGCCGTCGGCCTGCATCGAGGCGCTCCTGCGATGACCCTTTCCGAATTGAGCACCCGCCTGGCCGAGCGGCGGATACCGCATGCCGTGATCGGCGCGCTCGCGTTGTCGGCGCACGGGGTCGTCCGCGCGTCCGACGACATCGACGTCCTGGTGACCGATGGTCGCTGCCTCGAACCCTCGACCTGGAACGACATCGGTCCTGGAACCACCGTCGAGATTCGACGCGGCGAGGCCGACGATCCGCTCGCCGGCCTCGTCCGACTCACGCCTTCGCACGGCACCCCGATCGACGTCGTCGTCGGGCGTGGGCGATGGCAAGACGAGATCCTGACGCGCTCACGTCCCATGCACTTCCTGGGAACCTCGGTTCCGGTCGTCTCACCGAGCGACTTCGTGC
This sequence comes from Thermodesulfobacteriota bacterium, assembly GCA_036781285.1. Taxonomy (GTDB): domain Bacteria; phylum Desulfobacterota; class Binatia; order UTPRO1; family UTPRO1; genus UTPRO1. The sequence goes on along the minus strand of DAIQBH010000147.1, from coordinate 444 downwards.
TTTTGAAGCTGTACGCCGGGGGGCCGCAGGACGCGTGGGACGTCGATCAATTGTTGGATGCGATACCCGGCATCGAGTCCGAGGTCGCGGCGCGGCTCGCGGCGCTCCCGGACGAATGCCGGAAGCTCTGGCGGCGTATCGTCGATACCCGCTCCGGCCCCTGAGCGGCGAGGACGTCCGTCAGGACTCGACCCGGAGGCGCGGATCGTCAGCGCGACGTTTCGCCGGCCGCTCCGGTCATCAAGCGGCCCACATACGGCATCAGCACCGACGCGACGTCGACCTCGGAGCCGAGCTGCTTGCTCACGCCCGAGAGCAGCCCGAGGACCCGGCCGATGAGGAGCACGTCGCCGGGGAGCTCGACGACGGGGTTCGCGCGCATGACGCGCGGCATCTCGGCGTTGAAGAGCCGCACCATCTCGGGGTCGGCGTAGGACTTCTTGT
>DAIQBH010000146.1:13508-15518 GCA_036781285.1 Thermodesulfobacteriota bacterium | reverse complement strand
GTGGCCGGCCGAGGGCCGACACACCCCGGCGTCCGCGGGTGCTTCGAGACAGCGGCCGTCTTGGCACTTGCCGGCGCCGTCACCGGGAATGTTCATATCGTCGATACATAGATTGGGTTGGGTCGGCTGCCCGGGCCAATTGCAGCTGCTTCCCGGGCAACTGGAGTTGTTCGAGCAGAGTGCACCGGCGTTCTCGCCGCCCATACAGCGCTTCGCGCCGCAAACCTGACCAGCCGCGGGGCAATCGGCGTTCGAGGAGCACGGCGTCTCGGCTTCGTCGTTGCAGGTGTTGCAGAAACAACGGACGCCGCTGAAGCCTGAGGCCGTACAGAAGGGACTCGCTGTCCCCAGCACGAGGGCCGGCGGATCGTCCGTCGTGAGCGGAAAGATCGCGCGCGTCTCTTGGCCGAGGGACCCCTCCGCGAGCGGACAGTCGAGACTGGTATCGCCGAAGGCCGGAAACGACCGCCCATTGGAGTCGCAGGGCTTGCCGTTCCGAACGCCGCCGCTGCAGGTGCCGTCTCGATGCCCGTCGTTTCGCACTGGGTCGTTGTCGCATGTGGCGCATGTGGCATCCTTTATGAACGTGCTGATCGGCACGCCGATATCGGTTTCGCCGGTGTCGACGTTGATGGTGCCGACGATGTCGTTCGCACCCGTGTGTGTGACGAGTGAGGTCGTGCAGAGTGAAATGAGGGCGTCGAGCGTCGCTGGCATGTAGGTGCCGACGTAGGTCCGGCAGGCGCCTGCGCCTTGGCAGTTGTTGCCGGGTGGACACTGGCTCGGCGCCGTGCAGGGCACCCCATCATTGGTGCCGCCGACACACTGACGGAAGCATGCCGTGTCGTCATCGCAATGCACGGACGTGTTGTTGGAGCAACGGCGGAACAGGCCGTCGTCGTTCGGCAGCGGCTCCGATACATCGCAGACCCCGCAGGGGTCGGTGCCCGCACAGCTGCGTATCCGCATGGCGATCTCGGCGCCGAACGGGAAGAGCGGCTTGTCGTGTCCTTGGCCGGTCCATCCGGTGTCCAGGGCCTCAGGGTCGTAGTCCGGCGTGAACCTCAACGTCGCCGGGCACTCCGGCCCGGGAATCGGACACCCCGGCCACTCATACGTGACGATGAGCTTCGCTCCGAATGAGGGGTTGGCGTTGTAGGTCTTCGTGCGTCGGGACGTCGACGTGGATCCCGTCAGGAAGATCTTGACGGCGTTTCCGTACTGATAGTCGGCGCGGTTGACGATCTCCTGCACGACCGGCGCGACGTCCACCACGTCGTTGAACGCATTGTTCGTCCACGAGGGAAGCCCGCTGATCGCGACGCTCGTGGTGGTGTGCGACGCCGTACTGATGAGCAAGCCCGTCGTCCAGGCGCCCGCGTTGCCGACCGCCTCGCCGAATGCGGTGCCGCTGATTGCGGCGGTCAGATTCGTTGTCGCATAGAGCTGCAACCGCGCGGACACGATGGTCGCCCCCTGGGGGACCGCGAAGCTCACGAACCGATAGGCATGGAAAAGGTCGGCGGCGACCCAGAGATCCTGCTGGGTATCGCCCCGTTGCGAGAGACCGGTCGATGTCTCCTTGTAGTCGTCGTCACCGGCTTGGATCTGATGAGTCACCGTCGTCGTCGGCGCTGTTGCTCGCGCCGTGGTCGGTAAAAGGCCGCCGGCTATCAGCGCGGCGATAGCTGCCACCGACCGAGTCATCGCTGTCACGTTCCGCATGGTCGATCTCCTGTGTCGTACACGCGTTAGGGGGTAGGCGACGAAAGGTGACCAGTCGGCGTCGAGCTTCGATTCCAAACGTCGGGGTGGACCGTTGGCTGGTGTGTGACCCTCCGCGCCGCGCCTTTCTCGAAGCTCCGACTGCGGTCGATGGTTTGCGCGTTCCGTGTGCTTGCTCAATGCGCGCACGGCCACGCGGGGCGAACCTTGTATCGATCTGGGACAAATATTTGCGGAGGGCTCGGTGCGAGCTTGCAATCCAGGAAAGCGACGGCGCGGCCAAGA
>DAIQBH010000146.1:0-13408 GCA_036781285.1 Thermodesulfobacteriota bacterium | reverse complement strand
GAGGCCGGAGGGTCACTTGGGCGTGGGACATGCGATCCCAGGCGTCGGCGCGCTCGATGGGCACGCGGCGCGGAGTGGAACGCGTCCTACGGCATTCTCGAGCAGACCCAGCGGGGATCGCTCGACGTCACGCGAGGATCAGTAGACCCCGTCGACGCACTCGACGAACGCCAGGGACGATCCGCAGCGCGGCGTCGAGCCGGTGCAGTTCTCGGCGCACTCGAAGCACGAGAGCCCCTGGTTCTGGTTGCACTCCGCGTTCGAGCCGCACGGGTCGCAGAGGCCGACCGGGCCGAAGATGCCGTCGGAGCATTCGAGAGCGTCGAAGTCGATGCCGCAGCGGGCGGTCGTGTTCGAGCACTGGCCGACGCACGAGACGCACTGGAGGCTGCCGTTGGAGCAGCTCGAGGTGCACGGCTCGCAGAGGCCGTCGCCGAGGGTGAACAGGTCGAAGTCGCCGTCCGCGTACGAGACGAAGATGCGGGCGAGCGACGGCGAGTAGAGGGTCGACGTGATGCCGAGCACGTTCGTGAAGAACCCTTGGCCCTCGGTGATCACCGTGTCGACGCGGCCGGACGTGGCGAAGAAGTTCTCGTCGAGCTGCACGTTCTGGAACTGGTCGGTGTATTCGCCGACGATCGTGCTCTGGTGGGAGAGGATGCCGTTCACCGCGATCGGGTCGCCGAACGTGAAGGTGAGGAACCCGAAGGTCTCGTTCACCTCGCCGGTCGAGATCACGAAATCGACCGTGTCGAAGTAGACGTTCACGTCGAAGTCGTCGATGACCTCGAAGCCGAGGGTGCCGTTGGTCACGAAATCACCGTCGACGCAGTCGAAATAGTTGAGGTTCACGCCGTCGTCCTCGATGAAGCCGCCGCCGGGGCAGGCGACGGTGCTGCCGCCCGCTGCGCGGGCGCGGCTCGCGGGGCCCGCGATGCCTCCGAGCCCGCCGATCTTCTGGACCTGGCCGAAGATCGTGTCGACCTGCGCCGCGCTGCACGCGACGCTGGTCTGGATCTCGGCCGCGACCCGGAGCGCCAGGACGCCGTCGGTGACGCTGATGTTGCCGTCGACGTTCATGTCGCAGCGCTCGCGTGGACAGAGGGTCTCGAGCTGTGCGGCGGAGCGCAGGATGAGGACGCCGTCGGTGACCGTCACGGTTCCGGTGCGGTTGGCGTCGCCGCACGAGGCGGCTCCGGCTGGTGCGGCTCCGGCAAGCGTGAACCCGAGCGCGATCAGACTGGCGGCGCGAGCTGCGATCCTCATCATCCTGCCTCCCTTGGGCGGTTCCCCGCCGCGAGGCGATAGAGGATCGCGCCGACCGGTGTCAAATCGCAGGCGCGCGTGCGTGTCACGCGCCACGTGCTATGCCGGCGGCCGTGTCGCCGCCGCCTCTCGCGCTCGAGCGCCGCTTCCCGACGATCGCCGGCAAGCTGCCGCGCCGTCCGCTCGCGCTCCTGCCGACGCCGGTCCATCCGCTCCGCGACCTCGGGCGCGACGCGGGCATCGCCGAGCTCTGGATCAAACGCGACGACCGGACGGGCGACGTCTACGGCGGCAACAAGGTGCGGAAGCTCGAGTGGCTGCTCGCCGACGCGCTCGCGCGTGGGCATCGCTCGGTGCTGACGACCGGCGCGCTCGGCAGCAACCACGCGCTCGCGACGACGATCTACGCTCGGTCCCTCGGGCTCCGCGCCGACCTGGTGCTCATCCCGCAACCGGTGACGGCGCACGTCCGGAAGACGCTGCTCCTCGATCACGCGTTCGGGGCGACGATCCACTACGCGCCGACGATCGCCGCGGCGCGGCGGATCGCGTTCGGGGTGCTCGCCCGCGGGTTCTTCGGGCGCGATCGCCGCTATCTCGTGCCGACGGGCGGATCGTCGGTCATCGGCACGCTCGGCTACGTGAACGCCGGGCTCGAGCTCGCGGAGCAGGTCGCCGCGGGGGAGCTGCCGGAGCCGGCGGCGGTCGTGGTGCCGCTCGGCAGCGGCGGCACGGTCGCGGGGCTCGTCGCGGGCTTGAAGCTCGCCGGCCTCGCGTCGCGCGTGATCGCCGTCCGGGTGACGGATCTCCTGCCGCCGACTCCGGCGTTTCTCACGACGCTCGCGACGCGGGCGCTCGCACGGCTCCGGGCGCTCGGGACGCCGATGCCGCCGCTCGCGATCGGGCCCGACGATTTCTCGATCCGCTCCGATTGGCTCGGTCCCGGCTACGGTGCCGTGACCGAAGCCGGGCTCGACGCGAGCCGGCGGATCGCCGATCGGGAAGGGCTGACGCTCGAGACGACGTACGGCGCCAAAGCGCTCGCCGGCGCGCTCGCGCTGGCGCACGAGCCGGAGTGGCGCGGCCGGCCGATCCTTTTCTGGCATACCTACAGCTCGGCCGATCCCGCGGCGCACGTCGCGCGCCTCCCGTCGTGGCGCGAGCTCCCGCCCGCGCTGCATTTCGTGTGGCGCGATGCCGAAGCCGATGCCGGCGACCACCCTTGACGCTTCGGTCAGGCGCGGCGTAGTCAACCCGCCGGCAACACGATGCCCGACGCGGTCGCGCCGCCGCGTCTCGGAGACACAGGCGCGCACAAAGAGCTGAGGGGGTCGATGCGGAAGGCGCGCTTCGTGCTGACGGGATTCAAGCGGCTCTTCGACAGCCGGCCCGTGCACGCGCAGCTCGTGGTCACGTACGAGTGCAATCTCTCGTGCGCGTACTGCCACGAGTATACGCCCGGTGCGCCGATCGTGCCGTTCGAGGTGCTGGCCGAGCGGATCGACCGCCTGGGCGAGCTCGGAGCGTTCACCTTCGACCTGCTCGGCGGCGAGCCGCTGCTGCACCCCGACATCGTGAAGCTGGTCGCGCGCATCAAGGCGACGCGCGGCGGCGTCAACTTCGCGACCATCATCACCAACGCGTTCAAGTTGACCCCCGAGCTCGTCGACGGCTTCAACGCGGCCGGCCTCGACTGCATGCAGGTGAGCGTCGACGGCATCGATCCCGAGCCCGGGCTGCCGAAGTCGCTGCGCTCGGTGCTGCCGAAGCTCGCGATCCTCGCCGAGCGGGCGCGGTTTCAAGTGAAGATCCAAACCGTGCTGACCGAGGAGAGCTGGCGGCGCTACGCCGAGTTCCGCGAAATGCTGGCGCCGTTCGATTTCGAGTTCGGGTTCTCGCTGCTGCACGACGGCAAGGGCAAGGTCGCGATCCGCGGCGAGCACTTCGCGGAGCTGCTGCGCCGGCACGAGCTCTTCCCGGGCATGGCGTTCTTCCGGCGCCACGCGGCGGAGATGCTGGTCGGGGATTTCTCGCGGCCCTGGAAGTGCCTCGGGGGCTTCAAATACCTGTACGTGAATCCCGACGGGCGCGCGCAGTATTGCAGTCAGGTCGCAGGCAGGGGGGTCGCGGTCGAGTCCCTGACGCTCGCCGATCTCCGTGCGGCCGACGTGCACAAGCCGTGCGAGGCGGGGTGCGCGCTCGGCTGTGTGCGTACGGTGTCGCACGCGATGGCCGATCCGCTTGCGACGCTCGCGACGTCGGTCGAGATCCTCGCCGACTTCATGCGGCCGCGGGCGACCGCGCCGGTGACGGTCGCGCGGACCCGCCCGCGCTGAGCCGCACGCGCCGCGAAGCGCGGACCCGTGGTCGCCCCGAGGCGCGGACCCGCGGTCGTCGCAACGCGCGCCGCCGCGCTCGATACAACCGCTGTCGCGCGGCTTGCAGTCGCGCGCGCGGCGGGACATGAGCGACGGGGTGGGGAAGCGCAGCACCGAGCGCCGCGTGCGCATCGTGGTGGCGCCGCGTGCGGCCCGCCGGCGCGCCGTCGCGCAGGAATGGCTCGCCGCGCTCGCGCGCGACGCCGAAGCGCTCCTGATCGGCGCGAGCTTGGAAGCCTGCGACGAGCTCGTGCGCGAGGACGTGCGGACGGGCGGAGCGCGCTTCGGGCTCGTGCGCGCGACGCTCGGCCGCATGGCGGGCGTGCTCGCGGCGCCGGCGCTCGCGCTCCGGGGCTGCGCGCCGGCGAGCGCGCTCTCACTCGACGCGGTCGCGACACGCGCCGTGCACCAGCTGACGGCGGCGGGCCGGCTCGGCTACTTCGGGCCCGTCGCCGAGCGGCCCGGCTTTCCGATCGCCGTCGCGCGTACGATGGGGGAGCTGCGTGCCCATGGCGTCGGTCCGGACGACCTGGCCGCGTTGCCGACCGTCGGTGGCGACCTCGCGGCGCTCGCAGCCGAGACGACCGCCGAGCTCGACGCGGCTGCGCTCGCGGATCGCGCGGCGGTGTTCGCGGCGGCAACGGCGGCCGTCGGCGCCGATCCGGCGAAGCCGCCGGTCGGTACGCCGCTGCTCTTCCTGGACGTGGCGATCGCGAGCGAGGGCGAGGCGGCGTTCGTCGCGGCGCTCGCGGCTCGTGCCCCCGCCGTGCTCGCGGTCGTTCCGACGGGCGACGAGCGGACCCTCGGGTTCCTCGCGAAGGCGCTCGAGGTCGCGGCGACGCCGCTCCCGGCCGACTCCCCGACGACCGCGCTCGCGCGCTTGCAGACACACCTCTTCGAGGCGACGACGCCGGCTCCGGCCGCGCTCGACGAGGGCGTGTCGCTGCATTCGTGGCCGGGAGAGGCGCGCGAGTGCGTCGAGATCGCGCGCCGCATCCAGCAGGAGGCCGCGCGCGGCGTGCCGTTCGATCGCATGGCGATCTTTTTGCACGCGCCGCGCGACTATACGGCGCACCTCGAAGAAGCCCTCCGGCGCGCGGAGATCCCGGCGTTCTTCGCGCGCGGGACGACCCGCCCGGATCCAGCCGGGCGGGCGCTCCTCGCGCTCCTCGCCTGCGCGAGCGAGGGGCTCTCGGCGCGCCGCTTCGCCGAGTATCTCTCGCTGGCGCAGGTGCCCGATCCGGCGACGCAGGCCGAGCGCGCGGCCGCGCCGACGCCCTTCGTGCTGCCCGCGGACGACGAGCTCTTGCCCCCGTCGGTCGCGGAGCCGCTCGCCGAAGCGGCGCTCGCGGCCGAGCGCGCGGCCGACGAGGACGAGCCGTTGCCGGTCGATCCCGCGCGCGAGGTCGTCGTGGCGGGATCGGTGCCGGCGCCGTGGCGCTGGGAGCAGCTCCTGTGCGACGCCGCCGTGATCGGTGGCAAAGCGCGCTGGGAGGCGCGGCTCGCGGGTCTCGAGCAGGAGATCGGGCTCCGGCGCTCGAAGCTCGGCGACGAGGACGAGCCGCGCGCGGCGCAGCTCGCGGCGACGCTCGCGCAGCTCGGACATCTGAGGGCATATGCGATGCCCTTGATCGATCGGCTCGACGGTCTCGCCGGCCGGCGCGTGCGTTGGGAGGCATGGCTCGCGGAGCTGGAGGCGCTCGCCGGCCAGGCGCTCCGCGATCCGACCCAGGTCCTCGCGACCCTCGCCGAGCTGGTGCCGATGGGTCCGGTCGGGCCGGTCACGCTCGACGAGGTGCAGCTGGTGCTCGGGCCGCGCTTGCGCTCGCTCACCGTGCGGCCGCCGCGGCGCCGCTACGGCGCCGTGTTCGTGGCGCCGACCGACGCCGCCCGCGGGCTCGCGTTCGACGTGGTCTTCGTGCCGGGGCTCGCCGAGCGCATGTTGCCGCGGAAGATCGTCGAGGACCCGATCCTGCTCGACGGGAGCCGGCGCCTCCTCGCGCGGGCGACCGGTGCGGCGCTCGTCACGCAGGCCGATCGCGTCGCGGCCGAGCGTCTCGCGCTCCGGCTCGGGGTCGGCGCGGCGGTCGAGCGCGTGGTGATCTCCTATCCGCGGATCGACACGGAGCAGGGGAGGCCGCGCGTTCCCTCCTTTTATGCGCTCGAAACCCTCCGCGCGGCCGAGGGCCGGCTCCCCGGCTTCGACGAGATCGCCGCGCGCGCCCGCGACGTCGGCGAGGCCCGGCTCGGTTGGCCGGCGCCGGCCGACGCCGAGCAGGCGATCGACGACGCCGAGTACGATCTCGCGCTCCTCGCTCCGCTCCTCGCCGCCGATCCCAGAGAGACGATCGGCACCGCGCGCTATCTGCTCGGCGCGAACGTCCACCTCGCGCGCGCGCTCCGTGCCCGCGCCCATCGCTGGTGGAAGAAGTGGACGCCTGCCGACGGCCTCGTCGATCCGGACCATTTCGGCAAGGAGGCGCTCGCCGCCCACGCGCTCGCGACCCGCTCGTACTCGCCGACGGCGCTCCAGCACTTCGCGGCTTGTCCCTATCGCTTCTTCCTCCAGGCGGTGCACCGGCTGAAGCCGCGCGAGGAGCCAGTCGCAATCGAGGTGCTCGATCCGCTCACCAAGGGCTCGCTCTTCCACGAGGTCCAGTTCGCGGTGCTCTCGCGGATGAAGGCGGACGGGCTGCTGCCGGTCCGCCCCGACACGCTCGAGCAGGCGCGCGACCTCGTCGACGGTGCGCTCGACGAGGTCGCCGCGCGCTACCGCGATCTCCTCTGTCCGGCGATTCCGCGCGTCTGGGAGGACGGCATCAACGCGATCCGCGCCGATCTCCGGGAGTGGCTGCGGCGGGCGTCGGCGGATCCGAGCGGCTGGGTTCCCGATCGTTTCGAGCTGGCCTTCGGGCTGCCGCTCCAGGAGCGCGGCGACGCCGACCCGGCGAGCGTGTCGACGCCGATCGTCGTCGCGGACGCGCTCCGGCTCCGCGGCTCGATCGACTTGATCGAACGCCACCCCGACGGCCGTCTCCGCGTCACCGACCACAAGACCGGGAAGGCGCGCGCGGCGGACGGCGTGATGATCGGCGGCGGCGAGATCCTCCAACCCGTCCTCTACGCGCTCGCCTGCGAGGAGCTCTTGCCCGAGCCCGTCGAGAGCGGCCGCCTCTATTACTGCACCGCGGCCGGCGGCTACGAGGAACGGACGGTCGTGCTCGACGATCGCAGCCGGAAGGCGGCGCGGACGGTCGTCGAGACGATCGACCGGGCGCTCCGCGACGGTTTCCTGCCGGCGGCGCCGGTCGATCGCGCCTGCACGTACTGCGACTACCGCTCGGTCTGCGGACCCTACGAGAACGTGCGGCTCAAGCGAAAGCCGAACGACCGCCCGAGCCTGCAAGCGCTCGTCCGCCTCCGAGGGATGCCATGAGCACGACGGCCACGGACACCGCGGCGGCCCCGCTCGCCGATCAGGCGGAGCGCACCCGCATCGCGACCGACCTCGACGCGACGCTCGTCGTCGAGGCGGCCGCGGGGACCGGCAAGACGACCGCGCTCGTCGGCCGCATGGTGGCGGCGCTCGTCGCCGGCCGCGCGGAGCTCGCCCGCATCGTCGCGGTCACGTTCACCGAGCTCGCGGCGGGCGAGCTGAAGCTCCGTCTTCGCACGGAGCTCGAACGCGCGCGTCTCGCCGCGCCGTCCGGGTCGCCCGCGGCGCGCCATCTCGAGGTCGCGCTCGAGCAGCTGGAAGAGGCGCGCATCGGCACGATCCATTCGTTCTGTAGCGATCTGCTGCGCGAGCGGCCGGTCGAGGCCGGCGTCGATCCGCTCTTCGAAGTGGCGCCCGAGGACGTCGCGCGCGACCTCTTCCGCCGCGCGTTCGACCGATGGTTCGAGGAGTGCCTGCGCGCCCCGGAGGAGGGCGTGCGGCGTTTCCTCCGGCGCCGGCCGCGCGACGACAGCCCGCGCGAGGCGCTCCGGAGCGCCGCCTGGGAGCTCAACGAGCGGCGCGACTTCGCGGCACCGTGGCGCACCCGGCCGTTCGCGCGCGAGCACGAGATCGACGAGGTGATGCGCGACCTCGAGGCGCTGGGCGCGCAGGCCGGATCGCTCGACTCATCGGACTACTTCACCAAGTCGTTGATGGAGATCGCGCGGTTCGTGCACGAGGTCGGGCGCCGCGAGGCGATCCGCGGCGAGCGCGACTACGACGGGCTCGAAGCCGAGCTCGTGCAGTTCGCGGGGGGCCGGAACGCGCGCCACTGGACGTGGACCGGCTTCTCGCGCGGTCCGAACGCGGCCGCGAAGGCGACGCTCCGCACCGCGCGCGACACCGTGCACCAGCGGCTGCTCGCGTTCGTCGACGCCGCCGGCGCCGACCTCGCGCCGCGCCTGCAACGCGAGCTCCAGCCCGTCGTCGAGCGCTACCAGAAGCTCAAGGAGAGCGCGGGGCGCCTCGACTTCAGCGACCTCCTGCTGACCGCGCGCGATCTGCTGCGCGGGAATCCGGCCGTCCGCCGCGACCTCCAGTCGCGCTTCACGCACGTCTTCGTCGACGAGTTCCAGGACACCGATCCGCTCCAGGCCGAGATCCTGCTGCTCCTCGCGGCCGACGATCCCGACGAGAGCGACTGGACCCGCGTGCGGCCGATTCCCGGGAAGCTGTTCCTCGTCGGCGATCCGAAGCAGTCGATCTATCGCTTCCGGCGCGCCGACGTCGCGCTCTACGAGTCGGTGAAGCGGCGGCTGATCGACGCCGGCGCGGTGCTCCAGCACCTGACGGTGAGCTTCCGGGCCGTCCCCGAGATCCAAGCCGCCGTGAACGCCGCGCTCGCGCCGCGCATGACGGGATCGGTCGGACAGGCGACCTACGTGCCGCTCGTGCCCGTCCGGCCGAGCGTCCCGACGCAGCCGGCGATCGTCGCGCTGCCGGTGCCCCAGCCCTTCGGTGACTTCGGCAAGGTCGTCGACTTCCGCATCGAGCAGTCGCTGCCCGATGCGACGGCCGCGTTCATCACTTGGCTGGTCCGCGAGAGCGGCTGGACGGTCGAAGGGATCGGCGGCGCGCGCGTGCCGATCGAGCCGCGCCACGTCTGCATCCTCTTCCGGCGCTTCCGCTACTTCGAGACCGACATGACGCACGACTACGTGCGCGCGCTCGAGGCGCGCCACCTGCCGCACGTGCTGATCGGCGGCAGCGCCTTCCACGGGCGCGAGGAGGTCGAGGCGCTCCGCAACGTGCTGACCGCGATCGAGCGTCCCGACGACGAGCTCGCCCTGTTCGCGACGTTGCGCGGTCCGTTCCTCGCGCTCTCGGACGCGGCGCTCCTCGCGTTTCGCGAGCGGGTCGGCAGCCTGCACCCGTTCCGGCGCCTCCCCGACGACCTGGCGCCGCCGCTCGCCGAGGTCGCGGCGGCGCTGCGCGTCCTCCGCGAGCTGCACCGCGGGCGGAACCGGCGTCCCATCGCCGACACGATCACGCGCTTTCTCGCCGCGACGCGCGCGCACGCCGGCGTCGCAATCTGGCCGACGGGCGAGCAGGCGCTCGCGAACGTCAGCCGGCTGATCGACCTCGCACGCCGCGCCGAGCGGAACGACGTGATGTCGTTCCGGGGCTTCGTCGAGCGGCTCGCGGCCGACGCCGAGCGCGGCGAAACGAGCGACGCGCCGATTCTGGAGGAGGGGACGGGCGGGGTGCGGGTCATGACCGTGCACCGCGCGAAGGGGCTGGAGTTCCCGATCGTCATCCTCGCGGATCTCACCGCGAAGGAGGCGCCCGGCGAGCCCAGTCGCTACACCGACGCGACCCGTGGGCTCTGCGCGATGCGGCTCGCCGGATGCTCTCCGCTCGAGCTTCTCGAACGGCGCGAGGAGGAGCGGGAGCGCGAGCGCGAGGAGGCGGCGCGCATTCTCTACGTCGCGGCGACCCGCGCGCGCGATCTCCTGGTCGTCCCCGTGATCGGCGACGAACGCCGCGACGGGTGGCTGTCGGCGCTGCACCCCGCGATCTACCCGGACTACGAGCGCCGCCGCATCATGGAGACGTCGACGCCGCCCGGATGTCCGGAATTCGGTCCCGACAGCACGCCGCACCGGCCGGAGCGCGCGCCGCATCGCGATCACGGCGTGCGGCCTGGGCTGCACATCCCCGAGGCCGGCGATCATCCGGTCGTCTGGTGGGATCCCGCGACGCTCGAGCTCGCGGTCGATGCGACGGTCGGGCTCCGCCAGCAGAAGCTCCTCGAAGCCGACGAGAGCGGCGCCACCTCCGAGCGCGGCGTGCAGGCGCACGCGGCCTGGCAGGCGACGCGCGGCCGCGTTCGCGCCGCCGCGGGAACGCCGAGCGTCACCGTCGAGACCGCGACGGCGTGGGCCGCGGCACGCGTGCACGAGGCGGACGCGGGTGCGACACCGCTAGCGGCGATCGCGGGCTTGGCGAACGCGGTCGCGCTCGACGACGCGCGTCCGAAGAAGGCGGCGCAACGCCCGCACGGGACGCGCTTCGGCGTGCTCGTCCACGCCGTGCTTGCGACGATCGATCTCGTCGGCGATGCGGCCGCGGTCGCGGCCGCGGCGGGCGTGCAGGCGCGCGTTCTCGGGGTCGCGGCGGCCGACGTCGACGCCGCGTGTGAGGTCGTGACGCGCACGCTCGCGCATCCGCTCGTCCGGCGGGCGGCGGTCGCGGCGCGTGCGGGCCGCTGTCGACGCGAGGTCGCGCTCGCGGTGCGGCTCGACGACGGTCGGCTCGTCGAGGGCGTGGCGGATCTCGTCTTCCACGACGCGACGCCGGAACCCGGCTGGACCGTCGTCGACTTCAAAACCGATCTCGACGTGCGCGGACGGCTCGCGGAGTATCGCTGGCAGCTCGGGGCCTACGTCCACGCGGTCGCGGAAGCGACCGCGCTGCCGGCGCGCGCCGTCGTGCTCCAGGTCTGAGAAAGTTCACGCGAGGGATCTCTTCCTCGCGCGCGGACATCCTTGTCGTGGGTCCGCCTAGTTGGAGGTGGGTCCGTTGCGGCGGGTCGTCGGCGCCGTCGGCAACAGGCGCAACCGCCGCAACTCGCTCAGCGGCTCCATCGGAGCCTGGCGCACCGGCGGCAGGAACCAGCGTGCGGTTCGATGCCGCAGGATGCGCATGCGCCGACCGATCGTGAGCCGCTCAGCTACCGCGTCGAGCAAGCGTTTCTCCCCCATCGCTCAACCCTCCCCGCCGTGTTCGGTATGCGAGTTGGTTTCCATACCCGATACAATTTTTTGCTATCCGACGGCGCGACACAACTGAATATGACGCGCGGATGCAAAATAATCTGCGCCCTTTCGGCGCGTTCACTGGGGGGGAGCGGTACGAACCAACCGCGACGCGACGAGGTGCCAGGCGCGATCGGCGAGCTCCGCGGGCGGACAAAACGCGACGTCCATCGCGGCGTGCATGAGGAAGCCGTCCACGACGGCGAAGATGACGCGTGCCTCCCATGCGGGATCCAGATCGGCGCGGAAGTCGCCGTCGGCGATGCCCTGACGGATCGTCGTCGCTGCCGCTTCGAGGAACTGCGCGCGGACCTCGGGGGCGCGGGGGAAGGCGCTCGGGTTGCGCATCATCTCGACGCGGAAGTTCATCATGCAACGGAAGTACTCGGGGCGCTGTTGTCCCCAGCGCGCGGCGGCGCGGATCTGACTCTCGAGACGTTCGGCCGCGCGCGCACCCGCCGACGCCTCGACCTGATACGTCGCCCAGTCGGCGCCGACGGTCGCGAAGGCGAGGGCGATGATCTCTTCCTTCGAGTTGAAGTGGTACGTGAAGTGGCCGCGTGCGAAACCCGTCGCGCTCTCGAGCGCGCTCACGGTGCAGGCCCGAATGCCGTCGCGAGCGATCACCCGGATGGCGGCGGCGATGATCTCGGTCCGGCGCGCGGTCGTTGCCGGCCGTACCTTGGTCCGGCGGGGTGGGATCCCTGCGGTCGGATCCGAGTCACGTCTGGGGGACGCCGGGGTCCCCCGGGATCCGGGGAGCATTTTTCCCTTGTACAGACATACTATGCGGTGGTAAAGGCGAAGTTACCAAAATCAGCGCCCGGAAGCCGTGTGTGCCGTCACGCGGAGCCGCTGGTCGTCGAGCCCGCCTAAGGAGGCCTAGCTAATGATTGGATCGTGGTCGCGCATCGCTGCGCAGGTCGGAGCCGCCGTCGCCCTCCTGATGTCGCTGGTTCCCTCCGGGAGCGCAGTCGCCGCGTCGTCGTTTCAGCTCTTCGAGACGGGGCAGGTGCGACCGCTCGCGATGTCGCCCGACGGGAGCCACCTCTTCGCTGCGAACACCCCCGACAACCGCCTCGAGATCTTCGCCATCTCCGGCAGCGACCTGAACCACGTCGGTTCGGTCATGGTCGGTCTCGAGCCGCTCACCGTGGTCGCGCGCACCAACACCGAGGTCTGGGTGGTGAACCACCTCTCGGACAGCGTGAGCGTCGTCGACGTGACCGACCCCGCGGCGGCGCGCGTCGTCCGGACGCTCCTCGTCGGTGACGAGCCGCGCGACCTCGTGTTCGCCGGTCCCGGCGGCAATCGCGCCTTCGTCACGACCGCGCACCGCGGTCAGAACACGCCGTTCCACTCGACCATCGAGACCATCCTCCGGACTCCGGGCCTCGGCCGCGCCGACGTCTGGGTCTTCGATGCGACGAATCTCGGCGCCGGGCTCGGCGGCACGCCGCTGACCGTCGTGACGCTCTTCGGCGACACGCCCCGCGCGCTCACCGTCTCGCCCGACGGCAGCACCGTGTACGCCGCCGTCTTCCACTCGGGCAATCGCACCACCGTGCTCTCCGAAGGCATCGTGCCCAACAGTGGTCCGAATCAGCTGCCTCCGCCGAAGAGCAATTTCGAGAGCATCGTCGGCCCCGAGGTCGGCTTGATCGTGCGCTGGGACGGCACCAAGTGGACCGACGAGCTCGACCGCGACTGGAGCTCGAGCGTCCGCTTCTCGCTCCCCGACAAGGACGTCTTCGCGATCGACGCCAACGCGAACCCGCCGATCGAGGTCGCGGGCCCGTCGTTCTACACGGGCGTCGGCACGATCCTCTTCAACATGGTGACGAATCCGGTCACCGGCAAAGTCTACGTCTCCAACCTCGAGGCGCAGAACCACGTCCGCTTCGAAGGCGAGGGCGTCTACGCGTCCATGTTCAAGCCGATCGGCGAGCCCGCGAGCGTCCGCGGCCACCTGATGGAGTCGCGCGTCACGGTGCTCGACGGCGGCACCGCAACACCCCGCCACCTCAACAAGCACATCGACTACGACACCTGCTGCGCCGACAACCCGACCGAGAACGCCACGAGCGTCGCGTTCCCGCTCGGCATGGTCGTTTCGAGCGACGGCGCGACCCTGTACGTCGCAGGCTTCGGCTCGAGCGACATCGCCGTCTACAACACGGCGCAGCTCGAGAACGACACCTTCACGCCGTCGGTGGCCGACCAGATCACCGTGTCGGGCGGCGGTCCGACGGGCCTCGTGCTCGACGAAGCCCGCACCCAGCTCTACGTCCTGACGCGCTTCGACAACTCGATCTCAGTGGTCAGCACCGGGACTGGCATGGAGACGGGCCACGTGTCGCTGCACAACCCCGAGCCCGCGATCGTCGTGAACGGCCGGCCGTTCCTCTACGACGCGAGCGAGACGTCGAGCCACGGCGACTCTGCCTGCGCGAGCTGCCACATCTTCGGCGACTTCGACAGCCTCGCCTGGGACCTCGGCGATCCGGACG
>DAIQBH010000145.1:0-15605 GCA_036781285.1 Thermodesulfobacteriota bacterium | reverse complement strand
GACCGCGGCCGTGTGGTGTTGCTGGTGAGGCGCGGCGAGGCCGGACGACGCGAGGAGCCTCGCGAGGCGCTTCTCACCGCGTCGCGCGGGATGCCGGGCGACGCGTGGTTCCGGAAGAAACCCGATCAGCTCGACGCGCAGCTGACCGCCGTGCAACACGCGATCGGCATGCTGATCGCCAACGGCCAGCCGCTCGCGCTCTTCGGCGACAGCCTCTTCCTCGATCTCGACCTGTCGGCGTCGAACCTGCCGGTCGGCAGCCGCCTCCGCGCGGGCGCGGCGCTGCTCGAAGTGACCCCGAAGCCGCACCGAGGATGCTCCAAGTACAGCGGCCGATTCGGCCCCGACGCGCTTCGCTTCGTCGCCCATCCCGAGCGTCGCTCACTCAACCTCCGCGGCATCTATCTCCGCGTCGTCGAGGACGGCGCGGTCGCGGTCGGCGATCCGGTCGAGGTGCTCAGCCGACCGCCCGCCGGCGAGCCGATGGCCGTCTGAGCGCGCTCTGCGTACGACACCGATAATTCCGGGCTGGCCGGCCAAAAAGGAAATCGAGGCCCGCGTCCGCGCCTGGCTCACGCAGCACTGGCCGAACGGCTGCCCCACCTGCGGCAAGGCGCGCTTCTCGGTGAGCGAAGACCTCGTCGTGTCGCTGCCGATTCGCGACGGGGCGCTCCGGCCGCTCGCCACCTTCGTCGGTCATCCCTACGTGCAGGTGCTCTGCGAGGACTGCGGGGTGGTGACAAACTTGAGCTCGCAGGTGCTCGGGCTCACGGGAAGTGGCAAGTAGAGGCCGGAGGTCGGAACCGATGGTGCGTCCCGCGATCGACATACCCCGTCGCCGGTTCACGACCGCCGAGTACCACCGTATGGGTGAGGCCGGCATCTTCGGGTACGACGAGCGCCTCGAGCTCCTCGACGGCGACATCCTCGTGCAAGAGCGCATCCGGCCCCCGCACGCATCCTGCGTGATGCGAACGATGCACTTCTTGCTCACTCGGCTCGACAAGAAGGCGACGATCCGGACGCGAGCGCCGATCGTGCTCGGCCGGTACTCAGAGCCCGAGCCGGACGTGAGCGTCCTGGTGCGCCGCGACGATTTCTACGCGGCGGCGCACCCGCGGCCACGGGACACTCTGCTGGTGATGGAAGTGTTGTCGTCTCCCGAGAGCTACGACCGCGTCGTGAAGCTGCCGCTCTACGCGCGCGCCGGGATTCCCGAGGTGTGGCTCGCGGATCCGATCGCGAAGACCATCGCCGTGCATCGGGGTCCCGCCCTCCGCGGCTATCGCGAGCAGTGGACGCTCATGCGCGACGACAAGGCGGCGCCGCTCGCGTTTCCCAGGTTGCGCGCGCGCGGTACGGATTTCCTCGGCTAGACTGCATCCCGATGATCCTCGTCACCGGCGCGACCGGCTACGTCGGCGGGCGGCTCGTCGCCGCGTTCGAGCGGAAGGGGGTTCCGGTGCGTTGCCTCGCGCGCCGTCCGGAGCATCTGCGGGCGCGGGTCGCGCCGTCGACGGAGGTCGTGCAGGGCGACGTGCTCGACCGCGCGTCCCTCGACGCCGCGCTCGCCGGCGTCGAGGTCGCCTACTACCTCGTGCACTCGATGGGCGCCGAGGACTTCGAGGCCGATGATCGGCGCGGTGCCGAGCACTTCGGCGCGGCGGCGCGCGCGGCCGGCGTGCGGCGCATCGTGTACCTGGGCGGACTCGGTGAGGATCAGCCCGATCTCTCGCCGCATCTCCGGAGCCGGCACGAGGTGGGCGCGATCCTGCGGCGCAGCGGCGTACCCGTGGTCGAGCTGCGCGCGTCGATCGTGATCGGATCGGGAAGCTTGTCGTTCGAGATGGTGCGGGCGCTCGTCGAGCGGCTGCCGGTGATGATCACCCCGCGCTGGGTCGCGGTGCGGGCGCAGCCGATCGCGATCAACGACCTGCTGCGCTACCTCGTCGCGGCACGCGACATCGTCGTTCCTGGCGGCACGGGCGAGCGCGACGACGGCAGCGCCGTCTTCGAGATCGGCGGCGCCGACCAGGCGTCGTACGGCGAGCTGATGGCGGAGTACGCGCGCCAACGCGGGCTCCGTCGCCTCATGATCCCCGTTCCATTGCTCACGCCGCACCTGTCGAGCCTCTGGCTCGGCCTCGTGACCCCGCTCTACGCCCGCGTCGGCAGAAAGCTCGTCGACAGCATGCGCCACGAGACCATCGTCCATGACGACACCGCGGCGCGTACCTTCGGCATCCGACCGATGGGCATGCGCGACGCGATCGCGGCCGCCCTTCGGAACGAGGATGCCGATTTCGCGATGACCCGCTGGTCGGATGCGCTCTCCGCCGGCGGACCCGTCGCCGACTGGGAGAACGTCCGCTTCGGCAGCCGCCTGATCGACTCGCGCGCGACGCGGGTGGCGGTGCCGCCGGCGGCCGCGTTTGCCCCGATCCGCCGGATCGGCGGGCGCACCGGCTGGTACTACGCCGATTGGCTCTGGGACGTGCGCGCGTGGATCGACCTGCTCGCCGGCGGCGTCGGCGATCGCCGCGCCCGCCGCGATCCGGAGCAGCTGCGCGTCGGCGACACGCTCGACTGGTGGCGGGTCGAGGCCTACGAGCCCGACCGCCGGCTCCGGCTCTTCGCCGAGATGAAGGTGCCCGGCCGCGCCTGGCTCGAGTTCGAGGTGGCGCCCGACGGCGCGGGGTCGGTGATCCGCCAGACGGCGCACTTCGACCCGGTCGGGCTCCCGGGCATCGCGTACTGGTGGCTGGTGTATCCGCTCCATCAATTGGTATTCCGCGGCATGCTGCGAGCGATCGCCCGCGCCGCCGAGCGCCGGACGCCGGCGTCATGAGCGACGCGTCACCCGCGCCGCCGGCGGGCGGGCGCCGCGGCGCGCGGGTCGCGCTCGTGGTGGTGGTGCTCGCGCTCGTCGCGGCCTACTTCGTCTTCGACCTCGGCCGCTTCGCGAGCCTCGACGCGCTGAAGGAGAACCGGGCGGCGCTCGAGCAGTGGCGCGCCGCGCACCCCGCGACGGCGCTCGCCGTCTACATGGCGGTGTACGTCGCGACGGCGGCGCTTTCGCTACCGGGGGCCGCGGTGTTGACGCTCGCCGGCGGTGCCATCTTCGGCGTCGTCGTCGGGACGATCGCGGTCTCGTTGGCGAGTACGATCGGCGCGACGCTCGCGTTCCTGATCGCCCGCTTCCTCCTTCGCGACGCCGTGCGGAGCCGGTTCGGGGCGCGTCTCCGGCCGATCGAGGAGGGCGTCGCACGCGACGGTGCCTTCTATCTCTTCACGCTCCGGCTGGTGCCGCTCTTTCCCTTCTTCCTCGTGAACCTCCTGATGGCGCTGACGCCGATCGCGACGGCGACGTTCGCCGGCGTGAGCCAGGTCGGCATGCTCCCCGCGACGATCGCCTACGTGTACGCCGGGAGCCAGCTCGCCGAGATCGAGAGCCTCCGCGACGTCGCCTCGCCCGGGCTCGTCGGCGCGTTCGTCGTGCTCGGACTCCTGCCGCTCGTGCTCCGCAAGGTGGCCGACGCGCTCGCGGCGCGGCGCGTGTACCGCGGCCACCGGAAGCCCGCGCGCTTCGACTACAACCTTATCGTCGTCGGCGGCGGGTCGGCCGGGCTCGTGTCGGCGTACATCGGCGCGGCCATCAAGGCGAAGGTGGCGCTGATCGAGAAGGACGCGCTCGGCGGCGACTGCCTCAACACCGGCTGCGTGCCGAGCAAGGCGCTCCTCCGGACGGCGCGTCTACTGGCCGACGCGCGCGACAGCGCCCGCTTCGGCGTCGCGCGCATGGACGTCCACTTCGACTTCGCCGAGGTGATGGCGCGCGTCCGGCGCGTCATCACCGCGATCGAGCCGCACGACTCGGCCGAACGCTACGCCGGGCTCGGCGTGGACGTGATCGCGGGCGACGCGCGGCTCGTGTCGCCGTGGGAGGTCGAGGTGAACGGCCGCCGCCTCTCCGCGCGGAGCATCGTCGTCGCGACCGGGGCGCGGCCGCTCGTGCCGAAGATTCCGGGCCTCGACGCCGTGCCGTACGTCACCAGCGAGACGCTCTGGGACCTCCGCACGCTGCCGCGCCGTTTCGCGGTGCTCGGCGGCGGACCGATCGGCTGCGAGCTGGCGCAGGCGTTCGCGCGCTTCGGCAGCGCCGTCACCGTGATCGAGATGGCGCCGCGTCTCCTGCCGCGCGAGGACGCCGACGTCGCGGTGGCGCTGGCGGCGCGGTTCGCGGCGGAGGGTCTCACGGTCGCGGCGGGGCACGAGGCGCTCCGGGTCGAGCGCGACGGCCTGTCGTCGCGCTCCGATGCCGCGCGTCCACAGCGCGCGGCCAGCGACGGCGTGTCGTCGCGCTCCGATGCCGCGCGTCCACAGCGCGCGGCCAGCGACGGCGGGGGCGGGCGCGTCGTCTGCCGGCACGACGGCCGCGAGGTCGCGATCGATTTCGACGTGCTGCTGGTGGCGCTCGGGCGCGAGGCGCGCGTCACCGGGTTCGGGCTCGAGGAGCTCGGCGTCCGGCTCCGGAAGAACCGCACCGTCGAGGCCGACCCGTGGCTCCGCACCAACTTCCCGAACGTCTACGTCTGCGGCGACGTCACCGGGCCGTTCCAGTTCACGCACGTCGCCGCGCACCAGGCGTGGTACGCGGCGGTGAACGGTCTCCTGGCACCATTCTGGTCGTACCGCGCGGACTATCGGGTCATCCCGTGGTGCACCTTCACCGAGCCGGAAGTCGCGCGCGTGGGGATCTCCGAAGAGGAGGCGAGGGCGCAGGGGATCGCGGTCGAGGTCACGCGCTACGGCATCGACGACCTCGACCGCGCGATCGCCGACGAGGCGGCCGAGGGGTTCGTGAAGGTGCTGACGGCCGCCGGCAGCGACCGCATCCTCGGGACGACGATCGTCGCCGCGCACGCCGGCGAGCTCATCGCCGAGCACGTGACGGCGATGAAGCACGGGCTCGGATTGAACGAGCTCCTCGGGACGATCCACGTCTACCCGACGATGATGGAGGCGAATCGCTACGCGGCGGGGGCGTGGAAGCGGGCGCACGCGTCGGCGCGGGCGCTGCGGTTCGCGGAGCGCTTCTTCGCCTGGCGGCGCGGCTGATCCGGTTCGCCCGGGGTTGAGCGCGCCGGACGGGGTCAGTAGGGTTCGTTCGATGCTCCGTCTCCAGCTCGTGTCGCTCGGTTCGCTGCTCGTGCTGCTCGGCACGGCGCATGCCGCCCGTGCCGGGCAAGGATTCGATCGCGAGCACGCGGCCTGGACGGCGCTCCTCGCGTCGCACGTGCGGTGGAACGCGGCCGGCACCGCGTCCACCGTCGACTACGCCGGCGTCGCCCGCGATCGCGCCGCGCTCGACGCCTATCGGGCGGCGCTCGCCGCCGTCACGCGGAACGAGCTCGACGCGTGGCCGGAGGCCGATCGGCTGGCGTTCCTCGTGAACGCCTACAACGCGCACACGATCGCGCTCGTCCTCACGCGCTATCCCGACCTCGCGTCGATCAAGGATCTCGGCGGCTGGATCACGAGCCCGTGGAAGCAGCGCTTCTTCGAGCTGCTCGGCGAGCCGCGCTCGCTCGACGACGTCGAGCACCGGATGATCCGCGGCGGCGTCGGCGCCCGCGAGCCGCGCGTCCACTTCGCGCTCAACTGCGCGTCCGTCGGATGCCCGGCGCTCCGTCCGGAGGCGTATCGCGGTGACGCGCTCGAGGCGCAGCTCGCGGACCAGACCCGGCGTTTCCTCTCCGACCGCACCCGCAATCGCTTCGACGCCGCGGCCGGCCGTCTCGAGGTGTCGAAGATCTTCGACTGGTACGGCGACGACTTCGTCCGCGCGGCCGGCTCGGTCGGGAGGTTCCTGGCGCCGCACGCCGCGTTGCTGAGCGACGACGCCGGCGCACGCGTCAATATCGAAGCGGCTGCCGTGCCGATCGTCTTTCTCGACTACGACTGGGCATTGAACGACGCGAAGGGAGCCCGACGCTGATGCGACACGAGCCGACGTTCCAAGCAGCCGACACGCTCGCCGAGGTGCGGCGCTACTACGGCGAGGTGCTGAGCGGCAGCGCCGACCTCAAGACATCGGCGTGCTGTGCCGGCGACGCCGTGCCGCCGCACCTCCGGACGATAGTCGCCGACGTGCACCCCGAGGTGCGCGACCGTTTCTACGGCTGCGGCCTCCCGCTGCCGCCGTCGCTCGACGGCTGCACCGTGCTCGATCTCGGCTGTGGGACGGGGCGCGACTGCTATGTGCTGTCGCGGCTCGTCGGTCCGAACGGCCGCGTCATCGGCGTCGACATGACGCGCGAACAGCTCGCGGTCGCGCGCCGGCACCAGGACTGGCACGCGGAGCGGTACGGCTACGCGCGCTCGAACGTCGACTTCCACGAGGGCTACATCGAGGACCTCCGCGCGCTCGAGGTCGCCGACGCGAGCGTCGACGTCGTCGTCTCGAACTGCGTCGTGAACCTCTCGCCCGACAAGCCGCGCGTCTTCCGCGAGATCTTCCGCGTGCTGAAGCCGGGGGGCGAGCTCTACTTCTCCGACGTGTTCGCCGACCGCCGCATCCCCGCCGACCTCCAGCGCGATCCCGTGCTGCTCGGCGAGTGCCTCGGCGGTGCGCTCTACCACGAGGACTTCCGGCGGCTCCTCGCTGCCGCCGGCTGCGCCGACGCGCGCACGGTGACGAGCACGCCGATCACGCTCGACGACCCCGACATCGCGCGCAAGATCGGCATGGTCACGTTCCGGTCGCGCACGATGCGGGCCTTCAAGCTCGACCTCGAGGATCGCTGCGAGGACTACGGGCAGGTCGCCACGTACGCCGGCACGATCGCCGACCTGCCGCACGCGTTCGAGCTCGACGACCATCATCGTCTGGAGACCGGCAGGCCGATGCTCGTCTGCGGCAACACCGCCGACATGCTGGCGGCGACGCGCTACGCGCCCCATTTCGTCGTCGCGGGCGACAAGCGCACCCACTTCGGCCTTTTCGACTGCGGCCCGGGCGGGGTCACGTCGTCCGCGCCCGCCGCCGGGGCCGCCTGCTGCTGAGCGCGTCGTGGAGTCGCCGCTCGCGGAGCTCGCCGTCGTGGTGCCGATCGGACCGGGCGAGCGTGCGTGGCGCGGGCTCGTCGCCGACCTCGGGCCGCTCCCCGCGACGGCCCGCGTCGTGCTCGTCGCGACGTCGGCGGACGACCTGCCTGGGCCGGACGACGCGGCCGTCGCGGCGCTCGCCGCGGAGCTCGTGAGGCTCACGGCACCGCGCGGACGTGCGGCGCAGCAAAACGCCGGCGCGCGGGCGGCCGAGCGGCCGTGGCTCTGGTTCCTCCACGCCGACTCGCGCCTCGCGCCGACGACGCTGCCCGCGCTCGCCGCTGCGATGACGGCTCGGCGCGAGTCGCTCGGCTACTTCGACCTGCGTTTCGCCGCCGACGGCCCGTGGGCCGTGCACGTCAACGCCCTCGGCGTCTGGATCCGGAGCCGCGTGCTCGGCCTGCCGTTCGGCGACCAGGGCTTCTTCCTCCGCGCGGACACCTTCACGCGCCTCGGCGGCTTCGACGCTACGCTGCCGTTCGGCGAGGATCACGCGCTGGTGTGGGCCGCGCACCGAGCCTCCGTGCCGCTCGTCGCGGCGGACGCGCCCCTCGTCACGAGCGCGCGGAAGTACGCCGAGCACGGCTGGCTCCGGACGACCGCGCGCCACGTGACGCTCACCCTGCAACGAGCCTGGCGCGAGCGGCGGCGCGTGCGGGAGACCGCATGAGCGGCGCTGTCGCGATCTTCGTGAAGACGCCGGGCTACTCGCCGGTGAAGACGCGGCTTGCGGCGGGAGTCGGCGAGGCGGTCGCGATCGAATGGTATCGCCGCGCCGTCGTGGCGGTCGCGGAGGTGGCGCTCGCCGCCGCCGGGAGCTCGACCGCGGTGTATTGGTCCGTCGCCGAAGAAGAGGCGTGCGGTGAGGAAGTGTGGCGCGAGCTTCCGACGCTCGCGCAGGGCGAGGGTACGCTCGGCGCACGCATGGGGCGCGTCCATCACGAGCTCGTGCGCCGTCACGGTGCCGGCCTGCTCCTCGGCGCCGACGCGCCTCAGCTCGCGGTCGCGAGCCTGCGCGCGGCGTTCACGTGGTGCGAGGCGGCCGAGCCGCGTCAGGTGCTCGGGCCGGCCCGCGACGGCGGCTTCTGGCTCTACGGCGGGAACCGCACCGCGCCTCTCGCCGTCTGGGAGTCCGTCGCCTACAGCGTCGCCGACACCGCGGCGCGGTTCCGCGCCGCGTTCGCGCCCTACGGCGCATGGCTCGCGGTCGAGCCGCTCACCGACGTCGATCGCGGCGAGGATGTCGCGGCGCTCCGCGGCGAGCTCGCCGAGCTCGCAGCGCCGCTGCCGGCGCAGCGCGCGCTCGCGGCTTGGCTCGATGCCGCGTGGCGGCGTCACGACTCGGCTCCGCCTGCCGGTCCGCCGACCGAAAGGATGCCTCGGTGACGCCGACCGTGCTCCTCGGCGGCGAGCCCGCGATCCGGGTGACCCTCTTCGTGCTCGTGCTCGCCGGCCTCGCCGTCGCGGAGCGGGTGCGGCCATGTCGTGGTGACGCGCGTCCGGCCCGGCGCCAGCTCGTGAACCTCGGCCTGGTGGCGCTCTCTACGCTCCTGATGCGCGTCGCCTTCCCGGTCCTCGGCGTCGCCTTCGCCGGCCGCATCCGCGCCGAGGGCATCGGCCTCTTCGCGGCGGCCGCGTGGCCGGAGCCGCTCGAGATCGCGTTCGCCGCGCTCGCGCTCGACCTCGTGATCTATTGGCAGCACCGTGCCATGCATGCCGTACCATTGCTCTGGCGGCTGCATCGGGTGCACCACTCCGATCTCGCGTTCGACGTGACGCTCGGCGTCCGGTTCCACGTTTTCGAGATCGCGTTGTCGCAGGCGCTGAAGCTCGGCACGATCGCCGTCCTCGGCGCGGCGCCGCTCGCCGTCCTGATCTTCGAGATCGCGCTCCAGACGGGCGCGCTCTTCACGCACGCCGACTTCGCGCTCCCCGCGCCTCTCGAGCGAGTCGCGCGCTGGCTCGTCGTGACCCCGTCGCTCCACCGCGTGCACCACTCGGTCGCACGCGACGAGACCGACACCAACTTCGGCTTCAGCGTGGTGTGGTGGGACCGGATCTTCGCGACCTTCCGGGGGGCGCCGCGGCTGCCCGAGGCGACGATGCCGGTCGGCGTGCCGGAGTTCCGGACGGCGAAGGACCAAGGCCTGGTGGCACTTCTGCTCCAACCCTTCGCGTCGCCGGCGCGCGCGTCGGCCGCCGAGGTCGCGCGTGCTCGATAGTTGGCCCCGCCTCGCTGCGAGCGACTTCCCGGCGCTCCGGCGCGCCGCCGTGACGACGCTCCAGCTGAACCTCGGCTACCAATGCAACATCCGCTGCATCCATTGCCACGTCGACGCGGGTCCGAGCCGCACCGAGCGCATGGAGCGCGCCACGATGGAGCTCGCGCTCGCCGTCGCCGCGCGCCGTCGTGTCACGACGCTCGATCTGACCGGCGGCTCGCCGGAGATGAACCCCGAGTTCCGGTGGCTGGTGACGGAGGCGCGCGACGCCGGCCTGCACGTGCTGGATCGGTTGAATCCCACGATCGTCGAGGAGCCCGGCTACGACTGGGTGGCGCCCTTCCTCGCGGACGCGCGCGTCGAGGTGGTCGCGTCGCTGCCGTGCTACTCCGAGGCCAACGTCGACGAGCAGCGCGGGTCGGGCGTGTTCGAGGCATCCATCCGTGCGCTCCGGCGCCTGAACGACCTCGGCTACGGGCGTCCGGAAACCGGGCTCGTGATGAACCTCGTCTACAACCCGAACGGCGCCTTCTTGCCGCCGCCGCAAGCGGCGCTCGAAGCGGACTACATGCGCTTCCTCGACGAGCGGTTCGGCATCCGCTTCAACCGCCTCTTCACGCTCGCCAACATGCCGATCAAGCGCTTCGGCTCGTGGCTGATGTCGCAGGGAAAGCTCGAGGACTACCTGGGGGTTCTACGCGCGGCCCATCGCGACGAGAACACCGCCCAGGTGATGTGCCGCACGCTCGTCAGCGTCGATCACCGCGGCTACCTCTACGACTGCGACTTCAATCAGATGCTCGCCCTCCCACAGGGCGGCGGCGCGGCGCCTCGCCACCTGCGCGACCTCCTCGACGACCCGCTCGACGGTGCCCCGATCGCCGTCGCCGGCCATTGCTACGGCTGCACCGCCGGGCAAGGCTCGAGCTGCGGCGGCGCGCTCGCGGGGCCGCTGCCTGGTGAGAAGCAAGGCACGGTCGATTAGGCTGGAAGCGCCTTCTTTCCCTCCGCCGAGCCCGAGAATCACCGACGGAACCCTCCGAGCGCGGCGTCGTCACCTCGAAAGCCGCCGGCGCGGCAGCGAAAAGCCGTCGATTCCATATCCTCGGGACCGAAATCGGGGCATCGGGTCGACCGTACCCCAGTGCCACTCGAACCCAACTGTCTCTTGACTCGAAATGCGGCGTCTCGTATAACCCTAGCCTGAATCAAGATCATGCCGAGGCGATCGAAACAGATCGAGATGAAGCTTCGACCCGCTCCGCGCTGGGGAGGGTGGCGCGAGAGGGCCGGTCGAAAGCGCGACCCGAAGTCCGGGATGCGCCACACCTCACGCGCAGGCTTCTCCTCCACTACGCCCGCCCACGTGACCGTAAAGCTGTTGCCGGACCTGCTGTCTCTCCGGAGCAAGAAGCTCGTCCGCGCTCTTGAAAATACGTTCGCTGCTGGGTGCGACCGCTCCGAATTTCGCCTCGTGCACTACTCGCTGCTGGGGAACCACGCCCATTTGATCGTCGAAGCGCGAGATCAGCACGCGCTTGGGCGGGGGATGATGGCGATCGGGTCGCGGCTGGCGCTCGCGGTGAATCGGGTGATGGAGCGGCGGAAGGGGCGGGTGGTAGCGGATCGCTACCACGCGCGGCTGTTGCGGACGCCACGAGAGGTGCGGAATGCCCTTCGCTACGTCCTGCTGAACGGGCGACATCACGCGGCGGTGGCGGCTCGAACGGCGCGGCGGGTCATGGAGGCCGTACTGGATCCCGCTTCCTCCGCACGGTGGTTCGACGGCTGGAGGCGCGGAAGCATCCCATCACCGAGCGCGACCGAGTCAGCGACCGGTCGTGATCAGCCGCCGGTCACGCGGGCTCGGACCTGGCTGCTCACCGTCGGCTGGCGCCGTCACGGCCTGCTCGATCCCGCGGACGTTCCGGGTTAGCGAGCACCACACGCACAATGAAGATCGCACCGCTACGACCCGAGGAATGGAAAGAGTTTCGACGAATTCGGTTGGAAGCGTTGAAGACGGATTCCGACGCTTTCGGGAGCAGCTACGCTGCGGAGATTTCTCAGAGTGACGAGCTGTGGCAGGAGCGGGCTGCCATCGGCCACGAGGCGGCGGGCAAGCGGGTCGCCTTGCTCGCGAAGCGCGGTGCGGATGTCGTCGGTCTGATTGGAGCGTATCGTCACGACGATACGTGGCGGATCATCTCACTCTTCGTTTCCCCGCGCGCGAGGCGAGAAGGTATCGGAAGGGCGCTGATCCTGGGAGTCCTCGACGCAATCGAATGCGTCGGCGCCGCGTGCGCGATCGAGCTCACCGTAAACGTCGAGCGAGAACACGTCGTCGCTCTCTATGAAGGCCTCGGGTTTCGCGTCGAGTCCACGTTGCACGGACGAGTGATGGGGGATGGAAAGCTGCACGACGAGTAAGTCATGCGGTACCGTCGGTCGGCCGACGCCTGAGCCGAATCACCCCGCCGGCGGGATGCGCTTGGCCAGCTCCTCCTGGAACTTCCGGATGCGCTTCGCGTTCGCGCCGAGGTCGCCCTTGCCGACGCGCGAGTGCGAGCGCACGACGACGTTCGTCTGCTCGCCGTCGCGGTTGACGGTGATCGTGACGTCGTCCTTGAAGCGCATGAGCGGCGTCGTCGCGACCGCCTCAATGACGGCGGCGTCGCGGTCCTCGCGCGCGACCTCCCACCCCTCGGCGCGCGCCACCGCGGCGGCCGCGTCGAAGACGGCGGGGATCGGCGCCGCGAAGCGCTGCGGCTGGAGGTCGGGATACTCCGGGGTTGCGCCCGTCGTGACGTCGTTGATGTTGAGCGCGGGATTGAAGCAGCCGGCGACGATGCGGACGACGACGAGGACCGCCAGCACGATGCCGGCGCGGCGAAGGATCTTCATGGGCACGGACCTCCGGCGGTCTCTTGTGGCCGAGATGGTCGGTCCGTGTCCAGCGCGCGGCTAGCCGACCTTCTCCCACGCGCGGTCGCAGCGGCCGCAGCGGTAGGCGTCGACGGGCCACTGCGCCTCGTCCTGACGGCTGCCGACGTACTCCCATTCGGCGCGATGGAAGATGTGGCACTCCATGAGCCGCACGAGGGCCGGCCGGTCGCCGGGCCACGATGCGATTGCCGCGACGGTCGCGGCGTCGTCGGGGGAGACGGACTTCAGATGGCGGGCGGGCTTCATACGAGGAATCCCATGTCGAAGTTCTCCTGCGTCCAGCGCTCCGCGGGGTCACCGCTGTCGAGGGTGAGGACGTCGTCGAGGATCTGTTGATGGGGCATGCCGAGCCAGTGCTTCAGGATCGTGCCGTAGACGTCGCGCATGTCGGTCGACCGGAACGGGTCGGCCGCGGCCTGGGAGTAGACGGTGTTGCCGTCGTCGGAGAGAGCGCTTTCGTTGATGTTGGGGTGGCGGCCGTAGACGCCGCCCTGGACGCCGCCGCCGAGCACGAAGACGGGATACTGCGTGCCGTGATCGGTGCCGCCGTCGTTCTGCTCGACGCGCCGGCCGAACTCGCTCCACACCATGACGACGAGCTTGTCGGCGACGCCCATGTCGGCGCAGTCGGCGTAGAAGAGGCCGAGCGATGCGGCGAGCTCGTTTAGCAGCTCGTAGTGGCGGCCGTCGCTGTTGGCGGCGCCCTGGTCGGAGTGCGTGTCGTAGCCGCCGGTCGCGCACTGCATGACGCGCGCGTGGACGTTCGGCACGCCCTGCGTGATGCCGTAGATCACCTTCGCGGCCTCGCGGAGGTTGCGCGCGAGGTTCAAGTTCAGATCGTCGTACGCTTGGTTCGGCCCCGGGCGACCCGACGTGTACAGGTCGTGGAGGCCGGCGTAGCTCTCGGTCGCGAGCAGCGTCGCGACGCCGCTCGTGCCGAGATACTCGGCGATGGGAAGCGCCGCGGCGCTGGCGCTCTCGTAGAGGCCGAGGAACGCGGCGCGCTTTCGGGCGACGTCGTCCCCGAAGTCGCCGTCGTAGGGGAATCGCAGCGAGCGCATGCGGCGGGCGGCGAGCACGCTCGTCGCGTTCTGCCGCAGCTCGCCCGCGACCTCGCCGCGGATGCAGACGCCGGGGATGTCGCTGCCGCCGTAGTTCGCGGCGAGATAGCGGCCCATCCAGCCCGTGCCGCTGTTCAGGCCGGGAGGCGTGCCGGTCTCCCACGCCATCCGCGACGCCTCGTGCGACAGCGTCGGCCGCGAGTAGCCACATCCCTGGACCACGGCGACCTTGCCGGCGTCGTACAGCGTCTTCAGCGGCGCCAGCGCCGGATGGAACGCGAGCTGGCAGCCCGAGCCGGGGTCGACGCCGATCAGCGTCGCCGCGAGCGCCGACGGGGCGATGTTCAGGCCGTCCGTGCCGGTCGAGCGGGCGGCGTCGTATGCGGCACGCATCGTGGCGCCGCCGTCGTCGACCGGGATCACGGTGTTGAAGCCGTCGTTCCCGCCGTCGAGGAAGATCGAGAGGAAGTAGCGGTCGCCGATCGTGTCGGCGAACGCCTCGCCGATGAAGGGATGACGGAGCAGTGCCGGCGCGACGAGGCTGCTTGCCGCGGCGAGGCCGCTGCCTTTCAAGAAACTGCGTCGTGAGAGAGCCATCGGGTGTCGTCCTTTGGGGTTGCTCAGTGCAGTTGGTAGGCCGGCGACTGCATGAGCAGCGCGAAGAGGCCGTGCAGCTTCCGGGCGCGCACGTCCTCGTTCGCGAGGTCGAGCGTCGGCGAGCTGCCGCCGTCGGTCAGGTAGTCGATGTAGAGGGCGCGGTCCTCGGGGGTGAGCTGGTCGGCGAGCCCGAGCACGTTCGTCGCGCCGTTCAGGACGTCGTCCGCCGACTGCACGCCCATGGGCATGAGCTTCTCGGGATGGAATCCCTGCTTGCCCTTCACGCGCGCCGCGGCGAGGTCGCGGGCGAATCGGAAGCGCGCGAGCAGCGTCGCGCTGCTGATCCACGCGCCCTCCCAATCCCAGCCGAAGACGCTCGGCGGGTCGAAGAGGCGCTGGCCCATGTCGTCGAGGTGCGCGCGCAGCGAGTCGCTGTCCTCGATCGCGAGCCCCGCGTACTTGCGCTTCTTCGGCTTGATGCCGAGGAGCCGGAGCGTGCTCACGACGTAATCGATCGGCCACTTCACCGAGCGCTTGGTGTCGGCCGTGAACGGTGGCGGCGCGGCGGTCGCGTAGAACGCGTCGTGCACGAGGATCGTCTTCACGAGGTTCGCGAGATCCCAGGTCGACGCGAACCCCGAGCTCGCCAGCAGCTCGTCGACGAGCGCCGTCGACGGGTCGGTCGAGGCGAAGAACTCGAAGAGCCGGCGCGTGATGCGGCGGCCGACCGTGCTCTGTCCCTGGCTGTCGCGGTGCGCGAGGATGGCCTCGATCGCGTAGTCGATCTCGAACGGCCCCTCGCCGGGGGTCGCGAGGTCGATGCCGCCGGGGCCGAAGCCGCCGCGGGTCTTGAAGATGATCTTGGGTCCGCGCTCGGGGTACTCCTCGTTGTAGTCGTGCGAGCCCTCGCGGAAGGTCGCAAGGCCCTTCTCGTCGAGACGCCACCCGGTGAACGCGCGCGCGAGCTGCACGATGTCGTCCTGCTCGTAGTTGGGCGCGCCGGTTTCGTCCTCGACGCCGACCGTGAAGAGCTCGAGCAGCTCGCGGGCGTAGTTCTCGTTGGGGGTGCGCTTCCGGTTCCGGACCGTGTCGAGGAAGTCCATCATCGCCGGGTCCTTGTTGATGCGGCGCAGGAACTCGCGGAAATTGCCCTTGCCCATCGTGCGGAGCAGCGCGTTCTGCCGCGCCATTTGCTCCGCGTCCTGCACGGTCGAGTTCGCGGTCGCGAAGTGGTCGTGCCAGAAGAGCGTCAGTTTCTCGAGGAGCGGCGTCTTCGT
The DNA here is from genome assembly GCA_036781285.1 of Thermodesulfobacteriota bacterium. GTDB lineage: Bacteria > Desulfobacterota > Binatia > UTPRO1 > UTPRO1 > UTPRO1. Next base: position 395 of record DAIQBH010000145.1, on the reverse strand, counting down.
CTTCAGCATCAGCTCGAGCCAGCGATCGTAGACCTCGTCCATGTCGCGGTGGGCTTTGAGCGTCTTCGGCTTGTACTTGAGGAGCGCATCGACGAGCTGACCGCGCGTCAGCCCCTTCTTCATGAGCTTCGCGAGCTCCTTCGGCGTCGCGCCGAAGCCGGCGCGCCGCATCAGGTGGCGCGTCTCGGATTCGGTCAGCAGGGAATTGGCGTTGCCCATCTCGTTCCTCCCAAGTCAGTCGGTGCCGGCGACCCAGCCGTCGGCGGGCGCGCCCGCCTCGACCCAGCGGCGGACGACGTCGACGAGGGCGTCGTCGAGCCGCGGCCGGTTGAACGGCATGCGCTTCCCGAGCCCCGGGCCGAGCGGGCCCGCGAGCTTGTGGACGGGGTAGCTGG
>DAIQBH010000144.1:0-15703 GCA_036781285.1 Thermodesulfobacteriota bacterium | reverse complement strand
CAGGACGATGGCGAGCTTCCACGCGAGGTTCGCCGCGTCCTGGAGGCCGGTGTTCATGCCTTGGCCGCCGACCGGGCTGTGGATGTGGGCGGCGTCGCCGGCCACGAAGACGCGGCCGACGCCGTAGCGATCGACGCCGCGATGATGCAGCCGATAGCGCGTTACCCAGCGCGCGTCGTGCAGCGTGACCGGGAGCTTCGCGGTGCCGCGCAGCGCCGACTCGACCTCGGCGAGCGTCGCCGGTCGCGCGCCGGCGTCCTCGTCGGCCGGTGCCGACTCCGAGCCGGGCGAGATCGCGATCACGCGGCCGATCTCGCGGCCGCGGAGCGGTAGGTAGACGGCCAGGTTGCGGTCCCCGACGAAGATCTTCAGATGGTCGTGGTCGAGCGGCCAGTCGACGCGGCAATCGGCGAGGAGGAATCCCTGCGGATACGGCGCGCCGTCGAAGCGGAGGCCGAGGCACTTCCGGACGACGCTGTGGGCGCCGTCGGCGCCGATCACGTAGGCCGCCGACACGCCGAAGCGGGTGCCGTCCGCGCGCGTCGCGCTCACCATGACGCCGAGCTCCGTCTGGCGGACGTCGTAGACCTCCACCTCGTGCTCGACGGTGACGCCGTGGGCGCGGAGGTCGTCGGCGAGGATCGCCTCGATGTCCCATTGCGGCACCATCAGCACGAACGGGTAGGGCGTGTCGCGCCGTCCGATGTCGGCGACGTCGATCTCGGCGACCTGGCGTCCGCCGACGAAGACCTGTGCGCCGCTTGCGATCAGCCCGCGCTCCATGAACGCGTCGCCGAGACCGATCGACCGCAGGAGCTCGAGCGAGCGCGCGTGGACGGCGAACGCGCGCGACTCGTGGGCCTGCCGCGCGCTCTTGTCGAGAAGCCGCACCGAGACGCCGCAGCGGCGCAACAGCGTCGCCGCCATGAGCCCCGTCGGACCCGCACCCACGATCACGACGTCGGGCTGGTCTGGGGGCGGGGGCTCCATGGGTCAGAAGTCGGCGAGCTTCAGGAGGCGGCGCGCCGCCGCGGTCGGCGACGTGCGCCCCTCGGCGACGGCGGGCTCGAGCTCCTGGAGCTCGGCGCGGACGTCCGGGCGGCCGAGGAAGCGGGTGCGGATGCCGTCCTCGACGACGTTCCAGAACCAGACACGCTGCTGCTCGCGGCGCTTGGCCTCGAGCTCGCCGGTCGCGCCGAGCTTCTGGCGATGATCGGTGATGATCTCCCAGATCCGGTCCATGCCGCGCATCTCGATCGCGCTCAGGGTGACGACGGGTGGATCCCACGTCGGGCTCGTGTGCCGGAAGAGATTCAGGGCGGCGATGTATTGCGACGCCGCCTGTTGCGCGAGCGCCACGTTGTCACCGTCGGCCTTGTTGATCGCGAGCGCATCGGCGATTTCGAGGATGCCCTTCTTGATGCCCTGGAGCTCGTCGCCGGCGCCGGCGAGCATGAGCACGAGGAAGAAGTCGACCATCGAGCTCACCGCGACTTCGCTCTGGCCGACGCCGACCGTCTCGACGATGACGACGTCGTACCCCGCGGCCTCGCAGACGAGCATGCCCTCGCGTGTCCGCCGCGCGACGCCGCCGAGCGAGCCGCCCGACGGGCTCGGGCGGATGAATGCCTCGGGCGCCGCCGAGAGCTTCGCCATGCGGGTCTTGTCGCCGAGGATGCTGCCGCCCGTGCGCGCGCTCGACGGGTCGACCGCGAGCACCGCGACGCGCTTCCCCCGTCCGATGAGATAGAGGCCGAACGCTTCGATGAACGTGCTCTTGCCGACGCCGGGCACGCCCGTGATGCCGACCCGGACCGCGTTGCCGGTCGCGGGCAGCAGACGTTCGAGGAGACTCTGCGCGGCCTCTTGATGATCGAGCCGCGTGCTCTCGACGAGCGTGATCGCCTTCGCGACCATGCGGCGGTCGCCGCGGCGGACGCCGTCCGCCAGCGCGTCGACGTCGGTCATGGCGCGCTCGCGCCGGCCGCTGCGGCGGCGCTCGGCCGGAAGCAATGGATGCGGATGCCGGGCACGTCGAGGCCGGGACACGACGGATAGCGGTCCACGAGCGCCGTTTGCAGCTGCCCGTCCGCATCGCTCAGCCAGGCGCGGCCGACGAGGAAGATCGCGCGTTGCGTGTCCGGAAATGGGAGCCCGTCGACGAGTCCAGGGACGCGCTCGGGTGTGATGACGCCGCGCTCGGGCGGATAGAGCCGGAAACGGCGGTGCGGCCAATGGAAGCGCGCCAGGATCTCCATCTCGTTCGACGTGATCAGTATCTCCTCCGTCGGCGGGACGTTGGCGTCGAGCCATCGACCGGCGGCCGCGACGTCCTCGCGGCCGTGGGCCGTGTCACGGAGATGCAGCGCCGTCGCGTAGAGCATCACCGCGCCGAGGACGAGCGTCGCGACCCCGCGTGCGCTCCGGAGCCGATCGAAGCTCATGCCGGCGGCGGTCAGCACGAGCACCGGTCCGATCGTCGCGGCGAAGTAGCGCGGATGCACTCCCGCTCCGGCGACGAGGCGATAGAGGAACGGTACGAGCAGTGCTGTGCCGAACGTGGACAGCAGCACCACTCTGCCCGTCGCGTCGAGGGCGCGGAGACTCGCGAGGCCGATGACGATCGCCGCCGGCAGCGCCGCGAGCGCGACCGGCAGGTCCGGCAGGGCCGCGCTCGGGCCGAGCGCGTGGAGCTGCTCCGAGGTCGGGATCAGCGTGTAGCCCGTGAGCAGCGACCACACGACGCCGGGCATCGCCGCGACGCCGAACTCGTACTGGCCGGCGAAGACGCCGGACGCGTTCCGTATGGCCGCGAGGAGCAGCGTCGCGCAAATCGCGCCGGCGATCGCGCCCGCGGGCAGCCACGTGTGGAGCGGTCGCCGCCACAACACCAGAAGTGCCAGGCCCTGCCCGGCGAGGAAGAAGATGCCGTAGTAGTGCGTCGCGACCGTCGCGACCGCGAGCACGACCCACCAGAAGCCGAGCCGCGCCGACCGTCCCGTCGCGAAGCGGACGAGGACCAAGAGGTGCGCGGCCGCGACTGCCGCGAGGAGGGCGTAGGGCCGTGCGTCCTGCGCGTGCTGGACGAGATACGGCGAGATCGCCGCCACCCAGGCGGCCGCGCGTGCGGCGGACGTGCCGGCGAGAAGTCCGGCGGACGCGGCGATCAAAGGGATGCAAGCGACCGATGCGACGAGCCCGGGAAGGCGCAGGAGCCAGGGCGAGAGGCCGACGAGCTCCGTCCAGGCCTTGGCCGTCGCGTAGTAGATGGGGGCCTGGTTGTCCCGCATCATCGCCCCGACGTAGCCGTCCCACGGAAGGCCGATGTGGTGGACGGTGTACGTCTCGTCGAACCACAAGGGCGCCTCGCCGAGGTTGATCGAGCGCAATGCGGCCCCGACGACGACGGCCGCAATGATCCAGGGGTCGATCCGTTGCTGCGCCACGCGTGCGGCCCACCATATGCGAGGGCGATGGAGGCCGCTACGGATCGAAACGGCCGGATGCACTCCCGTCCGGGCCGCCGCCTGCTGCTCAATCGGACGGCAGGCGGTTGCCGCCGGCGTCGTCACCGAGGCGGCGCCGCGAGCGCCCGATCGGGAGTTTTTCCGTGGCATGGGTGTTGCTGCCCTCGTGGTCGGGAGAACCACGGTGGACTCTTCGGCGCCCGCGCGTCTTTCGGGGCTCGATCAATCGTTCCTGCACTTCGAGTCGTCGAGCGCGTACATGCACGTCGCGCTCACGGCCGTGTTCGAGCCGGGGTCGCTGAGCGTCGAGGACGGCGGCATCGACTTCGCGAGCATCCGGGGTCACGTCGCGTCGCGGTTGCACCTGATCCCGCGGTATCGGCAACGGCTGCACCATTCGCCGATCCTCGGGCAGCCGTACTGGGTCGACGATCCCGACTTCGACCTCGAGTACCACGTGCGGCACAGCCATCTGCCGACGCCAGGGACCGAGGGGCAACTGAAGACGCTCGTGGCGCGCCTGCTCGAACGGCCGCTCGATCGCGGCCGTCCGCTCTGGGAGGCGACGTTCATCGAAGGTCTCCCGGGTGGACGCTTCGCGATGGTCATCAAGGTGCACCATTGCCTCGTCGACGGCATCGCGGGGATGGACATCCTCGCCGCGCTCTTCGATCCGGCGCCCGTGACGCGCATCGAGCCGCCGCGCCCGTGGACGCCGGCGGCGCCGCCGAGCGCCGCGACGCTGATCGCCGACGAGCTCCGGCGGCGCGGCGGCGGGGCGCTCGCGTTCGCCCGGCGCGTCGCGAACGGCGACGTCGAGCTCGGCCACGGACTCGCGTCCGTCTTCGGACTGCTCCGGACGGGCCTCGGCAGCGTCGGCGACAGTCCCTTCAATCGTCCGATCGGCCCCCATCGCCGCGTCGAGTGGGTGGACTTCGACCTCGAGACGGTGAAGGCGATCCGGCGCCGGCTCGGCGGCACCGTCAACGACGTCGTGCTCGCCGTCGTGAGCGGGGGGCTCCGGCGCGTCCAGGGACGGCGCGACGGCGACGGCCCGTTCCGCGCGCTCGTCCCGGTCAGCACGCGCGCGCGGGAAGAGCGCGGCGAGACCGGCAACCGGGTCTCCGCCTGGATCGCCGACCTGCCGCTCGACGAGCGCGACGTACTGGCGCGCCACCGTCGCATCTGCGCGACCACCGAGGCGCTCCGCCGCGATCAGGAGGAGCAGCACACGTCGCTCCTCGTCGAAACCGCCGAGTGGACGCCGCCGATCGCGATCGCGATGTCGGTGCGGTTGCTGCGTCAGGTGCGCTTGTTCAACCTCATCGTGACCAACATCCCCGGTCCGCCGTTTCCGTTGTATCTCTTGGATGCGCCGATGGTCGCCGGGCATCCGCACGTGCCGCTCTTCGACTACCAGGGGCTCGGCATCGCCCTCCTCAGCTACGCGGGACGGCTGTCGATGGGCATCGTCGCGGACTGGGACGTGGTCCACGACCTGGCGCAGGTGGCGGACGCGATGGAGGCGGCGTTCGTCGAGCTCCGCGATGCCGCCGGCGTAGAGATGCCGGCGCCTACCGCGAAGACCACCGCCGATCGCAACGAGGGGCGAGCCGCCCTCGCGCGATGATCGAACGCGTCGGGTCGTTGCGACGCCGGCTCGCCCGCTCGAGCGCGTCAGCCGCGCGTGACCTCGCGGAGTCGTCGCTCGAGGAAGCGACGTTCGCCCTCGTTGCCGCCGAGCTCGAGCGCGCGACGATAGCTCGCGGACGCGTCGTCGCGGCGTCCCGCGCGCCGCTCGAGGTCCGCCCGGGCGGCGACCAACAGATGATAGTCGCCGAGCTTGCCGCCGGCCTCGAGCGCGTCGAGGAGCGCCAGGCCGCGGTCGGGGCCCTCCGCCATCGCGACCGCGATCGCCCGGTTCAGCTCGATGACGGGTGACGGCGTGGCGCGGGCGAGCGCGCCGTAGAGGGCCGCGATCTCGTCCCACGCGGTGTCTTCGGGGCTCTCGGCGCGGGCGTGCACGGCGGCGATCGCCGCCTGGACGGCATACGGACCGAGCGCCTCTCCGCCCATGATCGAGGCGAGCAACGCCTGGCCTTCGGCGATCTTGGCGCGGTCCCAGCGCGTCCGGTCCTGCTCCTCGAGCGGTACGACGTCGCCGGCCTCGTCGAGGCGCGCGCGCCGCCGCGCGTCGGTGAGGAGCAGGAGCGCGAGCAGCCCGCGCGCCTCGGTCGACGTCTCGAAGAGCCGGACGAGGAGGCGCGCGAGCCGGATGCCCTCGGCGCAGAGATCGGCGCGGATCGGCGCGTCGCCCTGGGTCGTCGCGTGGCCTTCGGTGAAGATCAGGTAGACGACGGCCAGCACGGCGTCGAGGCGCTCGGGCAGCTCGTGAGCGTCGGGGATGCGATACGGGATCGCGGCGTCGCGGATCTTCTTCTTGGCGCGTACGAGCCGCTGCGCGAGCGTCGGCACCGGGAGGAGGAACGCGCGTGCGATCTCCTCGGTCGTGAGGCCGCCGAGGGTGCGGAGCGCCAGTGCCACCTGCGCGTCGATCGCGAGCGCGGGGTGGCAGCACGTGAAGAGCAATCGTAGGACGTCGTCGGGGATCGGCCGGTCGTCGGCCTCGCCGTAGGTGGAGCGCTCGATCTCGGCGAGCTCGGCGACCTTGGCGAGCTTGTCGGCGTACATCGTGCCGCGCCGGAGGCGATCGATCGCCTTGTGCTTCGCCGTCTGCACGATCCAAGCGATCGGTTGATCCGGGGCGCCGTCGCGCGGCCACTGGTCGAGCGCGGCGGCGAAGGCCTCCTGGACGACCTCCTCGGCGAGGTCGAAGTCGCCGAGTCTTCGAATCAGGGTCGCCAGGATGGGGCCGGACTCCGCGCGGTAGAGCGCGGCGATGTCGTCGCGGGTCATCGGCCGGACTGTATTACGAGGCTCGCGCCGAATGGAGGGGACCAAGCCGGGATACCGCTGGGACCTCTGCGGGTGAAAAGTTGACAGTCGACTTCGTAGGCGCCGGTTCTTCAGACGCCGCGGCGCATTGGTCTGGCGGGTCTTCGGATGGGGCGGACTTCTATGGCGCCGTAGCGGGCGGCGGGGATGCGGGCGGCGACGGCGAGGGCTTGGTCGAGGTCGGCGGCGTCGATCACGTAGTAGCCGACGATGTGCTCGCGGGTGTCGGCGAAGGGACCGTCGCTCACGAGGCGTTTCCCGGCGCGCAGGCGTACGGTCGTCGCGGTCGTGACGGGCTCGAGGGCGTCGGCGGCGACGAGCTGGCCGGCGGCGCGGAGCGCCGACGTGAGGTCGCGGTACGCCGGGAGGATGCCGCGACGCTCGCCGTTCTCGAGCCGGTCGACCGCGTCGGGATCGTCGCACACGAGCAGCAGATAGCGCATGGTCTCGCCCGGTCGTCGAACGTGACCGGCGCGAATCGACAGCGCCCAGACCAAGGGGAGGAGACGCGCTCGCCGCGACGGAGAGATCCCTCGAATGGATCGATCTAGCTGCCGTCCTTGATGTCGAGGGTGTAGGGCGTGCACGACGAGCCCGACACGTGCCGGACCTCGACCGCGTACTGACCGGTGTTGTCGGCGTCGTCGATGCCGTCGTAGCGGACGCTCGCGGCCCCGGTGCCGCCGTTGTCCGAGAAATCGACCTGCTCCCAGCCCTCGGCGGTCTTCCGATAGAGATAGAGGTCGTAGTTCGTGCCGGACGGCAGGTCGCTGAGGCGCGCGACGATCTGGAAGGTATCCTGAGGACGATCCTCTACGTCCCAGACGTAGAAGTCGTTGTCGCTGGCCGTCGCGATCGTGCCGCGCACCTTCAGCTCGTAGCCGTCGTCGGTGCAGCCCCCCGTCGGGCAGAGCCCGTTCAGCGAGGCCCCCTGGGTCGGGAAGGCATTCGGCTCGAACGTGTCGTGACACGGCGTCGACGTCGGCGTCGGGGTCGGCGTCTGGGTCGCGGTCGGCGTCGCCGTTGCGGTCGCGGGCGGATCGGCGGTTGCGGTCTGGCCCGGAACGGCCGTCGCGATCGCGGTGAGGGTCGGGGTCGGCGTGACCGTCGCGGTCGCGGTCGCCGTCGGCGTCGGTGCGGTGCAGACCTGATAGAGGCTGCGGCCGACGTGACCCAAGAGCTCTTCCGAGCGCGGCGACTTGAAGCGCAGGAGCTCGGCCATGCCGCAGCGGTGGCTGCGGACGAGACAGTCGGAGTACGCGGCGAGGTCCGCGGGATCCGTGCCTCCGAGATCCTCGCACTCCTCGGTCAGGCTCTCGATCAGCAGGCCACTCTCGGGGGCGAGAAGGGAGAAGTCGATGCCGCCGCAGGCTTTCTGGATCGCCGGGCCAGGACGGGCCGAGGCGTTGTCGAGGTTGGCGAACTCGGTGTCGCAACGGCCGCGCGCGCGGTCGATGCAGGCCTCGAACGCGGTCGGGTCGGCGGATTTCACCTCGACGCACGTGAACGTCATGTCGACGCACTTGCCGAGGGCCTTCAAGCCGGCGTCGACGAACTTGGAACCCGAGTTCTTGATCGCGGCCGCGCAACGCTCGACCGCGCGCCCGGTCTTGGTGTTGCCGACGTTGCCGTCGCCGCCTCCTCGCGGCGTCAGGCAGGTGAGGCGGCCGCGGCGCGTCGCGTCGACACCGGCCACCTCGAGCAGGCTCGCGGCGCGCGGGGCCTCGACCGCGTACATGCGCTCGATCTCACAGGCGTGCTGCTTCGCGAGACACGTGCCGACGCTGGCGATGTCGGTGATCTTCACGCCGTGCTCGTCCTCGCACTCTTTCGCGAGCTTGCCGAAGTCGAGGCCGAGGGGGTCCAGCAGATCTTCGACCGCCAGGTCGCTGCCGCACTTCCGCGCGACGACGTCGAGCAGCTCGGTGTCCGCTGCGGCGGCGGCGTCGAGCTGATCCTCACAGCTCTTGCGGGCCTTATCCATACAACCGGCGTCGCCAGGTTTGGTCTGGACGCACTTCAACACGGCTCCGACGCAGTTCTCGAGCGCCTCGAACTTGTCGTCGGCGACGTTCACGCCGGCGCGTTCGATGATGATGTGGCACTTGTTGACCGCCTTGGCGTCGTCGACGTCGGGCAGGCCCTGTGCACCGGCCGCGGTGGCGAGGAGCACCGCTGCGACGGCAAGCGTCAGCCTGGACGCGGAGCGGATCTCACGATGGGGCACTCGGAACCTCCTGACGGGTGAGGAAAGAAAGGAAATGATCCCGGGCGACGGCCCGAGGTCGGCTTGTCGGAAAAAGCAAAGCACGTGCCGGTGATTGCTGTGTTTTCCTGGAACACGCATGCTGCACTCCTGCAAGGCGTCGCGCGGGTGCTGTCCGCGCCGCCAGCGACGACTCTAGTGGAGTGCTCCTCACGTCTCTATCCGGACGATTGGGCGCTGGAGGACCGGGAAAAGGGTTGCCGTCCCGTGCGCACACGCAAACCTTGCAAGTGCGAGACACCATACTCTACGCCAAATCGACGGATTTCTGGCATGTCCGTTGCTCACGCCCCACTGGCTGCTGATCTCTAGGAGCCCACCTATTCAGGTGACTGCTCCGGACGCCACCCGGAGCCGCCACCCGCAGCATCAATCGCAACATCCAGTCCAACGAAGGAGTCTCCCCCATGAGAATCCGTTCCCTTGCGGTCCTGCTTTGCTCGGCCGTTTTTTCTCTCACGATGTCGGCGGGGCAAAGCCATGCCCTGATCTGCGGCGACGGCCTCCCGGATCCTGGGGAGCAGTGCGACGACCTCAATCTGATCGACGGGGACGGTTGCGACTCGAACTGCACCTTCACCGGCTGCGGCAACAACATCACGACGGCGGGCGAGGCCTGCGACGACGGCAACTTGATCAGTGGCGACGGCTGCGATGCCAACTGCACCGTGACGGCCTGCGGCAACACGATCGTCACCGGCGCCGAGGTCTGCGACGACGGCAATCTCACGGACGGCGATGGCTGCGACAGCAACTGTACCCCGACCGGATGCGCGAACGGGATTCCGACGGCCGGCGAGGCCTGTGACGCGGGTCCGGCGGGCTCCGCCGTCTGCGATCCCGACTGCACGCTCCCGACCTGCGGCGACGGGATCACCAACGGCTTCGCCAACGAAACCTGCGACGACAACAACCTGACCGACGGCGACGGTTGCGACTCGAACTGCACCTTCACCGCCTGCGGCAACAACATCCCGACGGCCGGCGAGGCCTGCGACGACGGCAACCTGACGAGCGGCGACGGTTGCGACGCGAACTGCACCGCGACCGCCTGCGGCAACAACATCACGACGGCCGGCGAGGCCTGCGACGACGGCAACCTCACGGACGGCGACGGCTGCGACGCGAATTGCACCGCGACGGCCTGCGGCAACGGCATCCAGACCGCCGGCGAGGCCTGTGACGACGGGAACCTCGCGAGCGGTGACGGTTGCGACTCGAATTGCACCGTGACCGCGTGCGGCAACGGCATCGTCACCGGCAGCGAGCAGTGCGACGACGGCAACCTGATCGACAACGACGGCTGCGACGCCAACTGCACGGCGCCCGGCTGCGGCAACGGCGTCATCAATCCGCCCGAGACCTGCGACGACAACAACACGAACAGCGGCGACGGCTGCGACGCGAACTGCACGCCGACCGGCTGCGGCAACGGCATTCCGACCGGCGGCGAGGGCTGCGACGACGGCAACGCGACCAGCGGCGATGGCTGCGACGCGAACTGCACGCCGACCGGCTGCGGCAACACCATCGTGACGGCCGGCGAGGACTGCGACGACGGCAACCTGGCCGCGGGCGACGGCTGTCGCGGCAACTGCACCGTCGAGACGTGCGGCGACGGCATCCCCGATCCGCAGGAAGGCTGCGACGACGGCAACGGCGTCGACGGCGACGGCTGCGACACGAACTGCGCGCTCACGGGCTGCGGCAATGGCGTCGTGACCGCCGGCGAGCAGTGCGACGACGGCAATCTCGTCGACGGCGACTCGTGCTCGTCGGCCTGTCAGCGCGAGCTCCTCAATCCCGTGCCCGCGGCCGGCGATCGCTTCGGCGCGGCCGTCGCGGCGGCGGGCCCGAACGTGATCGTCGGCGTGCCGCTCCACGACAAGACGGGCGCCATCAACACCGGCCTCGCGTATCTCTACAGCGGGACGACGTTCCAGCCGATCCGGGTCTTCGAGAACCCGACGCCGAACCCCGGCGACCTGTTCGGCTTCTCGGCCGCGGCCGTCGGTCCCTACGTCCTGATCGGCGCGCCCATGGACAGCACCGTCACCACGAACGCGGGCGCGGCCTATCTGTTCGACGCGGCGACCGGCGCGCTCGTGCGCACCTTCCTGAATCCCGACATGGACGGCAGCCGGAACTTCGGCTGGTCCGTGGCGCGGTACGACAACAACCACGTCATCATCGGCGCGCCCCTCGACGACGTCGGAACCTCCGGCGGCGGCGTCGCGTACCTCTTCAACGTCAACACCGGCTCGCTGATCCAGGTCTATTTGAACCCGACCCCGTCCGCGACCGACGACTTCGGGTTCGCCGTCATGGCCCTCGGCACCGACGTCGTCATCGGCTCGCCCGGTCACGACCTGCCGGGCGCCGGCTTCGTGTTCCCGGCGCCGAACGCCGGCGCGATCCACCGCTACGACGCGATGAGCGGTGCGCTGCTCGAAACCATCGAGGATCCGGTGCGGATCAGCAACGGCCGCTTCGGCGAGGCGCTCGAGAAGCTCGGGACGGACATCGTGGTCGGCGCGCCCGCGCAGAACGCGGGGCGCGTGTATCGCCTCGACTCCGCCACAGCGGCGGTACTCGGGATCTATTTTCCGCCCGTCCTCTTCGGTGACGACCGCTTCGGGAGCACGCTCGCGATCACCGGCGTCGACAAGATCGCCGTCGGCGCCCCCAAGGCCAACGTGCCGCCGGTCGGCAGCCCGGGCGCCGTGTACGTCTACGACTCCGAGACGGAAGCGCTGCTCCAGACGATGACGAAGCCGACGCCCGTCACCGGAGACGAGTTCGGCTGGTCGATCGCCGCGAGCGGCTCGTACGTCGTGGTCGGCGCGCCCCGCGACGACACGAACCAGGTCGACGCCGGTGCGGTGTACTTCTTCCCGAACACCTCGTGCGGCAACGGCGGTCCGCTCGACGCGGGCGAACAGTGCGACGACGGCAACCTCGTGAACGGGGACGGCTGCGACTCGAACTGCACGTTCACGTCGTGCGGCAACGGCGTCGTGACCGCGCCCGAGCAGTGCGACGACGACAACAACACCGCCGGTGACGGATGTAGCCCGATCTGCGGCCTCGAGGGCGCGTGCGGCGACGGCGTGCAATCGCAGTTCGAGCAGTGCGACGACGGCAACACGGTGAGCGGCGACGGCTGCGACGCCAACTGCACCCCGACCGCCTGCGGCAACGGCATCGTCGCCGGCAGCGAGCAGTGCGACAACGGCGCCAACAACGGCGTCGACCTCTGCTGCTCGGCCACCTGTCAGCGCATCGACGCGGACGCGGACGGCGTCTGCGACGTCCAGGACGTCTGCCCGAACAGCTCCGACCCCTCGCAGAGCAACGTCGACGGCGACATCTTCGGCGACGCGTGCGACATCTGTCCCGGCGACGTCAACAACGACAGCGACAACGATCTCTTCTGTATCGGCGCGCTGTACAACGAGCCGGCCAAGGGCGGCGACGATCCGTGCTCGCGCACCAGCGGCGGCACGTGGACCAAGCCGAAGGTGCTCTTCGCCCGCGTCGGCGCGCCGGCCGGCGACGACACCATGCGGCTCAAGGGCTTCTTCAGCGTCGGCGCGCTCCAGCCCGTGATCCAGCCTCACGTCTACGGCGTCCACATCCGGGTCACGGATCGGAACGGCCGCATCATGGTCGACGAGCACATCCCCGGCGGCTCGCCGTCCCCGCTCCGGAGCTGGAAGGTCGTCGGCACCCCGCCGACCCAGTGGATCTACACCGACAAGACCAAGCCTGCCGTCCTGAACGGCATCTCGAAGGTGATCATCCGGAACCGCGCCTTCGTCGATCCGCTGGCCTTCAGCATCGCGGTCCAGGGCAACAAGGGCTTCTACCCGATCCTCCCGAACGAGGCCCCGGTGCGCGTCACGGTCGAGCTCAACGACACCGCGCTCCCCGCGGGCGGCGCCCCGGGCCGCGACCAGTGCGGCGAGATCCAGTTCATCGAGAACCCGCCGAGCTGCAAGTTCGTGAAGTCGAAGCTGTCCTGCCGGTAATCGGCTGAGCAGCGATCACTCGCGAGCGGCCCACCTTCGGATCACCGAAGGTGGGCCGCTTCGTTTCGGCACCATGCAAAAAAGTGGTCCGATTCGAGACGCGGCCGCGTCGTGCCGCTCGAATCGTCGTTGCTCATGCGGACGACGACCACTAGATCGCGGGCAAATGGAACCGCATGGACACCGGCCGCGTCTCCTCTGCCGGTGCTTTCGCAAGAGGAAGCGCACCGAGTGGCAGGCTCGCGAACGAATCGTGGGGATCCTCGGGGTGGTCGCCTACCTCGGATTCTCCGCGGTCGCCTTCGGGTGCTACTCGGCTGGCAAGCGGAGCTGGTTCCCCATCGTGGCCATCATCATCACTCTCGGTCCCCCGATATGGTTCATGGTCGAAGCCTGGTGGGTCGGGCAGCGCACGCAGCTTCTTCTGTTGGATGGCCGTTCGTCGGACGCTGAGAAGGAGGAGAAGGACGAGATGGCGCGATGGCAAGATCTTGCCCGTCCGATCTGGGCCGCTATCGCAGCGATGTTCGCGGTGCTCTACATGGAAGGGCAACCGTTTACCTGTACCGTCACGGTGGCACCGGAAGCGCAGGCGTTGCCGACGTGCTGGCTGTGCAACGCCGTCGATGCTGCCCCCGCGGTGATGATACCTGTCGTCGAAGCGAGGGTGACGACGCTCACGTGCCGATAGGGCCGCGCTCGCTTTCGAGATCGAACCGCGCGCGGTACGGGGCGAAGCGCTCGCGGACGGCGTCCGGCACGAGGCCGAACGCCGTCGGCTCGTGGACGTGGACGCTTCGCGGGCCGCGCTCCTCGGCCGCGACCATGGCGTGCATGCGCTCGCGGGCGGCGTCGCCGAGCGTGAGGCCGAGATCGCGGTAGGCGCGCGCCATGGTGCCGACGGGATCGCGCCGCACGTCGGCGTGACGGACGTGCGCGACGCGGCCCGGCGGCAGGGCGTCGGCGATCGCGAGGGCGCGCTCGAGCGACGCAGGGAGGTGGCCCGCCAGGAGGGCGGGGCCGAGCGCGCGCGGATCGACGTCGTCGCTGAAGATGGCGCGCGTGTAGGCGTAGAGGCTCGCGAGCGAGCTCAACGTCGTGACCGGGTCGCGGTGCGTGAAGACGAAGCGGGCGTCGGGGAAGAGTTCCAGGATGGTGTCGAGGAAGACCGAGTGCGTCGGGTCTTTCAGCGCGAAGCGCGTGCCGTGCGGCCGGTGGTACTGCACGAGCTGGAGTTGCAGGCGGTACTGGCCGTAGGCGATGCGCGGGTCTTCCGCGAGCAGCCACGCGACGTATCCGGGTACGCGGTACTGCACCTCGTACTGGAGCGTCCGGAAGACGTTCGTGAAGAGGGCGACGCATTCCTCCGGATCGTGCGCGGTCATGGGATGAATCGCCTGGTAGCTCGGGGAGATTCCCTCGAGCTGCGCCAGCACGCGCGTCAGGCGCCGCGCGCGGTCGTCGGGTCCCCGCGGCGGGACGGGATACATGCTCTCCCAGTACGGCATCGTCCGCGTGTCGGGGTCGCACGCGAGCAGGCGGTGCACGAACGTGGTGCCGGTGCGCATCCAGCCGACGAGGAAGATCGGCGCCGGCAGCGCGACGTCGCGGATCGCCGGCTCGTCGCGGAGCGCCTGCTCGATCGCCAGGTGCTGTCCCGCCATGCGGAGGCAATCGGCGCGCGCCGCGATCCGACCGGCGAAGCTCAGCGCGGCCTCCTCGTGCAGCGCACGGCCGAGGGCCGCCAAGGCGGCGACCGTCTCCGGCCGGGGCTCGACGCGCGTGCCGTGCCGCCGTGCCGCGGCGTCGAACGACGCCTCGGCGGACGGCGCGCGGCCGCGCGGCAGCACGCGCCCGAGGCGGTTGACCGCGCGGTACCACCCCGGCTGCGTGGCGGATGCGGTCGTGAACTGCGGAGCGCTGATCGGCCGCCGGCTCAGGGGTGTGCCTCGCGCCGCCCGCTCGCTACGACGTCAGAGACCGCCGCGCACCGCGCGCACCTGGTGGCTCTGGGTCTTTTCCCATGCGTTCGTATAGCCGTCGCCGAACTGGACCATCCGGACGGCCGCTGGGCCCGGCGGGCCCGCCACTGTGTTCGATGACCAGTACAGGCCGGCCCCGGTCGGTCCGAAAATGGGCGCAACGCACGGACTCGTGGTGCACGGGTAGGGCTCCGCGAGCAGCGTTTGCAGCTCGAGCACCGTCGGGAGGCGCCAATCGCAATGGCCGGCGAAACACGTGCCGTTCAGCGACGCCAGGAAGTCGGTGAATACGCTGCCGTCCGCTTCCGCCCCGGTGGCGGTCCACGTGTAGACGTTGTCGGCATCGTGCGGATCGGAGGCGTTCGACGCGCCGTCGAGGTTGGCCTTCGTTTCCCACTGGAGCGTGGTGAGGTTGTCGGTCACCGTTCCGTCGCCGTTGTCGATGAACCGGCCGCCGACGCAGGTCGCCGATCCGCTTCCCGCGGCGACGAGTTTCTCCCAGGTCTTCGCGTACTTCACGCGGCACTTCGACAAGGTGGCCGACTGGTCGACCGCGAAGCCGCCTACGGCTCTGCCCTCAGCGAAGTTGGCGCATTGCGCATACTTGCCGGCGGCACGGTACCGGTAGTGCTGGCACTTCTGCTCTGGGTTCGGAGGAGGATTCGCATCCACCCGAGCCGTGCTCGTCAGCAGGAGGGCGGCGGCTGCGAAGGCGGATCGCGCGAAGAGCGACGTTCGACTCATGGTCTGTCTCCGCGGCCGGTGCGCGCCTTTGCGGCGTCGCACCGGCCGCCGTTCAGGGCGCCCGCGCTCGACGCTACGGGTACGTTTCGAGCAGCGGGCTCTTCTTGTTGAGCTTGAACGAGTTCGGGTACTGGCTCCAGAGGCCGCGGATCGCCCACGTCTCGCTGCCGATGGTGATGCGGGTCTGCATGTCCCGGACCGCCCGCTCGGCGTCGCCGTAGGCGCGGAGCTTGAACACGTAGTAGCCGACGCACGCGC
>DAIQBH010000143.1:3175-15843 GCA_036781285.1 Thermodesulfobacteriota bacterium | reverse complement strand
CGGTGAAGACGAGCGCGCCTTCGGCCGAGAGCGGGTTGCCGTGGTGCACCGGCGGCAGGAGGTGGCGGACCGCGCCGTCCACGAGCTCCGCACGGCGTCGGTTCCGCTCCATGTCGGCGTCCATCGGAAAGGTGAAGATCGCCCGGCCGCCCGGCCGGAGCACGCGCGCCACCTCGGCGAACGCGCGATCGGGATCGTTCACGTGCTCGAAGACGTCGCAGCTCACGACGACGTCGAGACTGGCGTCGGCGAAGCTCAGGTGCTCGGCATTCTCGTGCCGGATGCCGCGGCGGACGGTGCCTCCTACGAGGTCGGTCCCCAGGAGCTCGCTGCCGATGACGTCCGCCCAGGGATGGCGCGCGGCGATCCAGTCGTAGACGGGCGAGATCATCTCCATGAGATAGATCGCATAGCGATGGTCGGCAGGCCGCGCCGCCTCGGCGATCGCGGTGACGAGCTCGACGATCCAGCGCTGTCGGCCGTTCATCTTGCAGTGCGGACAAAACAGCCGCTCGCGCCAGTTCGGCACGCGAATGCCGTCCGGCGCCTCCCACGCCCAGTCGAAGTCGCCGCGGAAGTCGACCGCCCGCACGCACGGCGTGCAGAACCCGGGGATCTCGAATCGGCCACCCTGAAAACGCTCCGCGAGGTGGCGCTCGAGCGACCAGCGCGGGAGCAACACGGGGCCATGGACGAGCGCCATGAACTCGTCCCGCGTCCGCGTCGCATGGACCTCCACGGGCAGGCGACTAGCGCGCAGCGCCTACGAGCACAACCGCCGGAGCGCGACCGCTCCGGCGGCTTTCGCGATTCCTCAGTCGGCCTTCGCGCGAAATTGCTCCGGCAGGTTCTTCTGCGGCGTCGAGTAGCTCGCCTGCCAGCAGACGCCCGACTCGCTCTTCAGCTGCACGGTCACCGGTGCCGTGAGCGGCAGACCTGGCATCGGCAAGTCGGCGCCCTTCCCTTTGACGAGGATCTTCGCCTTGGTGGCGGGGCCCGATCGCAGCAGGACCTGCTGGAGACCATCGGGGGTGAAGAGCTTGTCGTTGTACTTGAAGCCGCCCTTGATCGTCTTCCAGCACGGCTTGGTGCCGCACGTGCCGCCGGCGGGCGCGTGCGCGAGGAGGATCGGCTGCGGGGCGGCCGAGGCGTCCCACACGCAGAGCGTGTAGTCGGTCGCGGTCAGCGGATCGCCGAAGTCCGCGAGCGTCGTTGCGGCGCCCTTCGTGTACTTCCAGTTGAAGGCGTCCCTCTTGTCGGGCGACTTGTCCTTGAGGAGGACCGTCCCCTTCCCCGCGAGCGCGGGGGCGCGGCATCCGGGATCGGGCGCCGGGCCGCAGATGAAATGACAGTCGGCCGTGCAATTCGGACCGCCGCCGGGGATGTCGCAATCCTCGAGGCAGCCGATCTGCACGATGCCGTCGCCGCAGGTCATCGAGTCGCCGACGCACGCGCCGCCGCTGCACTCGTCGCCGATCGTGCACGCGTTGCCGTCGTCGCAGCCGGTGCCGTTCGCGGTCGGCGGGTCGGAGCAGAGGCCGGTTCCGGAATCACACGTGCCGGCCTCGTGACACTGATCGAGGGGGACACAGACGACCGGATTCGCGCCGACGCAGCCGCCCGCCCCGTCGCATTCGTCCGTCTGCGTGCAGAGGTCGCCGTCGTCGCAGCCGGTGCCGCCGGCGCTCGGCGGGTCGGAGCAGAGCCCGGTCCCGTCGTCGCAGACGCCGGCGTCGTGGCACTGGTCGAGCGGGGTGCACACGACCGGGTTCCCGCCGACGCAGGCGCCCGCGCCGTCGCACGCGTCGGGCGCGGTGCAGAGGCTGCCGTCGTCGCAGGGCTCGCCGTTCCCCTTGAACGGATTGGAGCACACCCCGGCCGTGCAGGTGCCGGCGTCGTGGCACTGATCGAGCGGCGTGCAGACGACCGGCGCGCCGCCGCAGACGCCGCCGGTGCAGACGTCGGTCGACGTGCAGGCGTCGGCATCGTTGCACCCGGTGCCGTCCGGCTCGGTGGAGGTGATCTCGCAACCGGTGATCGGGTCGACGGTCAGGCTGTCGGGGTCGGCGTCGCAGACGCCGTCCGTGCACTGGCCGTCGCAGACGGCGTCGTTCGGCGTGTTCGTGCATTCGAGCGTGTCGGGGTCGCAGGTGTCGGTCGTGCACGTGAAGCCGTCGTTGCAGATGTTGGCATTGATGCAGCCGAGCGCGCAATCGCAGATGTCGTCGGTGCACGGATCGGTGTCGTCGCAGACGACGGGGGTCACGACGCACTCGCCGGCGACGCACTGCTCGTTCGTCGTGCAGAAGTTGGTGTCGGCGCAGTCGGCGTCGGTCACACACGGCGGCGGCGTGAAGTCGACCGTGAGCTTCGGCCGCTTCACGAGCTGGGCGGGATGGATGTCCTCGAGCGAAACGTAGTTGACCATGTCGTTGGTCGCCGTCTCGTTCTGGTCCTTCACCATCCAGCCGTGGTCTGCCGCGCAGAGGTCGACGGCCTGCTGGACGTCGGGCGTCACGTCGAAGGGCTTGAAGCCGGTGCCCGTCCCGACGAGCGCGGTGTCGGTCGGCGCGGCCACGAAGGGCGGCGCGTTGTTCCATTTGACGGCACTCTGGAGCCAGCCGGCCGTGATGCGGTGGAGACCGTGCGAGAGCGTCGCGTTGCCGGGATTGTTGCCCGCGGAGAGCTCCGCGACGGCCGAATTGACGGTCGACCCGAATGGGATGCCCGCGAGGCTGAACTGCACGAGGCCGCGCCACACCTGCGTGTTCGGCGGCGACGCCTGTACGCGGATCCGCTGATTGGTCGGGTTCGCGCCGGCGATGCGGTTCGGGAAGTTCTTGCGGATGAACGCGTCCTGATTCGACGGTTGGACGACGATGACGGCGGCGGCGGCCGGGCTCGCGAAGACGAACGCGAGGAGCGCGCAGCCGATCGCACGATAGGGGGCGACGGGCACGAGACGAGCCTCCTTCCTGGAGACGGAAGCCGCAGGAGGCCCGGAGGCGTCGTGCGGGTCACGGCACTGGTGGCGGCTGGTTGGTCTCGCGGCCGCCTGGCAGAGGGGGGTTGAGCGACCTGGCCCTCGCAGTCCTAGCACCGGTCGCGCCCGCGACGCATTCGCGAAACCCCTATGGCCACACGATTTCCAGCGCCGAGCCGATACACTCGCAGACCCGATGGCGCCACGATCTCGGGTTGTTCGTCCGTCGGGCCTTCGGGTATGGTTTCCTCCCGCCGCGATGCAGACTCCCGTGAACGCCTTTTCGGTCGACGTCGAGGACTGGTACCAGGTCGCCGACTTCGACGCCGTCGTCCCGTTCGACACCTGGGACCAATACGAGTCACGTGTTCGCCGGAACACCGACAAGATCCTCGGCATGCTGGCCGAGGCCGGCGTGAAGGGGACGTTCTTCGTCCTCACCTGGAACGCCGAACGCTGGCCCGACATCGTGCGCGACATCCACAAGGCGGGCCACGAGGTCGCCTCCCACGGCTATGCCCACCGGATCGTCTACGAGCAGACTCCGGAGCAGTTCGGCGCCGACGTCGAGCGCGCCAAGAAGATCCTCGAGGACATCACCGGCGAGGCCGTCCTCGGCTATCGCGCCCCCTCCTTCTCTTTCACGGCGAAGTCGCAGTGGGGTCCCGACGTGCTGCTCGAGAAGGGTTACCGCTACGATTCGAGCGTGTTTCCGGTGAAGGACTCCCTCTACGGGATGCCGGATGCCCAGCGCTTTCCGTACGTGATCCGCGAGAAGGACGGCCGAAAGCTCGTCGAGTTCCCGATCACGACGACCGAGATCCTCGGGCGGAACATGCCGCTCGGCGGCGGCGGCTGGCTCCGCATCTTTCCGTACGCGTACATGAAGTGGGGCATGCGCCGGGTGAACCGCCAGGAGAACCAGGGCACCGTCTTCTACATCCACCCGTGGGAGATCGATCCCGACCATCCGCGCATGAAGACCGCGGGCCGCCGCGGCTTCAGCAGCCACTACGTGAACCTCGGGCGCACGGAGGGGAAGCTGCGACGCCTGCTCCGCGACTTCCGCTTCGCGCCGATGCGCGACTGCCTCGACCTGAACTGAGATGGCGATCGTCTTCTGGTCGTGCGTGGGCGCAATGGCCTACGTGTACGTCGGCTACCCGCTCCTGCTGTTCCTCGTGTCGCGGGTCGTCAATCGGCGGGTCGCGAAGGCGGCGATCACGCCGACGGTCACGATGGTGATCGCGGCCTACAACGAAGAGCCGGTGATCGCCGGCAAGCTCGACAACTCGCTGGCGCTCGACTACCCGGCCGACAAGCTCGACATCCTGGTCGCATCGGACGGCTCGAGGGATCGCACCAACGCCATCGTTCGAGACTACGAGGCCCGGCATCCGGGGCGCGTCACGCTGCTCGACCTCCCGCGCGGCGGCAAGACGGTCGGCCAGAATCACGCGGCCGACGTCGCCAAGGGCGAGATCCTCGTCTTCTCCGATGCGAGCACGATGTACGACCCGCAGGCCGTACGCGCGATGGTCGCGAACTACGCCGATCCGGCGGTCGGCAGCGTCGGCGGCGACGTGCGCTACGTCCGCGAGGGCGAGGAGGCGAGCGCCAAGGGCCGGCAGATGTACTGGAGCTACGAGGCGTCGATCCGCCGCTGGGAGAGCCAGATCTTCACCGTCATCGGCGCCACCGGCTGCATCTACTCGATGCGGAAGAGCCTCTACACGCACCTCGATCCGGCCGCGATCAGCGACTTCGTGCAGCCGGCGCGCGCGCTGATCAAGGGCTACCGGTCCGTCGTCGAGGACGACGCCACCTGTTGGGAGGTCGCCGAGTCGAAAGAGATGGGCGACGAGCTGCGCCGCCGCTCACGCGTCGTCAACCGCGGCATCCGCGGCGTCGGCTTCATGACGGAGCTCTTGAACCCGATCCGGCATCCGTTCCTGCTCTTCCAGCTCATCTCGCACCGGCTGCTCCGGTGGGGCATCCCGTTCCTCTTGATCGGGGCGTTCGTGTCGAACGCGTTCCTGCTGGATGCGCCGTTCTACCAGCTGACGTTCGCGGCGCAGCTCGCGTTCTACGGCGGCGCGCTGCTGGCGCTCGTGCTCGACCGGTTCGGTGTCCGGCCGAAAGGGCTCTTCATTCCGCTCTACTTCTGCCTCGTCAATCTCGCGCCGCTGCTCGCGGTGTGGTCGCTGCTGAAGGGGGAGAAGAAGATCGTGTGGGAGACGAACCCGCAAGCTCCCTGACGCCGTCCGCCGGCAGCTCGACCGGACAGCGCAGCACGACCGTCGTCCCCGCCCCGGGCGCGGAGCGGATCTCGAGCCGGCCGCCGAGCGCCAGCGCGCGCTCTTCCATGCCGGCGAGCCCGAGCGGCATCGCCTTCCGGGCGGCGGGATCGAAGCCACAGCCGTCGTCGCGCACCTCGAGGGTCAGCACGGCGTCGTTGCGCGTGCGCGCGCTGCGACCGATCGCGAGCGTCACCTCGATCGTCCGCGCCGCGGCATGGCGGACGGCGTTCGACAGCGCTTCCTGCGCCACGCGGTAGACGGTCACCTCGGTTTCCTCGTCGAGCCGCGGGATCGGCGCGGCGATGCGGGTCGTGACCGCGAGCGCCGGCGTCGACATGCCGACCGCGAGCGACCCGAGGCTGCCCTCGAGCCCGAGGTCCTGGAGGAGGAACGGACGCAGGTCGTGCGCGAGAAGCCGGAGGTGCTCGACGACACCCGCGAGATACCGGGTCACGCGCTCGAACTCGGCGGCGTGCTCGGCCGGCATCGGCGCGAGCTTCCGGCGGAGGGACTCGACGAGGATGCCGACTCCGACGAGCTCCTGACAGACGTCGTCGTGGAGATCGAATCCGAGCCGCGTGCGCTCCTCCTCGCGAATGGCGACCTGGCGGCGCGCCAGGAGCCGGAGCTTCGCGAGCGATTCCTGCAATGCCTCCTCGGCGCGGTGCCGCTCCGTGATGTCCTGGATCTGCCCGAGGTAATAGAGCGGCACCCCCGCGGCATCACGGACGATCGACGCCGTCACGTGCACCCAGAGCACTCGCCCCCGCTTGTCGAGATAGCGGCGCTCGGCGCGATAGGACTGCGCGGCTCCCCCCTCGAGACGCCCGCGATCGGCTTCGAGCGGCGTGCGATCGTCCGGGTGCACGACGGCCTCGATGGTGCGGGTCAGCATCTCGGACTCGCTGTACCCGAGCATCGCGCAGAGCGCCGGGTTCACCCGGATCGTGCGGCCGTCGATCGTCGTGAGCGCCATGCCGATCCCCGCGTCGTCGAAGGCGCTTCGGAAGCGCTCTTCGCTCTCGCGGAGCGCCGTTTCGGTAGCCTTGCGTTCGCTGATGTCCTGGATCTGGGCGAGGAGATGCAGCGGTTGCCCCTGCGCGTCGCGCGTGAGCGAGCAGCTCAAGAGGCCCCACACGACGTGGCCGTCGCGGTGGTAGTAGCGCTTCTCCATCTGATAGGCGCGGATCTCGCCCATGACGAGGCGCATCGTTTCGACGGTCGCGCGCGCGGCGTCGTCGGGATGCGCGAGCGTGTCCATGGTGCGAGTGCGCAGCTCGGCGGGCGTGTAGCCGAGCATCTCGCTGAACGCGGGATTCACGTCGATCGGTTTCCCGTCGGGCCCGACCACCACCATGCCGACGGTCGCGTAGTCGAACGCGTTCCGGAAGCGCTCCTCGCTCGCGCGGAGCGCCGCCTCCGCGTCGCGACGCTCCTGCACGTCGCGGCTCACGCCGCGGAAGCCGATCAGCGCTCCGTCCGGTCCCATCACGTCCGAAACGACGACCTCGACCCAGCGCGCGCCGCGCGGCGTGTGGCACTGGACCGCGATCGGCCGGTCCGCGGACTGCGCCCCGGCGGTCCATCCGCCGAGGGTCGGATTGTCTGGGTGACCCGTCCAGAACGCCGCGGCGGACCGACCGACGATCGCCGCGGCCGGGACGCCGAGGAAATGCGCCAGGGCCTCGTTCGCGTACGTCATGCGGCCGTCGAGGTCGCAGGTCCAGATCATGTCGGGCGCGTGCTCCGCGAGATCGCGGTAGGCGTCGCGCGAGGTCGCGAGCGCGGCCGCGCTTTCTTCCTGCGCCCGGCGGCGGCGCGCGACCTGGCGCAGGTTCCGGGCCGTCCCTTCGGCGAGCAGGAGCGCGACCGCCGCGCCGATCGCAACCGCCGCCGCGAGCTCGAGGCGCGGCACGAAGAGCGGGAACCGATCGAGGAACACGGCCCCTGGTGCCAGGGTCGCAACCAAGAGCACGAGCTCGGCGCGCCATCCCCAACAGAAGACGAGCGCCGCCGCGAGATAGAGGGTCAGCAACATGAAGGCGAAGATTTCGCCGTAGGCACCGGCCGTGACGACGATGCCCATCGCGGCGAGGCCGAGGACCACGCAGGCGGCGACCGTCACGGGGAGGACGCGAGGGGCCGCGGGAGCGGCACCCGCGACACGGATCGCGACCGCGAGCGTCGCGCCCGACGCCACGGCCAGCACGATCGGTACGGCCCCGAGCAAGCCTTCGAGAGCGAAGACCGTGAGCCAGAGTACGATCGTCGCCATCCAGCCGAGCGCGAAACGCGGGAGGCGGCGCGCGATCAGCGCGAGACCATCCCAGGGTCGATCGCCGAGCGATGCGGATGACGCGGTGCTGCCGGGTTGGAGGTTCATGCTACGGCCGCCCCAGGCGCGGGTGGCGGATCCTAGCCCGGAGGCCCGTCGCGGTGAAAGCGCGCGCGCGCACGCGGCGTCGCCGCGTTGCCTGGGTCCACGGCGGGCGTTACAAGACCCGCCCGGAGGTCCGCGCCCCCATGGCCTATGAGCAGATCGACTACGCCGTCCGCGACCGCATCGCGACCATCACCCTGAACCGTCCGGAGCGGCTGAACGCCTGGACGCCGCGCATGGGGAAGGAGCTCTATGCCGCCTTCGGCGCCGCCGCGGCCGACGACGACGTCCGGGTGATCGTCGTCACCGGCGCGGGGCGGGGATTCTGCTCCGGTGCCGACATGCAGAACCTGCGCGAGATCCAGACCGGGAAAGCGGGCAGCACCGAAACGGAGCAGGTGATCGAGTCGCGCCCGGAGATCACGCCGCTCCATCCCGCCCTCGCGACGCCGTACGCGTATCCGCAGAGCATCCCGAAGCCGGTCATCGCCGCGATCAACGGCCCGGTCGCGGGGCTCGGCTTCACGCACATGCTCTACTACGACATCCGAATCGCCTCGGATCGCGCCCGCTTCACGACCGCGTTCGCGCGGCGCGGCCTCATCAGCGAGCACGGGAGCTCGTGGATGCTCCCCCGATTGATCGGCCCGGCGCACGCCTGTGATCTCCTCTTTTCCGGACGCGTCATCGACGCCGCCGAAGCGAAGACCATGGGGCTCGTGAACGCCGTGGTGCCGCACGACGAGCTGCTGCCCCACGTCTACGAGCGTGCGACCGAGCTCGCGACCCTCAGCTCGCCGCGCTCGATCGCGGTCATGAAGCGGCTCGTCTACACCCACCAGTTCACCGACCTCGCGACCGCATCGGCCGAAACCGACACCGAGATGGTGCAGAGCTTCCCGAGCGACGACTTCAAGGAGGGGGTCGCGTCGTTCCTCGAAAAACGGCCGCCTCGGTTCACCGGGCGCTGAGGCAATGCTCCACGGGGGGCGTGTGGGCGCGCAACTGCGTCATCTCTCCGGTGCCGAGCGACGCCGCGTTGTCGCCCAACCTACAAACCGCGTCGCGCAGTGAAAGGGCAGACACCACGGCATCTGACGGGAATGGCCGCCGCCCTCTTCCTTAAGTAGTTGAAACACTTCGCATTGATGGAAGCATCAACTGCCCCGCTTTGGAGCGGTGCGTCTGGCTCTCAAATTGCAACGCACGTCGGCATGTACTTCGGAGAGAACGTCCGCGACGTCGTCTCGGTCAGTTGCGGCAAGGACATGCGGTCCGCGCGATCGAGAACCACCCTTCCCGGCATCGAGTCGCCCGAGGTCCAGCGCCGGCTCGCCGCCAACCTCGAGCGATCGTTCGACATCACGCTGTCGCCCGAGGACGTCTCGCACCTGACCACGTTGCGTGCGGTGCTCCAGTGCGTCCGATTGCGACGCTGGGAGCGCGAGCACGCGCCCGACGACCAAGCGGCCGAGGTGCTCACGCGCGAAGCCACGGCGCCCGCGTGGCGTGATCGGTTCGTGCGGTACTCCCCCCCTGCGTCGCCGCTGCCGATGTCGGCGCCGACCCCAGCGTTCGAGCTCCGTAAGTCTTCCTGAGCCCGGGCGAACGGACGGTCGTGCGACCCTCTTCCTCGACGTCGGCGCGCACGCCGCTGGGCGTGCTCTTCTCCGACCGCCCCGACGCCGAGCAGCGGTTTGCCGACGAGCGTCGCGAGAGCATGGTCGAGCGTCTCCGGCTGATGTGCCGGATCGCGCTCCTCCTCGTTCCGCTGTTCTTCGCGCTCGACCTGCTGTTGCACCCGGCGGTGGTGGCGGAGCTGCTCGCCATCCGCGCGATCATGGTGCTCTGCTGCGTCGTCGCGCTCGCCCTCTTGCGCGCCGAAGCCGGGCGCCGGCACGTCGCTGCGGTCAGCTTCTTCATGGTGTGGCAAGCCGGCTTCGGCGTGGCGCTGATGACCGGGCTCGATGCCGGCGGTTCGAGCGGCTACTACGCCGGCATCAATCTCGTCATGCTCGGCGCGGCCGTGCTGTTGCCATGGACCCCGGCATTCTCGGCGGCGGCCGCTGGCGCGCTGATCGGCAGCTACGTGCTCGTCTGCGCGGCGTGGGGCGGCATCCCCGACGTCGCCACCTTCGTCCAGAACCTGTTCTTCCTCGGCTCGACCGCCCTCATCATGGTCGTGAGCCACCGGACGCTGCATCGCGCCCATCAGCACGACTTCCTCCAACGGCTCGAGCTCGAACAGTCCAGCAAGCACCGCGACGCCTTCCTCGCGAACATCACCCACGAGCTCCGCACGCCGCTCGTCTCGATCCTCGGCTACACCGAGATGCTGGTCGACTACATGCCCGGGGCTACCGCCGAGCAACGTGGATGGCTCGCGCGCATCCACGAGAACTCCGTCGCGCTCTATCGGTTGATCGTGCAGCTCCTCGACTTCTCGAAGATGGAGGCGGGCGCGCTCGAGCTCGCGCGCGACCCGCTCGGGCTGCCGGCGATCGTCGACAAGGTGGCCGGCGACATGCGGGCGCTCGCCGGCGACGTCGCGAGCCTCGTCGAGGTGACGCTGCCGACCGATGCACCGCGCGTGATCGGCGACGGCGCGCGCGTCGAGGAGATCGTCACGAACCTCGCCGCCAACGCCGTCAAGTTCTCCGGCGGCCGCCCGATCCGGCTCGCGCTGCGCACGACGTCGATCCACGCGACGCCCTGGCAGCGCGTCGTGCCGGATCCGGGTCCCGACGCGCGCGGCCGCGAGTACGCCGAGATCGCCGTCACCGACACCGGCGTAGGCATCCGACCGGAGGACCTGCGGCGCCTCTTCCAGGCCTTCTTCCAGCTCGACGGCTCGTCGACCCGCCGTCACGAGGGCACGGGGCTCGGCCTCGCGATCAGCGCCCGCCTCGCCGCCAGCATGGGCGGCCACATCGCCGTGCGCACCGCGCCCGGCGAAGGCTCGACGTTCGCGCTCCTGCTGCCGATCGAGCCGACGCTCGACGTGGGGCCGCTCGTGGACGAGGCGGAGCCGCTCGCGAGCCTCAGCGCCTAGTGCACCGCCATCGCGCGATCAGACGTCCTCGTCGATCAGCGCGATCGGCTCGAGCAACGCCTCGTCGACGTCCGCGACGAACCGCGAGGGCTTCCCGAGGATGACGCCGACGCCGCGGTCGTAGATCTCGATCGGGTACGTCAGATAGAGCAGATCCTTCGCGCGCGTCACCGCGACGTACATGAGGCGGCGCTCCTCCTCGAGGTCGGCGTCGTCGCCGACGACGTACATCGACGGGAAACGTCCGTCGGCGGCCCACAATACGAAGACCGTGTGCCACTCGAGGCCCTTCGCCGAATGGATGGTCGAGAGCGTGATCATGCCCTCGTCCTCGCCGTCGGCGGCGAGGATCCCGCCGACGCTGTCGGTCGGCGGCTCGAGCGCCATGTCGGCGAGGAGCGGGCCGGTCGCGCGATAGCGGCCCGCGATCGTCGCGAAGTGCTCGAGGTCGCGCTCGCGCTTCGGGTAGTCGTCGCGGTAGACGCGGCGGAGCACGGGCTCGTAATACGAGAGCACGCGCGCGACCTGGGCGCTCGGCTCGCTCATCCGTGAGACCTCCCCGAGCACTGCGGCGAGCCGGGTCACGTCGGCCGCGGCCTGACCGCGGAGCTTCACCTCGGCGAGGCGAGCCCAGGGCTCCGCACCGCCGAGCGCGGCCAGCATCTCGCCGGCCTTCTTCGGTCCGACGCCGTCGAGCAGGAGCAGGATGCGGTTCCACGACACCGCGTCGGCGGGGTTCGCGATCACCCGCAAGTGCGCGAGGACGTCCTTCACGTGCGCAGTCTCGATGAACTTGAACCCGCCGCGCTTCACGAACGGGATGTCGCGCCGGCCGAGCTCGAGCTCGAGGTCGAACGAGTGGAAGCTCGACCGGAAGAGGACGGCGATGTCCTGGAGCGGAACCCCCTCCTCGCGGAGCTCGAGGATGCGCTGGGCGACGAAGCGCGACTGCTCGGGCTCGGTGAGCGCCTGCACGAGCCCGGGCTTCTCGCCCGGCTCGCGGCGCGAGAAGAGGTTCTTCGTGTACTTCTCGGTCGCCTGGTTGATGATCTCGTTCGCGAGGTCGAGGATCGGCGGCGTCGACCGGTAGTTCTGGTCGAGCGTGATCACCCGCGTGCCCGGAAAGAGGTTCGGGAAGTCGAGGATGTTCCGGAAGTCGGCGCCGCGGAAGCGATAGATCGACTGCGCGTCGTCGCCGACGACCATGACGTTGTCGTGCGACTGGGCGAGGAGACGCACGATCTCCGCCTGGAGCGCGTTCGTATCCTGGTATTCGTCGACCATGAGATACCGGTACTGGCGGCCGAGATGAGCGGCGAACGCGGCGTGCGTCGCGAGGGCGTTCCGGAGCTTCACGAGGAGGTCGTCGTAATCGAGCAGCCCCTTCCCTTCTTTGAACTCCGTGTAGCGCGCATAGACGCGCAGCAGATCCTCGATCTCCTCGGCGAGGTGCGGGTACGCGGTCTCGACGAGATCGACGACCGTCGTGCCCTTGTTGACCGCCATGCTGAAGATCTCGCCGAGCGTCTGCTTCCGCGGGAAGCGGCGCTCTTTCTTGTCGAGCTGGAGCTCGCCGCGGACGAGGCCGATGACGTCCTCGCTGTCGCCGCGGTCGAGGATGGTGAAGCCCGGCGGGAGCCCGATCTCGTTCGCGTAGCGGCGCAGTGATTGGTGGGCGAAGGAGTGGAACGTGCCGCCCGCGACCTGCGCGCAGCTCCCACCGACGAGCCCGCCAGCGCGGCGCAGCATTTCCTCCGCCGCCTTGCGGGTGAACGTCAGCAAGAGAATTTGCCCCGGCGTGACGCCGCTCTCGACCAGGCGCGCGACGCGGTAGACGAGCGTGCGCGTCTTGCCGCTGCCGGCGCCGGCGACGACGAGCACGGGGCCGTCGAGCGTCGTCACCGCCTCGAGCTGCTGCGGGTTCAGCTCCTCGGCGTAGGGGATCTTGAAGCG
>DAIQBH010000143.1:0-3075 GCA_036781285.1 Thermodesulfobacteriota bacterium | reverse complement strand
CTCACCGACACGCCACCGAAGACGCCGAACCAGCGCGAGGCCGAGCGGAACGCGCCCGCCGTCGCGGTGCCGCCGCCGCCCGACGCGGGCCGCACGCCGCGTCCCGCACCGCAATGACCCCGGTTGAACCGGTTCCGTCGACCCGTCAATAATGCCCGGCGTTCTGAGAAACGCCGCGTGACGCATCGACACGGAAGGCAGGCATGGCGGACTACTGGGTCGGAACCTCTGGGTACAACTATCAGGAATGGAAGGGGACCTTTTACCCCGACGACCTTCCCGACAAGCAGATGCTCGCCTTCTACGGCGGGCAGTTCACGAGCGTCGAGATCAACTACACGTTCTACCGGATGCCGACGAATCGCATCCTCACGAATTGGGCCGCGGAGGTTCCGGACCGCTTCCGCTTCGCGCTGAAGGCGCCGCGCCGGATCACCCACGACCAGCGCCTCCGCAGCGTCGAGGACACGCTCGCGTCGTTCTGCTCGATCGCGAAAACGCTCGGTCCGAAGCTCGGCCCCCTGCTCTTCCAGCTGCCACCGTTCATGAAGAAGGACGTCGAGCTGCTCGAGGTGTTCCTGCACGAGCTGCCGACGGGATTGAAACCCGTGGTCGAGTTCCGCCACGCGTCGTGGCTCTCCGACGACACGTACGACGTCCTGAAGCGCTTCGGGGTGGCACTCTGCATCGCCGACAGCGAGGAGCGCACGACTCCCGTCGAGCGCACCACGCCGTTCGGCTACCTGCGTCTCCGGCGCACGGACTACGACGAGGCCGCGATCGCCGACTGGGTGTCGCGCGTGAAGGACGCGGGTTGGAACGAGGTGTTCGTCTACTTCAAGCACGAGGACCAGGGTACGGGCCCAGCGTACGCGAAGCGGTTCGTGGCGCTCCTCGAAGAAGGAGCTTCCTGATGGCCGAGGACGAGAAGACGCATCAACATCACCACCACCATCATCAGATGGCGATCCAGGCCGATCCGGCGACGAGTCTCGGCGTGTACGCGAACCTCATGATGGTGAGCCATCGGAAGGAGGAGTTCATCCTCGACTTCCTCTTCGTACCGCCGAATCAGGCGGGGGCGAATCAATCGGCGGCGCTCCGCTCGCGCGTCATCACGACGCCGGAGCACGCGAAACGCATCGTGCGGGCGCTCCAGGAGAACATCCAGCGCTACGAGTCGGCGTTCGGCGCGATCTCCGAAGCGACCGACTTGCCGCGCAACGTGCACTGAGGACGGGGCGGACGGACGGCACGACGGTGGGCGTGTTCGGCCGAGCGGCTCTCCTGATCCTCCTGACCTGCGCGAGCGTCGCGCTCGGGTACTACGGCGTGGGCGGCGGCCACCCGCGTCGTCCGGTCGCGGCGCCGATCGCCGAGCCGCTCCTCGCGACCGGCGGCGACGCGATCGACGGCGCGGCGGAGCACGACGGTGTGGTCGCCGAATCGATCGCGGCGTCCGGCGATGCCGAGCCCGAGGCCGCGCCGATCTCCGACGCGGAGCGGGTGAATCGAGAGGCGGTCGCACTCGCGGAGTCGGGTGATCTCGCGCGCGCGATCGAGCTGCTGCGCGAGTCGCGCCGACTCGAGCCCGCGAACGACCTCTACCGCACGAATCTCCAGGCCGCGCTCATCAACGCGGCGTTCGCCGACGTCGGCGCCGAGCGCTTCCGGGAGTCGATCGTCCGCTTCAACGAGGCGCTCAGGCTCGGCGACCGCGGCGAGATCCGCCGCGGTCTCGGCTATGCGCAGTACCGCGTCGGCAACGGCGATCAGGCGCGCGCGAACCTCGAGCGCGCGCTCGACCAGGGCGCCGGCGACGCGGAGACGTATCTCACGCTCGGGCGCATCCACCTCGACCGCCACGATCAGACGAAGGCGCTCGGGATGCTGGAGAAGGCCGTCGAGGCCGGCGCCGACCAGCCGGGGCTCGCCGACACGATCGCGCGCCTGAAGCGCGACGCCGAGGCCGAAGCCGACTACCACTCCCTCGGGAGCTCGCACTTCGTCATCAAGATCGAGGGCCGCGAAGACACGGAGGCCGCGCGCACCGTGCTGAACGCGCTCGAGGACGCGTACCGCCGGGTCGGCGCGCGCTTCGCGTACTACCCGCTGGAGCGCCTCGAGGTGGTCCTCTATCCCGACCAGACCTTCCGCGAGGTCACCGGCTCACCGCACTGGAGCGGCGGCATCTACGACGGCCGCATCAAGATGCCGATCGGCGGCCTCGCGCGCGGCAGCGAGCGGCTCGCCCGCACCGTGCGGCACGAGTACGCGCACGCCGCGATCGTCACCCTGTCGAAAGGAAAGACGCCCGTCTGGTTGAACGAAGGGCTCGCGCAGGTCGCGGAGGAGACGGGGGACGAAGGCCGGTTGAATCGCCTGCGCATGGCGGTCGCCGACGGCAGCGTGATGTCGCTCACCGACCTGGAAGGCGGCTTCACGCGCTTCGACCGTGACCAAGCGAGCCTCGCGTACTCACAGGCCTACTTCGCCGCCAAGTGGCTGCTCGATCACAAGGGCGGCTACAACGTGCGCCGGCTGCTCGAAGCGATGGCCACGGCCGACAGCACCGACGCCGCGTTTCGTGCCGCGCTCGGCATGCCGTACGCCGACGTCGAACGGCACATGCTCGCGGCGCTCGAGCGCTCGGCGGGGTAGCGCCGAGTAGCGTCGCGGCGACGGCGACCGCGTGGTAGCACCATCGCCATGGGGCACGTCTACCAGCGCCTGAAGCTCTCGGCCGTCCGGTCGGAGGAGATGACGATCATGGTCGACACCGGCGCGACCTATTCGCTCATTTCGCCCGCGCTCGCGGACCGGCTCGGCGTCACTCGATTTCCGCAACGGTACCCCGTCACGCTGGCCGACGGCCGGCAGATCGACGCCCAAGTATGCCAGGTGGGCGTGGACATCGATGGCCGGACCGGAGTCACGACAGCCGTCATCGCGGAGTGCGACCCGCCGCTCCTCGGTGTCGAAGCGCTCGAGGTGCTGGGCCTGGCGGTCGACCCGGCGGCCGGGAAGCTCGTCCCGACCCGCACGTGGACCGCGCGCCTCGGCGGCGTCCTCGCG
>DAIQBH010000142.1:0-15875 GCA_036781285.1 Thermodesulfobacteriota bacterium | reverse complement strand
AGCGGGATGAGATCGAGCGAAACGCACCCGAGCACGAGCTTGCGCACGTTGGTGGCGGTGGGCGAGCGCCCGACCACTAACCAGCCGTAGGCGACGATCGTCAGATCGCGCAGCGGCGACCGCAGGATCTCCCGCACGAGCGCCATCGGCTTCCGGCGCGCGCCCCAACCGCCGATGCCGATCGTCATGCCGTCGCGCAGCTCCGCGACGACGTCGGCGGCCGTGCGGCGCTTATCGGGCAAGGGAAGCGCTCCAGCGGCTAGGACAGTGGGGTGTCAGCGGATGGGTCACGGCGAGATCGAGGTCGTGTAGCAGCCCGGCGAGGAAAATGAAACATGTTGCACTTTTCGCGAGGTCAGCCGGTTCGGGCGAGTCGGACGGGGCTCACTGCTCGGCCATGGTGCAGTCGAGGAACCCGTCGTCGAAGATCTCGCCGATCAAGAGCCGCCGGCCGCGGACCGCCGCGACGCTCGACCCGGAGAGCTGGCTGCCGTCGTCCAGGTAGATCTCGTCGACCGCGCCGTCGGGCGTCACCCGCAGCACCTGGGACGGCGAGAGCGTCGCGGCATCGTCCCGGTGCGCCTCGACCCGCAGCAGCTTCGGATGCGAGCCGATCCAGAGGTTCCCGTGCTCGTCGACCTCGATGTTGTCGGGGCCGCTGCCGAGCGGGACCGCGCGCCGAAACGCCAGCGCCTCGCTTCCCGGATCGCGGTCGTAGATCCGAACGGCGCGGCCGGTCGTCGACGCGACGTAGAGCGTGCGACCGTCCGGGCTCACGTTGATGCCGTTCGGGAGCACGAGCTCGCGAATGGCGGGGCGGAACCCGCCGGGCCCGTAGAAAAGGACCTGGGCGCCTTTCATCTGGAGATACGTCTCGATCGTCTGCATGCGACCGGGCGGGTTGCTGTGGGTGTTGGTGACGTAGAACCGATCGATGCCGACGGCCACGAGGTCGTTCGGCATCACGAGCAGCGGGTCCGTGAGCGTCGCCCGATGCAACAGCCCGCCCTCGGTGAGGTCGAAGATCTCGATGCTGTGCGCGGCGCCGGTGTCGCCGTTCACGGGATGGTTCACGACGAAGAGCGCGTCCCGCCCGTCGGCGCCGGCCCAGATGCTGATGCCGTGCGGCTGGAAGCGCGTATCGGCGTTCGGCGTCAGATTCACCGGCACCGGTTGCGGTGCGTTCAGATCGTACGCCCAGATCGCGCCCGGTACCGCGGTTCCGGACTGGATCGCGCGCCGGTCGCTCGCCGACACGTACGCGACCCCCGTGCGGGGATGGATCGTGATGTCCTCGGGACCGATCGGTCCGCCCACGAGATGACACTCGCCCGCGAAGTGCGGCGTGATGCTCCGGAAGGTGCCCGCGAGCCAGAGCAGCCGCACCGCCCACACGCTCACGCCGACCACGAGGATCAAGAGAAGGATGCCGATCACACGACGCATGTCAGAGATCTTTCTTGTCGTTCGACAGATCGCCGAGGAATCCGACGACGGCGTCGGTAAAGAGGTCGTTGCGGTCGCCGGCGACCATGTGGCCGGCGTCGGAGACGTCGGCGTAGCGCGCGTGGGGTACGAGCGCGAGGAACTCGCGTGCGCCTTCTTCCGAGAGCACGTCGCTCTCGCGTCCGCGGACGAGCAGCGTCGGCACGGTGAGGCCACGCGCCGCGGCGGCCAGGCGCGGCGGATTCGCGACGTCGGACGGCGGACGTGATCCGCCGAGGAAGCGGGGATCCCAATGCCAGCGCCAGCGTCCGTCGTGGCCTTGGCGAAGGCTCTTCGTGAGCCCGCCGAGCGCGCGCGGGCGCGGCCGATGCGGGAGATATGCGGCGACCACGTCGGCCGCCTCTTCGAGGCTCCCGAAGCCGTCGGGAAAGGCCGTCATGAAGGCGCGCACGCGCTCGGCGCCGGCGATCTCGATCTTGGCCGCGACGTCCACGAGCACGACGGCGGCCGTCGTGCCGGGCATCTCGCCTTCGAGGACCATCGCCGTGATCCCGCCGAGCGACGCGCCGACGACCACGGGCGCCCGGGGCAACGCCCGCGCGACCGCGCGGAGATCCGCCGCGAACGCGTCGATCGTGTAATCACCGTCCTCCGCCCATGCGCTGTCGCCGTGCCCGCGCGCGTCGAGGGAAATCGCGTACCAGCCCGCGCGCGCGATCGCCCGCCCGGTGCCGCGCCACGAGTGGCGCGTCTGTCCGCCGCCCGGCAGCAGCACGACAGGCGCGGCCGCGGGATCGCCCCACGCGTCGCCGGCGAGCGTCACGCCGGCGTGGCCGGTGAAGGACACGATCTGATGGGGAGCGATCACCGGAGGAGTCTCGTAGAAGGAGCGCGGTGTCTTTGTAAAGCGATGCGACTCGTGTAGGGAGAGCGCGGGCGTGCGTGCGCCCGAACGACCGCCGTCGCGGCAAAATCACCCCAGGAGGACATCGTCACATGGTCAAAGGCGCCGTCATGCACAATTTCATGGAGCCGCTCAAAGTGGAGTCGCTGAAGCTGAAGCCGCTCCGCGAAGGCGAGATCGTGGTCAAGATGGTCGCGAGCGGCGTCTGCCACTCCGATCTCTCCGTCGTGCAGGCGAAGCTGCCCGTGCCACCGCCGGTCGTGCTCGGCCACGAGGGCGCCGGCATCGTCGAGGAGGTCGGGAAGGGCGTCACCGACTTGAAGCCCGGCGATCACGTCGTGCTCGCGTGGGTCGCGAACTGCGGCAAATGTCACTACTGCGCGAACGAGCGCACGCACCTCTGCGAGCAAGCCATCCAGTCGGCGATGATGGGCCAGGAAGCCGTGTTCGAGCTCGGCGGCACCGACGTGTCGCGCATGGCCGGCGTCGGCTCCTTCGCCGATCACACGATCGTCCGCGCGACCTCCGCGATCAAAGTGCGCGACGACATCCCCCTGGAAGTCGCGTGCCTCGTCGGCTGCGGCGTCATGACCGGCGTCGGCGCCGCGATCAACACCGCGAAGGTGCGCCCGGGCCAGACGGTCGCGGTCTTCGGGTGCGGCGGCGTCGGCTTGAACGTCATCCAGGGCGCCGCGCTCTGCGGCGCCTCGCGCATCATCGCGGTCGATCTCGCACCGTCGAAGCTGAAGCTCGCGCAGCAGTTCGGCGCGACCGACATCGTCAACGCCAAGGACAACCCGGACGCGCCAAGCGCGATCAAGGAGCTGACCGGCGGCCACGGCGTCGACTATGCGTTCGAGGTCGTCGGCACGGGCGCGCTGATCCAGCAGGCGTACCTGTCGCTGAAGCGCGGCGGCGCGGTCGTCTGCGTCGGCGTGGTCCCGATGGGCACCAACGTCGAGATCCCCGGCATGATGCTGTCGCTCGAGGAGAAGTCCCTCCTCGGCTGCCTCTACGGCTCGGCGAACGTGCGCCGCGACATGCCGCTCCTCCTCGACCTCTACATGCAGAAGCGCCTCAAGATCGACGAGCTCGTCTCGAAGAAGATCAAGCTCGACGACGTGAACGCCGCGTTCGAAGCGATGGAGAAGGGCGAGGTCGCGCGTTCGGTCATCGTTTACTGACGTCCCCGTGCGCTTTTCCGGGCACGGAATTGCGCTCGAAAAACGCCCCGATGGACCGCGGCCCCCGGAGTCGATCCGGGGGCCGCGCTATTTCAGGCCTGGGCGGCGTTGCGGCCTGCGGCTCTCCCGAAGAAGGTGCCGTCGCCGATCGAGATGCCGCTGACGTAGCCTTCGGCGGCGATGCCGTTGGTCGTCCTCCCCGCGGCGAACAGGCCGGGGATGATCTGCCCATCCGGGCGCAGCACCTCGCTCCCCGGCGTCGTTCGGAGCCCGCCGAGCGTGAACGTCGCCCAGAGCACCTTGTCGGTGCTGCAATCGATCGCAGCGAACGGCGATTGCACGAGCGGCTGGAGGAACGGCTTCCGCTTGTGGAACAGCGGATCCTCGCCGCGCCCCGCGTGCTGATTGTAGAGCTCGACGGTGCGGATCAGGCTGCCGGACGGAAACCCGACGACACGCTCGAGATCGGCGATCGTCTCCTCGACGTAGTGCGCCTCGAAGCCCGCGAGGTTCCGCTCGTAGATCGCGGTGTCGACGATCAGGAACATCCGACCGCCGTGCCGAAAGAGGCCCTCCTGGCCGATGCGTCCGTAGTAGGCGTCCTCGTTGATGAAGCGCTGACCCGCGGCCGTGACCAGGATGCCGCGAACGAGACGGCGGGGCGGCGTGATCGGGACCGCGACCTCGCCCGCCTGCATCCGAGCGACGTCGGCGCCGGCCCCCATCGCCATGCGGATCGCGCGGCCGTCGTCACCCTCGACTCCGAGCCGGAAGCTGCACTTTCGGAGCAGCGGACTATGGCGGAGCAGCATGCCGTCGTTCTGGACGAACCCGCCGGCCGCGAGCACCACGCCGCGCCGCGCGCGGATCACCCGTTCCGCGCCGTCGTGGCGGACGACGACGCCGACGACGCGGCCGTCGCGTTCGACCACCAGCGTGTCGGTCCGCGCGTCCGTGACGACCGTGGCACCGCTCTTCTCGGTCGCCGCGATCAGGCGCTGCATGAGAAAGCCGCCCGCGGCGTTCGGGGTCTGCGGCTTGTGTGCACGCGGCACGGCGGGCGTCAGCTCGTCGAACGGGTACGCGTCCTCGCCGCCCGAGAAGACGAGACAGTCGTCGGTCGGCGCCTCCATCGACGGCTCGGGATAGAAGCTCCGCTTGAAGGGGACGCCATGCGCCTCGAACCAGTCGAAATGCGCGACGCTCTCGTCGCAGTAGACCCGGACCTTCGCCTCGTCGGCCGCGGGGCCGCACGCCGCCATGAGGAAGGTGAACATGCCGTCGGGCGTGTCGTGGTAGCCGCACGCTTCCTGCACCGGTGTGCCACCGCCGAGATAGATGAGGCCGCCCGCCATCGCCGACGTACCGCCGCCGCCACCGGCGCGCTCGAGCACGAGGGTTTCGGCGCCCCCTTCGGCCGCCTCGATCGCGGCGCACGCGCCGGCGCAGCCGAGACCGACGACGACCACGTCGGCCTCGCGGTCCCAGCTCCGCACCTCGCGCGCGTCCCGCACGTCGGACGCCACCACCTCTTTCGCGCTCATGATCGGCTCCTCGGTTGCTCGCCGCCGCCGCCTGCACCTATACGGGGCGCGTGGAAAAGCTGATGTACGTCGGCTGGAAGCCGGACGACGTGACGATCGCCGACCTTCGCGCGGCTCTCCTCGGCAAGACCGCCGACGCGCTGCGCGCGGCCGGCGCTCGCGGG
Source organism: Thermodesulfobacteriota bacterium (assembly GCA_036781285.1). Taxonomy (GTDB): domain Bacteria; phylum Desulfobacterota; class Binatia; order UTPRO1; family UTPRO1; genus UTPRO1. The sequence goes on along the minus strand of DAIQBH010000142.1, from coordinate 10,633 downwards.
CTCACGGTGCTCCTCGCCGACGACGCGGCGGTGCCGGGACTTCGCATCGCGCAGCGTGACCCCACCGCCGTCGTGTCGATCTGGCTCGACTCGGCGCTCCGCCGCGGACCCCTCGAAGCGATCCTCGCGAGCACGCTGGATCGCCTGGCCGGCTGGCTCGTGCTCGAGTCGGTGCCGCTGCCGAACGCGGCGCACCCGGTCGTCCTCGGCGAGCGCGTGCCCGGCCTCTACACGGTCGCGTTCCTCGAGAAGCCCGCGGACCTCGACTACGCGGACTGGCTCGCGCGCTGGCAGGGCGACCACACCGCGGTCGCGATCGAAACGCAGCGGACGTTCGTGTACGTGCAGAACGTCCTCGCGCGTCCTCTCATGCCGGACGCGCCCCCATGGGTGGCGATCGTCGAGGAAGGCTTCCCGGCCGAGGCGGCGACCGATCCGCTGCGCTTCTTTGCCGCGTCGACGGCGGAGGAGGTCGCGGCTCAGCAGAGCCGCATGACGGCGAGCGTCCAACGCTTCATCGACTTCGCGCGCTTCGAGACCCTGCCGATGAGCGCCTACGTCCTGGCGCAGCCGGCCTTCTCCTGAGCGCGCGCGCATCGCCGGTCAGAACAGCAGATCCTCGAGCCGCTTGACCTCGGCCGGGTCGAGCGTCGTCGGGGCGAAGACGATCTCGTCGGCGCCGGCGTCGCGGGCGCGCGCCACCGCGTCGCGCACCCCCTGCGCGTCGATGGTGCGCACGAGCGGAATCAGACCGGCGGCGCTCGGTCCGAGGAAGCTCAGGTAGCGGCCGAGATAGTCGTCCATCTGCTGGCGACCGCGCGGCCCGAGCGCGAACCACGAGCCGGTGATCAACGTCGGCCTGTCCGGACGACCCGCAGCCTTCCAGGCGTTGCGCGCGCCCTCGAAGGCGTAGTCGAGCTCCTCGCGGGCGAGCGTGAAGGAGAACCCGAGGATTCCGTCCGCGAAGTGCGCCGCGCGGGTGATCGCCTTCGGGAAGAGCGCCCCCATCAGGACTTTCGGTCCGCCGGGCTGGATGGGCCGCGGCTCGATGGGCGCCGTCGTCAGGCTCGACGCCGGCTCCCCCGCCCAGTACGCGCGCATCGCGCGCACCTGGCGTTCGAGCGTCGCGAGCCGCCCCGTCCACTTGGCCCCGACCGCGTCGTAGTCGTCCTCGCGCGCGCCGACACCGACCCCGAGCACGACCCGGCCCTTCGAGAGCACGTCGAGCGTGGCGATCTGCTTCGCAGCCCGCGCCGCCGGGTGCATCGGCAGGACGAGCACGTTGTAGAAGAGCGGCACGCGCGAGGTCCACGCCGCCGCCGCCGCGATCGTGACGGTGAGCTCGGGATTCGGAAAATTGATCCGCTCCCCGACGGCAAGACACGAGAACGGCCCCTCGTCGATCGCCCGACACCACGCGAGGAGAAGATCCCGGTCGAGGCCGGGCGCCATGACAGGCAGGTTCAATCCGATCTTCATGCCACCGTCTTTTGAGCGAGGACCGCGGATTCACTCCGCGGTCCGAGGGCCATCGGAGCATGTTTGCGGCGCACTTCTGCGCCGCAAACAGCGCACGGGGCCGAAATGCGCTAAATGGCCCTCTCGCGACCGACCCAGTACGGATCGCGCAGCTTCCGCTTGTAGAGCTTTCCGTTCGGATCGCGCGGCAGCTCCGGCATGAAGTCGATCGACTTCGGCACCTTGAACTTGGCGATCCGCTCGAGACAGAAGGCCACGATGTCGTCGGCGAGCTCCTTTCCGGCGATCACGCCGGGCGCCGGCTCGATCACGGCCTTCACGCTCTCGCCCCAGTCGTCGTCGGGAATCCCGAAGACGGCGGCGTCACCGACCTTCGGATGCGAGAGCAGGCACGACTCGATCTCGCTCGGGTAGATGTTGGCGCCGCCCGAGATGATCATGTCGATCTTGCGGTCGCAGAGGAACAGGTAGCCCGCATCGTCGAGGTACCCGATGTCGCCGACGGTGAAGAACCCGTCGCGGCGGTTCGCATCGGTCTTCTTCTTGTCGCCGTGGTACTCGAAGTCCTGCACGCCGAGCTTCATGTAGACGGTGCCGGGCGTACCGGTCGGCACCGTCTCGCCGTCGTCGGTCAGGATGCGGATCTCGGAGCTCGCCCACGCCTTGCCGACGGTGCCGGGCCGCTCGACCCATTCGTCCGGCGTGACGAGCGTCCCGCCGCCCTCGCTCGCGGCGTAGTACTCGAAGATCGTCTTGCCCCACCACTCGATCATGCGGCGCTTGACGTCGACGGGGCAGGGCGCCGCCGCGTGCACCACGTGGCGAAGCGACGAGACGTCGTACTTCTTCTTCACGTCGTCGGGGAGCGCGAGCAGGCGGTGGAACTGCGTCGGCACCATGTGCGTCGTCGTGACGCGATCACGCTGGATCACCTTCAGCGAGTCCTCGGGGGTCCACTTGTCCATCACGGAGAGCGTGTGGCCGAAGTGGAGCGAGCAGCCGGCGAACACGAGCACGGCCGTGTGATAGAGGGGCGAGCCGACGAGGTGGACGCCGTCGTCCTCCGGCGTGATGCCGAACATCGACAGGAACATGGCGAACATCGAGCCGACGGTGTCGGGATCGAACGGCATCAGCGTGCGCCGCACGCCCTTCGGCCGCCCGGTCGTGCCCGACGTGTAGTTCATCACCTGACCCGCAGCGCGATCGGCGGGTGCGGTCGTCGGCATGCCCTCGGTGAGCGCCGCATAGGGCTGGAACCCCGGAATCGCACCGACGGCGAAGCAGCCGGCGGCGGGCATCTTGGCCTCGTTCGCGCCGGCGCGGGCGATCTCCGCGAAGCGTCCGTCGGCCACGAACACCTTCGCGGCGGAGTCGGCCAGAATGTAGGCGATTTCGGGCCCCGCGAGGTGATGGTTGATCGGGACGAGGTAGAGACCCGCCTGGGTGACCGCGAGGTACATCTCGATCATTGCCTCGTCGTTCGGCAGCAACGTCGCGACGACGTCGCCCTGCGCGAGACCGAGCTTGCGGAGACCGTGCACGATCTGGTTCGAACGCGCGAGCAAGTCGCCGGCCTTCACGCGGCGCCCGTCGGGCGTGACGAGCGCGATGCGCTCGGGATTGGCGGTCGCCTGCTTCCAGAAGCCGAGTTCAGCCATGAGGTGTCGTACCTTTCGAAAGTGTTAGAGCGCCGCTTCCGCGAGCAGGCGCAACGTGGTCGCGTCGCGCGTGCCGGCGAGGATCGTGGTGACGGGGCTTTCGCGCCACGCCTGGAGGCGGTCGCGAACCCGTTCCTTGGGCCCGGCAAGCGAGATCTCGTCGGCGAGCTTGTCGGGGACGGCGGCGACCGCCTCCATGCGCTTGCCTTCGAGGAAGAGCTTCTGGACGGTCTTCGCCTCTTCCTCGAAGCCGAGCCGTCCGATGAGATTCAAGTGGAAGTTCTTCGACGCGGCGCCCATGCCGCCGATGTAGAACGCGAGCGCCCACTTGATCGGGACCAGGCACGACTCGAGGTCGTCACCGATCACGACCGTGACGGGGCACGCGATGTCGAAGCCGGGCTTCAGGTTCTGGAGCGAGTCCTTGTAGATCTCCGGACGGAACGGCGAGTAGAAGAGCGGCAGCCAGCCATCGGCGATCTCCGTCGCCATCTTGACGTTCTGCGGTCCCTCGGCGCCGAGGTACATCGGGATCTCGGTCCGAAGCGGGTGGGTGATGAGCTTCAGCGGCTTGCCGAGCTGCGCGCCGCCGGGGATCGGAAGCTGGTAGTGCTCGCCGTGGAACTCGACCGGACCTTCACGCCGGATCATCGACCGCACGAGATCGAAGAACTCGCGGGTCCGACCCATCGGCTTCGGGAACGGCTGCCCGTACCATCCTTCGACGACCTGCGGACCCGATACGCCGACGCCCAGGATGAGCCGGCCGTTCGTGAGGTGATCGATGGTCGTAGCCGTCATCGCGACGCATGCGGGCGTGCGCGCGGCCATCTGCATGATGCCGGTTCCGAGCTTGATCTTGCTCGTCTTCGCGCCGATCCAACAGAGCGGCGAGAAGACGTCGGAGCCGTAGGCCTCGGCGGTCCACGCGGAGTCGTAGCCGAGCCGTTCCGCCTCGAGCACGAGCTCCGTCGGGTCCCAGGGATCTGGCATCCAGTAGCCGACCATCAAGCCGAGGCGCATGCGGGAAATCCTCCGAAGAGTGCCGAGTTCAGCGCGGTGGGTGGTCACACCGGCGACCCGCGCGCTCGGGCCGGCGATCGAAGCGCCAGAAGTAGAACATGTTCTAATTCGAGAGGCAACCGGATCGGCCCGGCCGCCGCGGGCGCGCATCGATTGCGGACTGCGCGAGCGCCGGATCCGGGCTACGATCCTGGCAGCGTGCTCTGCGACCTGTTCGTCACCCGCTGCCGAGTCCCTCGCTCGCTCACCGCCGTGACCACTATCCGCCCCGGTGCGGAGGTGACCCCGCGTGAGGTCGGCGTCGACCCGGCGGCCGTCGCGCACATCTGGGATGCGGCGGAGCGTGTGTATCGGAGCGGCATCCACCCGGCGCTCGCGCTCTGCGTCCGGCATCGCGGCCGAGTCCTCCTCGATCGCGCGATCGGTCACTCACACGGCAACGGGCCGCACGATCGTCCCGACGGTCCGAAGCTGCTCGCGACCCCCGAAACGCCGTTCGGGATGATGTCCGCGACGAAGGCCGTGACGGCGATGGTCATCCACCTGCTCGACGAGCAGAACCTCGTGCGCCTGGACGATCCGGTCTGCGAGTACATCCCGGAGTTCGGCGTCGAGTCGAAGCGCTGGATCACGATCCGCCACGTCCTCGCGCACCGGGCCGGGCTGCCGAGCCCACCGCCCGAGGCGATGAACCTCGACCTGCTCGCGGACCCGGATCGCATCATCCACCTGCTCGGCACGATGCCCTTGAGCTCTCGGCCCGGACGCACGCTCGCGTACCACGCGATCACGGGGGGCTTCATCCTCGGTGAGATCGTGCGGCGGGTGACCGGAGGCAGCATCCGCGCGTTCCACGACGACGCGATCCGCCGGCCGCTCGGCTTCCGCTGGATGCGTTACGGCGTCGACGAGGCGGACCTTCCGTACATCGCCCGGAACTACTTCACGGGCTTTCCCGTCCTGCCCCCGATGTCGATGATCCTCCGCCGGACGCTGGGTGTCGACTTCGAGCGCGCGGTCGAGCTCGGCAACGACCCACGCTTCCTCACGGGCATCATCCCCGCGGCGAGCATGGTCGCTACCGCGGACGAGCTCTGTCGCTTCTACGAGCTCCTCCTGCGGGGCGGGACGCTGGACGGCGTACGCATCCTCGACCCGCGCACCGTCCGCCGCGCGGCGAGCGAGCAAAGCTACCTCGAGTTCGACTTCACGCTCGGGTTCCCGCTCCGCTACGGCAACGGGTTCATGCTCGGCGGCGACTACCTCAGCTTCTACGGGCCGGATACGAGCCACGCGTTCGGCCACCTCGGCCTGACCAACATCGTCGCGTGGGCCGACCCCGAGCGCGAGGTGAGCTGCGCCTTCATGACCAGCGGCAAGCCGCTCTTCCACCCGGCCCTGTTCTGGATGTGGGAGATGTTCCGGCGGATCGGTGCGGCGTGCCCGAAGCTCCATCCCGGCGGCGCCCCGATCGCCAGCCGGTAGGGCGAGGGAGCGGTCCCTCGAATGGACTAGCGGCGGCGCCCTGCGGGCGTCAGGACGAACCGGGCGCGGCAGCCGTCGGTGACCCAGACCTCGTTCTGGTCGTAGCCCCAGGTGCGCCCGTAGGTGCACGGCGACCCGGAGTACTTCTTGTCGATGTCGGCGCGGCGGATCGCGACGTTCGTGCGGCAGCGGTTCGGCTTGCCGTTCTTGCTGGCGCAGACGATCGTCGGGAGCTTGTAGCTCTTCCGGTCCCAGTCCCGGTCGTAGTGCTCCTGCGGACGCCGGTAGTCGTAGTCACGGTCGTCGTACCGCTGATCGTAACCATACTGCTGATCGTACGACCGGTAGTAGCGGCCCCGATTGGGCTCGACCATGCATCCGGCCAGCACGGTGGCCGCGCAGGCGGCCACGACGACGGTTCCGATCGTTCGATCACGCATGGCGCGATCGTCGGGCTGGAGGCCGTCGTAGTCAATCGTCGCGAAGCACGAGCGCCTGCCGCGGACAGCGTGCGACCGCCGCCTCGATGTTGGGACGCTGCGACTCGGGCGGATCGTCGACGATGACTTGCGCCTGATCGTCGTCGCCGACGATGAAGATTTCGGGCGCGACGCGGACACAGACGGCGTTGCCTTCGCAGAGGTCGTGATCGACGATGATGCGCATGCGGTCCTCCGATCGCGGGCGAGAGTGCCCCGCTTGCGTGATCGGGTCAACCGCTCCGCCACGACGCGCGCCGCGCGGTCGCGCGAGCACGCGGCGGCGCGGCGTTGCTTGACAACGCGGGACGCGGGTTCGTACAGCGGGCGGCCATGACGGATCGCGACGCGATCATGGACGGCCTCGCACGCTACGCCCGCGGGGTCGACGAGCGCGATTTCGCCGCGGTCGGGGCCCTCTTCACGGCCGACGCCGCGATCGACTACGCGGTCGAGGGCGGGGCGAAGCTCGCCGGGAGGGAGCTCGCGTCGTGGCTCGCCGGCGCGCTCGCCGTGTTCCACACCACACAGCACCACCTCGGGCTCCCGGTGATCGAGGTCGCGCGCGACAGCGCGCGGACGCGCGTGCCCGTCATCGCGACGCACGTCCAGCGACGGAAGGACGGGGGCGACAACACGGCGATCCTGTACGGTACCTACACCCACGAGTGGTCTCGGACGCCCGATGGATGGCGGATCCGGGCACTACGATTCGAAAGCCACCACGGCACCGGCACGTTCCTCGGGCCGGCCGAGGTCCAAAGCCTTCCGGCGCGGCCGCGCTGAGGACGGAGACGAGAAGCCATGGGACGACTCGCTGGCAAGGTGGCGCTCATCACGGGCGCGGCGCGCGGGCAGGGCGAAGCCGAGGCGCGACTGTTCGCGGACGAGGGCGCCAAGGTCGTCCTCGGCGACGTGCTCGACGCGGACGGCGAGAAAGTCGCCGCATCGATCGGCGCCGACCGCGCGATGTTCCGGCATCACGACGTCAGCAAGGAAGAGAGTTGGCGCGCCTTCGTGGCCGCGGCGACCGAGCGGTTCGGAGCGCCGGACGTCCTGGTCAACAACGCCGGCATCCTGCTGATCGCGCCGATCGCGAGCATGACGCTCGAGCAGTACCGCCGCGTCATCGACGTCAATCAGATCGGCTGCCTCCTCGGCATGCAGTCCGTCATCCCGAGCATGGGCGACAAGGGCGGCGGCTCCATCGTGAACATCTCGTCGACCTGCGGGCTCCAGGGGACGGCCGGGCTCGCCGCCTACGTGTCGAGCAAGTTCGCGATCCGCGGCATGACCAAGACGGCTGCCATCGAGCTCGGGCCGCTGAACATCCGCGTGAACGCCATCTGCCCGGGCGGGATCGACACCCACATGGGACGCGGTGACGATTTCGGGATCCCTGCCACCGTCGACCCGGAGACGCCGAACTTCTTCGCCGGCATGCCGATCCCGCGGATCGGCCGTCCCGACGAGGTCGCGAAAGCGGCCGTGTTCCTCGCCTCGGACGAGGCCTCGTACTGCACCGGCGCCGAGCTGCTCGTCGACGGCGGCATGCTCGCCGGTCCCAAGTTCGGCGAGGTCTGAGTCTCCGGCGGGTGGCGAGACGGCCCGCCTGCTTGTATTCGAAACTGAAACACGTTCTAATTCTCGCCGGATGGTGATCGGGTCGCAGCAGACCGCACCGGCGGGGTCGGTGCACGTGGTGCAGGGGCGCGAGGTGCGCATCCCGGTCGTCGTCCGCGACGCCGCGGCGATGTCGGCGATGTTCCCCGTACGCACGGCCGACGTGCGGCGGCTCCTCCCGACGCCGCGGCTCCATCCCGCGGAGTGGTTTCCGGGATGGGCGATCTGCGTCCTCGCCGCGATCGAGTACAAGGACAACGACCTCGGAAGCTACAACGAGGTCGGCGTCAGCTTTCTGGTGACGTACGGCGAGCGCGCGACGTGGCCGCTCGTCGGCTTCGTGACCGCCTCGCGCGCCGGCACCCTCGGCGCCTACATCCACCGCCTGCCCGTCACGACCAGCTTCTCCCGCGACGCCGGCCGCGACATCTGGGGCTTCCCGAAGACCGTCGACACCATCACGTTCAGCGACGCCGGAGACCAGCGGACATGCCGGCTCGAGGCGGACGGCGCGCACGTCCTCACCCTCCAGGCCCGGCGCGGCGGCACCGGAACGCTCGCCGAGATTCCGCAGGACGCGTACGCCTGGCGTGACGGGACCCTCTTCAAGACGCCGTCGCGGATGCGTGCATCCGAGATGGGCTTCCGCCTCGGCGGCGCCACCGTCGAGCTCGGCGCGCATCCGATCGCCGACGAGCTTCGTTCCCTCGGCTTTCCGAAGAGCGCTCTCAGCACCAGCTGGTTCGGCCGCTGGAGCGCCGTCTTCGACGACGCCCTGGTTCTCGAGAGGAGCACCGGCTCATGATCGACGTCGATCTCTCCGATCCCGATACCTTCGTCGGCGGCATCCCCTACGCCGCGTTCCAGCGCCTGCGGACGGAGGCGCCCCTCTACTGGCAACCGGAGAAGAGCGGCGGACGAGGGTTCTGGTGCGTCACGCGTTACGACGACCTCATGGCCGTCTCGAAGGATCCCCTGACGTTCTCGTCTGCCAAAGGCGGCACCAACATCTTCGAGGTTCCCGAGGAAGACCTCTCGATGCTCCGGCTGCTCATGCTCAACATGGACCCGCCGAAGCACAACAAGTTCCGCCGCCTCGTCAGCACCGGGTTCACGAACCGCATGGTGACGCAGCTCGAACCGCACGTGCGCGAGATCTGCGCCGACCTCATCGACAAGGTGGCCAAGAAGGACGCGTTCGACTTCGTGACCGAGATCGCCGCCGAGCTGCCACTGCTCGTGATCGCCGAGCTTCTCGGCGTGCCGATGGAGGACCGCCACAAGGTCTTCGACTGGAGCAACAGCCTCGTCGGCTTCGACGACCCCGAGTACAACACCTCGATGGAGACGGGGAAAATCGCCTCCGCTCAGATGTGGGCGTACGCGAACGACCTCGCGAGCAAGCGCAAGGAGCACCCGCTCGACGACCTGGTGAGCGTGCTCATGCAGGCGGAGGTCGACGGCGATCGCCTGTCCGAGCAGGAGTTCGACTCGTTCTTCCTCTTGCTGGCGGTGGCCGGCAACGAGACCACGCGCAACCTGATCTCCGGCGGCATGCTGGCGCTCATCCAGCACCCGGAAGAACGCGCCCGCGTGCTCGCCGACCCGTCGCTGCTGCCGACCTGCATCGAGGAGCTCCTGCGGTGGGTGAGCCCGCTCATCCACTTCCGGCGCACCGCCACGCGGGACGTCCACATGCACGGCCAGACGATCCGGGAAGGCGACAAGGTCGTCATCTTCTATCCCTCGGCCAACCGCGACGAGCGTCGTTTCGTGAACCCCGAAACCTTCGACGTCACGCGCACGCCGAACGACCACCTCGCCTTCGGCATCGGCGAGCACTTTTGTCTCGGCGCCAACCTGGCGCGTCTCGAGATCAAGCTGATCTTCGAGGAGATGCTGCGCCGTCTCCCCGATCTCGAGCTCGCCGGACCGGTTCGCCGTCTACGCTCGAATTTTCTGAACGGCATAAAGGGCATGCCGGTCGCGCGAGCGCGCGCGACCTGAACGAGCACTTCGTTTCCCGGCGCGCGGCGACGCGCCGCGCTGTGTACCGATCCGTGGCGGCTCGTCAGAAGTCGGCATGGTGAGGCGCGGCTCCCGTCTCCGCCACGCCCTGGACTCCCGCGTTCAGGTGATCACCCGAGACGAAGCCGTACGCGCGCCACGCGCAAGAAGATTTCGCGATCCCGAAGGCGCCGACGCGTCACACGCACGCGTCGGCTCTGTCGCCGGGCACGTCACTTGCTGTCGGCAACCGCGGCGCGCATGAAGCGCGCCCGATTGACGGGGGACGCATGGGGATCGACGACGAGACGGAAGAGATCGTCAAGGAATTTCTGGTCGAGAGCTCCGAGAACCTCGACCAGCTCGACCGGGACCTCGTCATGCTCGAAGAGGATCCCTCGAACGGGCAGGTCCTCGCGAGCGTCTTCCGGACGATTCATACCATCAAGGGCACGTGCGGCTTCCTCGGCTACACCAAGCTCGAGTCGGTTTCGCACGTCGCGGAGAGCCTGCTCTCGCGCCTCCGCGACGGATCGCTGAGCCTCACGCCCGAGATCACGAGCGCGCTCCTCGCGACGACCGACGCGGTCCGTGAGATCCTGACGCACATCGAGACGACGCGGAGCGAAGGCGACGGCGACTACTCCGCGCTGGTCGCCACGCTGACCGCGCTCCAGTCCGGTGAGCCTGCCGCGACGTCCGAGCCGACGCTCCCCGAATCGACCGCGCAAGCCGCCGAGCCGGCCGACGCCCCGGAGGCCCCGATCGTCCTCGAGGAGCCGTGGGTCGACGAGGCGCCGGCGCCGGTCGCCGTGCCCCTGGTCGCTCCCGCGCCCACGCCGGCTACCGCACCCGAGCGGCCGGCGCCCGTTGCCG
>DAIQBH010000141.1:13700-15893 GCA_036781285.1 Thermodesulfobacteriota bacterium | reverse complement strand
CCTTGCCGCCACCGGTCCACCCAGCGCGCCTGGAAGCGATAGACCGTATGCCGCTCGAGCTGCGCGTTCTCCGGCGTCACGTTCCAGGGCGCGAGCAGCCTCCACGCGGTGTCCTCGCGATTCAGCTCCTCCAGGTCCTCGCCCGGTAGCCGCATGAACTCCCAGCGTCGTCGTCCCGGCCCGCCCGAGACGAGGGTGGTCGGACGCGCGGGGTCGCAGACCTGGATGTTGAGCGGCCGCCAGACCGACGGTGCGTTCGGGCGGACGTCGACGATCAGCCAGTCGAAGAAGAAGCCGAGGTCGGTGACGGTCGACCCGAGCTTCGTCCGCACGAAGCTGTTGGCGCCGTCGCAGCCGACGACGAAGCGGGCCTCCACCTCGCGCCGCGCCCCGTCGGCGGCGGCACAGGTCAGGCGCACGCCGTCCGGACGCTCGGCGAGATCGATGACCTCGACCCCGCGCGTGACGTCGACGCTCGGGAGGCTCCGCGCGCGTGCGTCGAGGATCGCCTCGAGATCCGGCTGCGCGAACATGTTGCCGTCGGGCCACCCGGAGAGCCCGGCGGATCCGCTCTCGAACCGCAGCAAGGTCGCGCCGGCGGCGCTCCGCCATTCGTAGAGGTCGGTCGGCTCGGTGTGGCCGCGAAGCCGATCGGCGACGCCGCACGCCTGGAGGATGCGCCCTGCCTCGTGATCGAAGTGGACTGCCCGCGGCAGCGGGTAGGCGTGCGGCTGCTTTTCGAAGACGCCGACGCGCCACCCACGCTGCGCGAGCAGGATGGCGAGCGCTTGTCCGACCGGGCCCCAGCCGACGATCGCGACGTCGTAGGTCACGCGCTCACCCGTGGGCGCCGGCCATGAGCGCGCCGAGGTCCTCCGGCGCGAGAAACGACGGCGGCGGCGGCGGGCCCCAGACGTACAGGCTGCGCGGTCCGTCCCACACCTCGGGCTTCCAGAGCTGATCGTCGACGATGCAATCGAGGTCGGCGTAGTATTCGCTGAAGTTCCCCGCCGGGTCCTTGAGGTACCAGAAGAAGTTCGAGCCGATGCCGTGACGGCCGAGCCCCCAGACGTGGCGTCCGGGGTCCGCGTTCAGCATCGCGGTCGCGCCACGACCGACCTCGTCGACGTCGTCGACCTGCCACGACGTGTGATGGAGGAACGGCACCGGCGCGGGCTGCACGAGAAGATTGTGGTGGTCGGTCGAGCAGCGCAGGAACGCCGCGAGACCGGCGATCTGGTCGCTCACCTTGAAGCCGACTCCGTCGATGAAGAAGCGCGAGCTCGCGTCGAGGTCGGTCGTGCCGACGACGGCGTGGCCGAGCTTTCGCGGCCGGACGCGGTCCGTCCGCAGGACGGCGTCGGCGCGCGCCGTCACGCGATCGCGGCGGCCGGGGCCATTGCTCACGCTCGCGGGAATCGCCCGCTGCTCGAGCCGTGGCGCGATGCGCACGACGACGCGGATGCGCGTGCCCGCGTCGGTCGCGACGAGCCCGCTGGATCTCTGCTCGACCGTGACGCCGAGACGCGCGAGGCTCGCGGCAATGCGTCCGAGGTCGTCCGCGTCCTCGACGCCGATGCCGAGCTCGACGAGCCGGCGTGTCGGCGTCGGCACGAGGCGGAGCTGCTCGCCGCCGTCGGCCGTTCCGAAGCGGTCGTCCCCGAGGGGCGCGAGCCCGAACTCCTCGTAGTACGCGGCGACGGGCGCGACCTCGGGGACGCCGATCGTGATGGAGGTGAGTCGATGCAGCGCCATGGTGCGCTCCCTTCGCTCAGGCGCCCGCGACGCAGGGGTTGCGGAGGTGGCCGAGCCCTTCGATCTCGCTCCGGACCACGTCCCCCGGTTGGAGGAACCGCGGCGGCTTCCGGCTCGCCCCGATCCCCGAGGGCGTCCCGGTGAAGATCACGTCACCGGGAAGGAGAGGTAGAATGGCCGACAGGCCCTCGACGATGCGCGGAACGCTGAAGATCATGTCCGAGGTCCGGCTGTCCTGCATGAGCTCGTCGTTCACCCAGCAGCGGATCGCGAGGTCGTCCCGATTGGGGACATCGTCCGGCGTGACGAGGCACGGGCCGAACGGACCGAACGTGGGGAACGACTTCCCCATGGAGAACTGGCCGCCGCCCGACCACTGCACGACGCGCTCGGAGACGTCCTGCCCGACCGCGAGGCCGGCGACGTGGTCCCATGCCT
>DAIQBH010000141.1:0-13690 GCA_036781285.1 Thermodesulfobacteriota bacterium | reverse complement strand
GCCTGCGCCTCCGCCACGCGGTACGCCCGGATGCCGATCACGACGACGAGCTCGACTTCCCAGTCGACGGCGCCACTCGGCAGCACGATGGGGGTGTTCGGTCCCGCGAGACACGTCGGGAACTTCGTGAAGACCGGCAGTCGATCAGGGACCGGCAAGCCCGCTTCCGCCGCGTGCGCGGCGTAGTTCAGCCCGATGCCGAACACCTGCGCGGGGCGAGGGGACGGCGGGCCGAGGTCGCCGTCGCCGATCGGAACGACCGGACCCCCCTTCGCTCCGGGAGCCCAATCGCAGAAGGCCTGCCAGTCGGCGAAGACGGCGTGCGGGTCGGACGAGAACCGGCCACCGGAGGCTTCCTCGACGTCGATCTCTTTCTCGGTTTCGAGCAGCGTGAGACGGCCACGGACGTTGGCGATGCGCATGACGACCTCCCGGGGACTGCGGCCGCGAGGAGCGCGCCGCACAGTGTGCATGGTCTGATACAAGATGAGAGTTTTGTCAAGAGTTGACGATTGTGTCATTTCGCGAATACTCTCGCCCCATGCCTCGCTCCGCCGTCGTTCCCGTCCGTGGCGCGCTCCGCGAGCGCACCCGCGACCTCTTGCTCGATGCCGCGGTCCGCGTTTTCGCCCGCAAGGGCGCGGGTGCGGCCGCCATCCACGAGATCGCGGCCGAGGCGGGCGTCGCCAACGGGACCTTCTACAATTACTTTCGGACGCGGGAGGCGCTGCTGGAGGCGACGAGCCTCCGCCTCGCCCGCCGGCTGCACGAGGCCATTGCGGTGAGCCGCACGGCGGTCGACGATCCGGCCGAGCGCATGGCGATCGGCACGCGCCGCTTCATGCTCCAGGCCGAGCAGGATCCGGTGTGGGCCGCGGCCCTCCTCCGGGTCTGGCACAGTACGCCGACGCCGAGCCTCACCGCCGCCGATCCCCTGCTCGCCGATCTGCGCGGCGGCCGGCGCCAGGGGCGATTCCAGTTCGCCGACGAGAAGGTCGCGCTGGACCTCGTACAGGGCACCGTCCTCGCGGGCATGCGGAGCGTGCTCGACGGCCGTCCCGCGGCGGCGCACGCGAGCGCGGTCGCGGGCGTGATCCTCCGTGGTCTCGGCATGGCCCCGGCCGAGGCCGATGCGATTGCCGCGCGTCCCCTGCCCCCGCTCGGCTCGGTACCGCGATCCGCGCCGGCGCGCCGGCCCGCGCGCCGCCGCCGATAGCTCGCCCGCTGTCCCGGGCGGGCGAGCCTGCTAGAAGGCGCCCATGCCCGAGGCCGTCGCCGTTTCGCGCGAAGAGACCCAGGCGAAGATGGACGTCCTCGCGGCCGCCACGCTTCGCCACACGCCGTCGCAACGCTACACCGTCGCGGACCGCTTCGAGGAGAAGGCGCGCGCGCACCCCGATCGCCCTTTTCTTCTCTACGAGGGTGCGGCCATCAGCTACGCGGCGCTGAACGCCCGCGCGAATCGCATCGCCGCCGTGATGCGCGATCGTGGTCTCGGCCGCGGCGACGTCGCGGCGTTGTTCATGGAGAACCGCCCCGAGTTCATCGCCACGTGGCTCGGTTTCGCCAAGCTCGGCGTGACCGTGGCGCTCCTCAACACGCATCTCCGCGGTGCCGTCCTCGGGCACGCGCTCGCCACGACGACGGCGCGTGCGCTCGTCGCGGGCGCCGAGGTCGCGAGCGCGCTCACGGCAATCGAGCCGTCGGCCCGTCCGGCGCACTCGTTCGTGCTCGCCGACCCGTACGGCACGCCGGCCGACGGCGGGCCGCCCTGGCTGGCGGAGCTCGAGTCGCTGCTCGCCGCGGCGTCCGATGTCGATCCCGATCCCGCCGTACGCGCCGAGCTGACGGGCGGCGACGACCTCTTCCACATCTTCACGTCGGGCACGACCGGACTGCCGAAGGCGGCACGGCTCTCGCACATGCGCTACCTCGGCGTCGGCGACGGCATGTCGGCGATCGCTGGGTATGGCCCCGACGACGTCATCGCGTGCGTGCTGCCGCTCTATCACGGGGCGGGCGGCATGGTCGTGATCTCGTGCGCGCTCTCACGAGGCGCCGTCGTGGCGCTCCGGCGGCGCTTCAGCGCCTCCCGCTTCTGGGACGACGCGCGGCGCGACGGTGTCACGGCGTGCCAGTACGTGGGAGAGCTCTGCCGCTACCTCCTGAACGCCCCGCCCTCGCCGCGCGACCGCGAGCACCGGCTGCGCGTGATGATGGGCGCGGGGCTCGGCCCCGACATCTGGCAGGCGTTCCAGGAGCGCTTCGGCATCGCGCGTATCCTCGAAGGATGGAGCTCGACCGAAGCGAACACGAGCCTCATCAATCTCGACGGCCGGATCGGCTCGTGCGGCCGCATCCCGTTCAAGGAACGCCACAACGGCCGCCTCATCCGGTACGACGTCGCGACGGATACGCATCCGCGCACCGCGGAGGGGCGCTGCATCGAGTGCGCACCCGGCGAGGTCGGCGAGTTCATCGGCATGATCCTCCAGCTTCCGGACTCCGGCGCGGGCCGGTTCGAGGGCTACACCTCCGACGAGGCGACCGATCGCAAGATCCTGCGGGACGTCTTCACGCCCGGCGATCGGTGGTACCGCTCGGGCGATCTGCTCGTGCACGACGCCGACGGGTACTTCACGTTCGTCGACCGCATCGGCGATACGTTCCGGTGGAAGAGCGAGAACGTCTCGACCCAGGAAGTGGCGGAGGTGCTCGGCGCGTTCCCCGGCGTCGCGATCGCGAACGTGTACGGCGTCGCCATTCCGGGCGCCGAAGGGCGCGCCGGCATGGCGGCGTTGACCCTTCAACCGGGGGTCGCGTTCGACGGCGCCGCGTTCTTCGCGTTCACGGCGAGCCGCCTCCCCTCGTACGCACTGCCGCTCTTCGTCCGCCTGACGCCGGAAGCCGACGTCACGTCCACCTTCAAGCTGCGAAAGGTGGATCTCCAGGACGACGGCTACGATCCTGCGCGCGTCGCCGATCCGGTGCTCGTGCGCGACGAGACGGGCGGCGGCTACGTGCCCTGGACCGCCGAGCGTCACGCCGCGCTCATGGCGGGACCGGGGACGGCGCCGTGGGTCAAGGGAAGTCCCGCGTGAGAGCCCTGCTTCTCGTCGCGGCGCTCCTCGCCGCGTGCCTGCCGGTGCCGCGCGACGCGGCCGCGGCCGAAGGCGACAACCGTGCGCTGATCGCCGTCGCGCCGCGCTTCGATGCCGGACGCGTCGAAGCCGGCACCAAGGTGACGCACACCTATGAGCTCCGAAACCCGGGCACCACGGACGTAGCGATCAGCGTGAAAGCGTCCTGCGGCTGCACCGCGACCGAGTACGATCGGGTGATCCCCGCGGGCGGCACCGGCAAGGTCACGGCCGTCCTCGACACGACGCGCATGCGCGGACGCGTCGAAAAGTCGATCGACGTCCTCTACGACGAGGCAGGCGGTCGCATCCTCACCCTCACGCTCCTCGCCGAGCCCGTGCGGGCGCTCGTCGTCCTCCCGAACGATCAGCCGACGCTGCGCGGGCCCCTCGGCGCGATGAAGCCGATCGTGCTCACGGTGAAGGCGCCGGACGACGCGCCGTTCGCGATCACGGCGGTCGAGACGGACACGCCGGTGATCGCGCGCGTCGAGCCGCTCGACCCGACGGAGACGCCGGCTCGCGGGCATCGCGTCACGCTCTCGCCGGAGCCCGACCTCGCCGTCGGCACGCAGGAAGGGACGATCACGCTGGTGACGACGCTGCCGAGCGCCTCGCGGTTCACGATGCCGTTCATGGTCGTCGTCGCGGGGCCGCTCGTGACGAATCCGGCCCACCTTCGGATCCGGCCCGACCGCGGCGTACTGGCGATGCGCGTCATGGCGGCGAGAGACGGGCACCCCCCCTTCGCTCTTTTGCGCGCGGAGGTGAGCGACCCGGACTTCACCGCCGCGTACACCCGCGTCGATGACGCGCCCGCGTGGGACGTCACCGTGCGCTACACTGGCAAGCCGACGCGGCACGGCGGGGTGAACGCGACGGTGAAGCTCACCACCGACGTGCCGAACCAGCCGTTCGTGATCGTGGGGCTGAGCGGCCGGCTCTGACTTCCGCATCCACGAAAGGAGCGCGCATGCCCGGACCGATGGAGGGAGTGAAGGTCGTCGAGCTCGCGGTCTGGGTCGCCGGGCCGGCGACGAGCGGGCTCCTCGCCGACTGGGGAGCGGACGTCGTGAAGATCGAGGCGCCGCCGGGCGGCGATCCGTATCGCGCCTTCTACAGTGCCGCGGCCGGCTTGCCGCTGCCGATCAATCCGATGTTCGAGCTCGACAACCGCGGCAAGCGCTCGCTCGTCGTCGATCTCGGGGACGAACGCGGGCGCGCCGTCGTGCGGCGCGCGATCGCCGGCGCCGATGTCTTCCTGACGAATCTCCGGATGGGTGCGCTCGAGCGCGCGGGTCTCGATGCCGCGAGCGTGCTCGCCGAGGCGCCGCGGCTCGTGTACGCGCTCGCGACCGGCTACGGGATCGAGGGCGACGACCGCGACCGCGCCGCGTACGATGCTGGGGCCTTCTGGGGTCGGGCCGGGGTGGGCGCGACGCTGGCGCCGGCCGGCGGCGAGCCGCCCTTCCCGCGCACCGCCTTCGGCGACCACGCGACCGCGCTCGCGCTCGCGGGCGGCGTCGCCGCGGCGCTCTTCGCCCGCGAGCGCACCGGGCGCGGCGGACTCGTCACGACGTCGCTGCTCCGCACCGGTCTCTACATCGTGGGCGCCGATACCAATCAGGTGCTGCGCATCGGCGTCCCGCCGATCCAGCTCGAGCGGGCGGTCATGCCGAACCCGCTCTGCACCTTCTATCGGAGCGCCGACGGCCGTTGGATCTTCCTGCTCGGCCTCCAAGCGGATCGTCATTGGCCGGACCTCGTGCGGGCGATCGATCGTCCCGAGTGGCTCGCCGATCCGCGCTTCCGCGACATCGGGACGCGGCGCGCGCACTTCCGCGAGCTGATCGCCGAGCTCGACGCGATCTTCGCGACGCAGCCATACGCGGTCTGGGCGGAGCGGCTCGACGCCGCCGGCATGTGGTGGGCGCCGGTGCAGACCATCGCGGAAGCGGTTGCCGATCCGCAGGTAGCGGCGAGCGGCGCCTTCATGGACGTGCCGGTCGCCGACGGCACGGCGCGCATGCTCGCGACCCCCGTCGACTTCGGCGACCATCGCCCGACGGCCGCGCGGCCGGCACCCGAGCCCGGCCAGCACACCGAGGAGGTCCTGCTCGAGCTCGGCTACGACTGGGATGCCATCGTGGAGCTCAAGGGGGCCCGCATCATTCCGTAGAGAGCTCCGTGCGATTGTCCGCCGCAAACGCCATGGCGTTTCGCGCTACCGCAGATGGCACGCAGGCTGCACAGCAGGCTGCAAAGGATGACGCCTGCGCGTCCGATCATCTGCGGCGAATGCGACTTGCCCGTGAATGGTCGATGTGAGATCGCAATGAAACCTGAACCATCGCGTCAAACCGATCGTTCGCCGACGCCGTAACCCCGACCATCCGGATGCCCCCGATTCCGCGTTCAGCGCGCCGCAAGATCGCAATGTTGTGCGGCTTCCTCCCGGTGCTCAGCCTCCTCGTGGCGGCGACGCCGGCGGGTGCGGTGACCCTGCCGAGCGGGTTCCAGCAGACGACCGTCTTCTCCGGCCTCACCGAGCCGACAGCGGTGCAATTTGCGAACGACGGTCGCGTTTTCGTCGCCGAGAAGAGCGGCCTCATCAAAGTCTTCGATTCGCTCAGCGACCCGACGCCGACGATCTTCGCGGACCTCCGCACCAACACGCACAACTTCTGGGACCGCGGTCTGCTGGGTTTGGCGCTCCACCCGAGCTTCCCGACCGTCCCGTACGTCTACGTCCTCTATACGCTCGACGCCGTCATCGGCGGCACACCGCCGCGTTGGGGCTCGTTCGGCGGCACGTCGGATTCTTGCCCCGATCCGCCCGGGTACACCACCGACGGCTGCGTGGTCGCCGGCCGCGTCTCGCGTCTCCAGGCGTCCGGCAACGTCGTGGTCGGTGCCGAGCAGATCTTCATCGAGAACTGGTGCCAGCAGTTTCCCAGCCACTCCATCGGCACGATCGCGTTCGGGGCCGACGGCGCCCTGTACGTGAGCGGCGGCGACGGCGCGAGCTTCTCGTCGTTCGACTACGGCCAGTTCGGCTTCCCACAGAAGAACCCGTGCGGCGATCCGCCGGGCGGAACCAACCTGTCACCGCCGACGACCGAAGGCGGAGCCTTCCGCAGTCTCGACATCATGACGAGCGGCGATCCGGTCACCTACGACGGCACCGTGCTGCGGCTCGACCCGGTCACCGGCCAGGCCATGCCCGACAACCCGCTCGCGGGCGGGACGGTACCAGACGACGACGCCATCATCGCCTACGGTCTCCGCAATCCCTTCCGCCTGACGACCCGTCCGGGCACCAACGAGCTCTGGGTCGGCGACGTCGGGTGGACGCAGTGGGAGGAGATCAATCGGATCGGGGACACGACCGATCTCACGATCGAGAACTTCGGGTGGCCGTGTTACGAGGCCCTCGCCACGACGGTGTACCGCGACCTGTCGCACATGTGCGTGTCGCTGATCGGGGCGCCCGGTACGGCGACGGATCCCTTCTATACGTACCAGCACGGCGTGAAGGTGACGCCCCAGGACAGCTGTAGCATCGGCGGCTCCTCGGTCACCGGCCTCGCCTTCTACGGAGGCGGCTCCTACCCCAGCATCTACGACGGCGCGCTCTTCTGGGCCGACTACTCGCGCGGTTGCATGTGGGCCGTCCCGCTCGGTCCCAGCGGCGAACCGGACATCAGCCAGCGTTTCCTCTTCGCGAGCGGCGCGAACGCCCCCGTCGAGCTCAAGACGGGTCCGGGCGGCGACCTCTTCTACGTCGACATCAGCGGCGGGCGCATCATGCGCATCAGTTACGTCGCGGCGAGCCAGCCGCCGATCGCGGTCATCGAATCCGACAAGACCGACGGACCGAAGCCGCTCGTCGTCCAGTTCGACGGCTCCGACTCGAGCGATCCCGATCCGGGTGACGTTCTCACCTACAGCTGGGACCTGAACGGCAACGGGACGTTCGACGACTCGACCGAGGTCGCGCCGCAGCGCACGTACAATCAGAACGGCACGTACAACGTCGGACTCCGCGTGACCGATCCGCACGGGGCGACCGATACCGCGACCATCACCATCACCGTCGGCAACACGCGTCCGACGGCGGTGATCGGGACCCCGAGCGGATCACTGACGTGGCAGGCGGGCGAGATCATCTCCTTCTCCGGGTCGGCGACGGATCCCGAGCAAGGGACGCTCGGCGCGTCGGCGCTTTCGTGGAAGCTGATCGTCCAGCATTGTCCGTCGAACTGCCACGCGCACACCGTGCAGACCTTCACGGGTGCGAGCGGCTCGTTCACGGCGCCCGGGCACGAGTACCCGTCGCATCTCGAGCTGCGTCTCACCGCGACCGATGCCGGCGGGCTCACGGACACCAAGAGCGTGCTCCTCTATCCCGACACGGTCGACGTCACGCTCGCCTCCGATCCACCGGGGCTCGAGCTCATCGCGAACGCCGCGAGCGCCGCCACGCCCTACGTCAAGACGGAGATCGTCGGGAGCGCGCTCGCGCTCTCCGCGCCCTCACCCCAGACGATCGGCGGCGTCACGTACGCGTTCGTGTCGTGGTCGGACGGCGGCGCGCGCACCCACACCACGACCGCGCCCGCGAGCCCGACGAGCTACGTCGCCCTCTTCGAGCCGACGTCCGTGACGCCGACTCCGACGCCGACGAGCGTCGCGACGGCGAGCGGGACCCCGACCCCGACGCAGACGGCAGCGCCGACCGTGACGGCGACGCCGACGCGGACGGCAACCCCGACCGTGACGGCGACGCCAACGGTGACGGCGACCGCCACACCGACGCCCAGCCCGACGGCGAGCCCGACACCAACGGCCACGGAAACCGCGGAACCGACCGCGACCGCGACGCTGACGGCAACGCCGAGTGCAACCGCGACGCCCACGGCCGAGCCGACCGCGACCCCGACGGGCACCCCGACGCCGACCGTGACGCGCACCTCGACGCCGACCGCGACCGTCACGGCCGAGCCGACCGCGACCCCGACGGGCACCCCGACGCCGACGCCGACCCGCACCCCGACGCCGACCGCGACCGTCACGGCCGAGCCGACCGAGACGCCGACGCGCACCGCGACTCCAACGGTGACGCGCACCCCGACGCCGACGCGGACTGCCACGCCGACAGCCACCCGCAGCGCGACGCCGACGCGTACGCCGACACCGTCGATCACCGCGACGGCGAGCAACGCGCCGACAGCCACGGTGAGCCCGACGGCGACGAGCGCCGCCACCCCGACGGCGACAGTGACGGCAGTGCCCACGTCGACCGCCACCGCGACCGCCGTGCCGACCGTCACGCCGACTGTGACCCCGGTCCCGACGACGACCCAGACCGCGACTGCGCTTCCGACAGCCACGCGAACGGTGACCCCGATCCTGACCGGGACCACGACGCCGGCGGCCCCGACCGTGACACCGACGCCGGGCGGCGGCGCGGGAACGTGTCAGGACGCGATCGACATCCCCGCCGCGGGCGGCACCTTCACCGGCACGACGAGCGGTGCCAGCGCGCTCGCAGGCGCGTGCGCCAATAGCGCGACGTCACCGGAGCGGGTCTATCGCTGGACGCCGGCGACCTCGGGGAGCGCCATCATGCAGACCTGCGGCGCCAATGGCACCTCGTACGACACGATCATCTACGTCCGGCAAACCAATTGCTCGAGCGGCCCCGAGCTGGCGTGCAACGACGACACTCCCAATTGCGGTACCGCGACCAACACGTATCACGGGTCGCGCGTCACGCCGCAGGTCGTGGCCGGGACGACGTACTACATCGTCGTCGACGGCTACGGCGGACGCAGCGGGAGCTACACCCTGAACGTCGTGGCCCCCGGTCCCGGCCCGACGGCGACCACGACCCCGGTCCCGACGGCGACGCCGACGGCGGTCGTCACGACGACTCCGACCCCCACGCCCACGCCGACGCGCACCGCGACCCCGACGGTCACGGCCACCGCGACCGCGTTGCCGGGCATGACGGTCACGCCGACGCCCCTCCGCACGGCGACACGCACGCCCACCCCGACACCGACGGCGACGAGCGGCGCGCAGCCCGGAACCTGTGCCCAACCCGTCGTCATCCCCGCCGCCGGCGGCGCCGTCTCCGGCGTGACCACGGGTGCGGCGAGTCAGCTCGCCGGCAATTGCGCGACGACCGGCAACTCGCCCGAGGTGGTCTTCACCTGGACGCCGTCGACGTCGGGTACCGCGCAGCTTTCGACCTGTGGCGCCGGCGTCACGAGCTACGACACCGTGATGTACGTCCGGAGCGGCGTCTGCGGCGCCGAGCTCGCGTGCAACGACGACACGCCCGGCTGCGGCACCGCGAGCAACACGTACCACGGCTCGCGGATCAGCCTCGCGGTGACGGCCGGCCAGACGTACACGATCGTCGTCGACGGCTACAACGGGCGCAACGGGTCCTTTCAGCTGCTCGTCGTTCCGCCGAGCTGAGCGTCCGCCCCGCGGCTCCAAAGCAGTGGCGTCGAAGCGCGACGGGCAAGCGGTCCTGGTCAGGCGGCGCGTTTCAGGAGATCGGGAAGGCAATCCGCGAGCAGTCTCACCAGCGCGCGCAGGGTCGCGGGGTACGGCTGCAGATCGGGATGGACGACGCCCCAGCTCCGGCCGAGTCCCGTGGCGCCGAGCCGGACTGCCACCAGCGAGCCGGACGCGAGCTCGCGGCGTGCCGCCCACTCCGGAACGACCGCGACGCCGAGCCGGCGCTGTGCGAGGTCCTTCAGCGCCTCTAGATGATCCACCTCGACCGCGATGCGCGGAAAGACGCCCTGGTCGAGGAGGAACCCGAGCGTGAGATCGGTGATCTGGCTCGCGCGGTCGTAGACGAGCAGCGGCTCGTTCGCGAAGTCGCGCGGCGTGACGAACGGGAGGGTTGCCCACGCGTGGTCCGGCGGCACGACGGCGACCAGCTCGTCGCGTCCGACCTCGATGGCGCGTAGACGCTCCACCTCGACGGGCAGCGGCAAGAGCGCAATGTCGAGCTCGCCGGCGGCGAGCCGGGCGAGCGTCGCCGCGGTGTGGCCGCTCACGACGCGCGCGTCGATCTTCGGGAAGCGCGACTTCAGCTCGACCAGCACTTCGGGGAGCAGGTAGTTGCACGGCGGCTCGGGCGTTCCGATGCGAACGACGCCGGCGCGTCCGTGCGCGTGCTCGTCGAGGAACCGTCGCGTCTCGTCGAGCTTGTCGAGCACCGAGCATGCGCAGCGTAGGAACGCCTCGCCGGCCGGCGTCATCCGCGTGCTGCGCCCGAGGCGTACCAGCAACGGGACACCGAGCTCTTCTTCGAGCGTCCGGATCTGCTGACTGATGGCCGACTGGCTGATGCCGAGCTGCTCGCCGGCGCCCGTGAAACTCCCGACGTCCACGATGGCTTTGAAGATCTGGAGCTGTTTCGTTTCGATCATTCGCCGATCACCTGTCGCGCTGGCCACGGTCGCGCCGAACCGGCGCACGATGCCCAGCGAGCGGGCAGCAATGCCGCCGTCCGGGGCACGTGTCGGCTCCCCTCACCCATCCTCGCACCCACATGAATTCCCGACATTTCGCCATCACGGTTGCCTGACCTCGCCGGACGATCTTCGGAACGACGGCCATCGCCGCTCGAGATCGAAGACAGAAGCAAGCCAGATGCCTGCGCGACGCGGTGGCGCCGAGGACGCTCGCTCCTCGGTGACGCCATGCCCGAGCCGATGCGCATGAGCGCACCCGATCGCTCGAATCTCGCCCGCAGATGGCGGCCGCTTGCCCGCACCCCGGGCAGCAGTGCTCCGCGCGCGTGCATCCGAAGCACCGCTCGCGGGTCGGGCGGGTCGTGAAGGCACGACGCGTGATGGCATCGGCGTTGCACCATGCACCGTCGAACGGCGCGCGCACGGAATCGATCACGCGATGAGATCGGAAAGAGAAGCAGACGAGATGGTGGAACGGGACGAGGCGGCAATGCTGGTCGTCGTCGGCAACGGCATGGTCGCGCATCGATTGTGCGAGCGACTCACCGAGCTCGATCGCGACGCGCGCTGGAACGTCGTCGTCTTCTCGGAGGAGCCGCGGCCCGCCTACGACCGCGTGCACCTGAGCGCGCTCTTCGACGGCCGTACCGCCGACGACCTCCAGCTCGCCGACGTCGTCTGGTACGCGGAGCGCAACATCACGCTCCACCTCGGCGACCGCATCGTCGAGATCGATCGCGGGGCGCGGACGGTGGTGTCGGAGCGCGGCCGCTCCGTCACGTACGACGCGCTCGTTTTCGCGACCGGCTCGGCGCCGTTCGTGCCGTCAATGCCGGGCACGCTGCTGCCGGGCGTCTTCGTGTATCGAACCATCGAGGATCTCGACGCGATCCGCGCGTGGTCGAGTCGCGCCGGGTCCGCGGCGGTGATCGGCGGCGGGCTCCTCGGGCTCGAGGCCGCGAAAGCGGTGCGCGATCTCGGCCTCGTCACCCACGTCATCGAAGCGGCGCCGCGGCTCATGCCGCGGCAAGTCGACGCGCGCGGCGGCGACGTGCTCCGCCGCGCGATCGCGCAGCTCGGCGTGCACGTGCACCTCGGCGTCCCGCCGACGGCTCTGCTCGGCGACACGCAGGTCGAGGGCGTCGCGTTCGCCAACTCCGACCCGATCCCCGTCGACATGGTCGTCATCTCGGCCGGCATCCGGCCGCGCGACGAGCTGGCGCGCGACGCCGGTCTCGCCGTGGGCGAGCGCGGCGGCATCGTCGTGGACCCCGAGCTCCGGACGAGTGATCCCGCCATCTACGCGATCGGCGAGTGCGCGCTCGCGAACGGGATGGTCTACGGGCTCGTTGCGCCGGGCTACGCCATGGCGGACGCGCTCGCGACGCGGCTCACCGGCGGCGAGGCGAGCTTCACGGGTGCCGACCTCTCGACGAAGCTCAAGCTCTTGGGTGTCGACGTCGCGAGCTTCGGCGATGCGTTCGCGGACGAGACCGCCGGCACGCACGCCCAGCGACTGGTGCTCGAGGACCGCGTGCGCGGCGTGTACCAGAAGCTCGTGCTGTCGGCGGACGGGTCGCGCCTGCTCGGCGGCGTGCTCGTCGGCGACGCGGCGCCGTACGGCACGCTGCTCGACGTCTGCCGTCGCGGGGTGGCGTTGCCCGAGAAGGCCCACGAGCTCTTGGTCGGCACGACGACGGGCGCGAGCGGGCTCGGGGCCGACGACGCCGCGCAGGTCTGCGCCTGCAACAACGTCACGCGCGGTGCGATCTGCGCGGCGATCGCGGAGGGCGGTCTCACGACGGTCGGCGAGATCAAGGCCCGCACGCGCGCCGGCACCGGGTGCGGTGGCTGCGTGCCGACCGTGGCGACGCTCCTCCAGGCCGAGCTCGCCAAGGCGGGCCGTCGCGTGAAGACGGTCCTCTGCGAGCACTTCGCCTACACGCGCCAGGAGCTGTTCCAGATCGTGAAGCTCGGGCGGATTCCGAGCTTCGACGCGTTGCTCGCGAGCCACGGCACGGGTGCCGGCTGCGAGATCTGTCGTCCGGCGGTGGCGTCGATCCTGGCCAGCACGTGGAACGACTTCGTCCTCCGCCAAGCGACGATCCAGGACACCAACGACCGCTTCCTCGCCAACATCCAGCGCGGCGGCACCTACTCGGTGATCCCGCGCATTCCGGGCGGCGAGATCACCCCGGAGAAGCTGATCGTGATCGGGGAGGTCGCGAAGCGCTTCGATCTCTCGTGCAAGATCACCGGCGGGCAGCGCATCGATCTCCTCGGGGCGCGCGTCGAGCAGCTCCCCGAGATCTGGGAGGCGCTCGTCGCGGCCGGGTTCGAGAGCGGCCACGCCTACGGGAAGGCGCTCCGCACGGTGAAGAGCTGCGTCGGCTCGACGTGGTGCCGCTTCGGCGTGCAGGACTCGACGTCGCTCGCGATCCGGGTCGAGGAGCGCTACCGCGGCCTCCGCGCGCCGCACAAGCTCAAGTCGGCCGTTTCCGGATGCATCCGCGAGTGCGCCGAGGCGCAGAGCAAGGACTTCGGCATCATCGCGACCGAGAAGGGCTGGAACCTCTACGTCTGCGGCAACGGCGGGTCCCAGCCGCGGCACGCCGACCTGATCGCGAGCGACGTCGACGAGGAGACGCTGATCCGCATCATCGATCGCTTCCTCATGTATTACATCCAGACGGCGAATCCGCTCGAGCGCACGGCGCGCTGGCTGGAGCGGCTCGACGGCGGGCTCGCGCAGCTGCGCAAGGTGATCGTCGACGACGCGCTCGGCATCTGTGCCGAGCTCGAGCGCGACATGGAGCGCCTGGTCGCGCGCTACGCCTGCGAGTGGGCCGCGGTGGTGCGGAACCCGGAGGAGCGGCGGCGCTTCGCGCTCGCCGGCGCGGCGGCGCCAGCGGAAGGCTACGCGTTCACGCGTGTGCGCGGGCAGAAGCAACCCGACGCGTGGAGCACGACGGCGCCGGCCGACCTCGCGGCCGCACACGCCGATGATGCCGAGTGGATGCCGGTGGCGCGCGTCGACGACGTGCCCGC
>DAIQBH010000140.1:0-15917 GCA_036781285.1 Thermodesulfobacteriota bacterium | reverse complement strand
GCGCGCGGAGTGTGGACGGCGGAGGGAGTCGATCTCGGCAAGGAGCGCAATCGCAAGCGCGCCCGCGCGACGCCGGGCTCCCACGAGCGCCCATGCGCCCACCGCCGGGGGCTCGAGTCATGGGCCCGGGTGCACGCGACGCGCCGAACTCGCGCGACGCCGCCGTAGCGACCAGAGCCGTCCACACTCCGCGCGCATGGCACCGCACGCCGCGCCGCAGTGACCCGCCCCCCAGGGGACGGCGACCGCTTTTCGTCGTCAGCGGCGGATGACTCGGTATGAGTGGTCGGGGTCTTTGGCGATCGCCACGGGTACGGTGATTCTCGTGATGCTGCGGTTGCGGCGGATGATCCAGGCGACGCGATCGTCGGCGGTGAACTCCGGGCCCCAGAGGATCTCGTCGAATTCGCCGAGCGTGCGGGCGTCGATGCCGAAGACGCCGCGGGTGTCGGGGGTGCGCTTCGCTTCCCAGGCGACGTGCCGGCCGTCGTCCGAGACGCGTGGGCGCCAGACCGACGTGAACGGGCCGGCGCGCCGCTCGCCGTCGACGTAGACGCCCCACGAGCGTTCCGCGGTTCCGTGCTGCGCGCCGTACGCGACGTGCGCGCCGCTCGCGACGGGGGCGATGCCCCAGACGCTCTCGTACGGGCCGTAGCGGCCGGCGCCGTGGACCAACGTCACGTGCTGCACGCCGGTCGCGTCTTGTTCGAGGCAGGGATAGACGACGCGCGCCCCGTCGGCACTCGGCTCGGGAGGATGGCGCTTCCAGGTATCGACGCACGTCACGGCGTCGAACGGGCGGCCGTTCCGCGCGATGCGCCAGCGCGGGGGCTCGCCGGGAACGCGCTCCCACCATACCGCGACCGCGGCGGCGTCGGCGGTGCGGAGCGAGCGCGGCGCGAACGACGCGCCGGTCGCGCACTCGGGCGTTGCGTTGTCGAGACCGGAGACCGGATAGGACGCGATCCGCTCGTCGTCGACGTAGATGCCCCAGCCGTCGGCGTCACGCGTGACGATCAGGAGGCGCCCGCCGGGGAGATACTTCACGACGTGGCGCAGCGGGAGGTCGGGACGGGGCGCCGCGAGGAGCGCCGCCGCCGCGCACGGCGC
Source organism: Thermodesulfobacteriota bacterium (assembly GCA_036781285.1). Classification (GTDB taxonomy): domain Bacteria; phylum Desulfobacterota; class Binatia; order UTPRO1; family UTPRO1; genus UTPRO1. The sequence continues at coordinate 14,807 of DAIQBH010000140.1, read as the reverse complement.
GGTCGGCGGGTCGAACGTGCGCGCGACGGCGCCGTCGACGACGAGGGACGACCGCCGGTCGGTCGCCGTAAGCCACGCGACGTGCTTGCCGTCGGGGCTGAAGCTCGGCATCGACGGGTCGGGGTGACGAAGCGCCGGCGCGCCGTCGACGAAGAGCGTGATGTCGCCGATCGTTCCGGCTTCCGCCGGCGGCGCGGCACCCGCCGCGTACCATCGCGTCCCGTCGGTCGCGAAGCCGAGCTGGCCGTTCGCGAGGAAGTCCGTCGGGACCGCAGTCCCATCCGCCACGATCGCGATCTTCGCGGCGTCGTGGAGCCCGTCGCGCGTCCAGTAGAAGAGGCGATGGCTCTTGGGCGCGAAGGTGAGTCCGACGGCCTTGTCGTGGAGGTCCCCCGCCCCGGCCGGGGTCACCACTTGCTCGCGGCCGCCGGCGCGCTGCACGAAGGCCCAGGTCGTCCCGTCCTCCGAGATGACCATCGTCTCGGGAAGGTACTCCGGCGGCAGACGCACGAGGAGCGTCTTCTCGATCGGCGGCCCTTCCGGCCGACAACCGCCGGCGAGCATCACGACGGCCGCGAGCAGCGCCCGGGCGACCCAGCGAGGACGCACGCGCGTCATCGCCCCTGAGCGAGCCGCACCGCGGTGGGCGCCGCGATGATCCCGCATACGATGCCGCTCGCGAGCTCGAAGAGCACGGGCCCCCTGGAGAGCGACTCGAGCCCGCCCTGGCCGACGGTCGCCAGGATCACGCCGAGCGCGGCGACCCCGCCGGCGACGGCGCCGACCACGGCCACGACACCGCGGCCGCCGACCGCGCCGGCCGCGGTCGCGCTCACGTACGCGCACACGAGAAACCCGTGGAGCATCCCGGCCAGCACGCCCGGAATGACGCCCGCCTTGAACGCGTGCAGCAAGAGGATCACTCCGCGTACGGGCAGAAACGCGAGCACGACCGGGTCGGCGAGATTGAGACCGTTCGACGCCTCGAAGCGCAGCCACGCCGGCAGCGACGCCAGTGTCGGCAGGAACGCGAAGACGAGCACCGCGTGGCCGATCGCATCGGCGAAGCGTCCGAGCCCGAGCGGACGCTCCGCGACGACTCCGTCCGTCATCGCGTCCGCATCGATCCCGCGTCCCGCAGACGCTCGTGGAAGTGGAAGAAGCACAAGAGCGCGACCGCCGTCAGCACGTGCCACACCGCGTGCCCCGTGACCAGATGGTTGTCCGGGTGGCAGAGGGGCCCGTGCTTGTCGAGCACCCAGACGACGACACCGACGACGGACGCGACGACGGCGCGAAGAAGCCATGGCCGCACGTCTGCCGGGGTGCGACTCCACAGTCGCGTCTCGATCGCGATCGCGGTGACCGTCTGGACGGCGAACACGATGATGCCGTTGTTCCCGAGCGCCACCATCAGGAGGCTCGACACCAAAACGCTCGCCGCGAAGAAGCCCACCGCGGCCCCGTCTCCCCATCCGAGCGCCCGCTGCAACGCGAACGTGAGCGCGAGCCCGCTGATCAGATACATGCCGGAGACGTCCACCACCTCGAACAATCGGATGCCGGTGGCGTGGAAGCTGAACGACCCGAGCCCGAGGAGCACGGCCCCAACGCCGGTCGCCGTGAGCGACGTCGCGGGCCGCGCACGCCGTCGCCACAGGATCCACACCCCGACCAGCACGTACGCGACGTTCGACCATGCGTTCGACGGCTCGACGACCCAAGCACAGAGTCGCCGCTCACAGAACGCGATCGTCGCAGGTGCATAGTCGGACCAGGGGCACATCGGGGCGGCCGGACCTATACCCGCACGCTGGTCGCTGAAAAAGAGCCGTGAACGACGCTGCTGCGGTCCACAAGTCACTTCGACCGCGACGACGCGTACGCGCGGAGTGTGGGGACGGCGGAGAGAGCCGGTCTCGGCGAAGAGCGTACAAACGAAAGTTCGCCCGCGAGACGTCGATCGCCTACGAGCCCCATGCGCCAAGAACGTGGGGAGCAACTCACGCGCCCGAGCCGCACGCGACGCGCCGAACACACGCGAATCCGCCGCAGGTGACCGGAGCCGTCCCCACACTCCGCGCGCCGCACCGACCCCCGCTTCGAAGTGACCAATCACCGCCCGGCGCCAAGGTCTTCGAGCGCCCGCTTTGCTTCGCCGTCGTCGGGCCGAAGCGCGATCGCCCGCTCGAGGGCGCGCGTTGCTTCCGCGCGCCGCCCTACGGCCTTCAAGGCGATCCCGAGGTGGAATTGGGCGCGCTGGCGCGTGGGGTCAGCGGTGACGATCTGTTCCAGCTCGGGAATGGCAGCGGCCGCTTGGCCCGACGCCAGCAAGCCGACGGCGACGTTGTCGCGAACGTCGTGCCAATCCGGGCGCGCCGCGAGCGCCGCGCGCCACGCCGCAAGCGCGCCCGGCACGTCGCCGCGTTGGAAGCGCAGGTTGCCGAGCTCGAAGCCGAAGGTGGGATGATCGGCGAGCAGGGGCTCGTAGAGGGCGATCGCCTCGTCGACGCGGCCGGTCGCGGCCAGCACGTCGGCGAGACTCGCGCGCGCGTTCCAGTGGCCCGGGTCGCGCGCGAGCGTGCCCTCGAACCAGCCGATCGCCGCGGGCGCGTCGCCGCGGCGGGCCGCGACCTCGCCGAGGCCGTTCATGGCGTCGGGCCACGACGGTCGGAGCGCCAGCGCGCGCGCGAAGCGCTTCTCGGCGGCGTCGAGCTCGCCGTCGCGGAGCGCCGCGTGCCCGAGATTCACGAGGATCGGCGGATAGTCCGGCGCGATCGCGCCGGCGGCCTCGTACTCGCGCCGGCCGGCGGCGTGCTCCCCGCGCGCGACCAGCGCCTGCCCGAGGTTCAGGTGCGCGAGATGATTGTCGCGCGTGACCGCGAGCGCGTGGCGGGCGAGCGTCTCGCTGTTCTCCCAGGTCCGGAGCTGACGGCGAGTCTGCACCGTCGTCGCCGCGAGGAGCACGACCGCGGCGCCGACGGCCGCGCGCGCGAGCGCCGGACGTCCGGCGGTCGCGACCTGCGTCTGCACGACCACGGCGAGGAAGAGACCGAGGCACGGCAGGTAGGTGAACCGATCCGCCATCGCCTGCTCGCCGACCTGGAAGAGCCCGCTCACGGGCAGCAGCATGACGAGCCACCAATACCAGCCGACGGCGAGCCACGGCCGGCGCGGCGCCAGCGCGAGCGCGGCCACGCACACGCCGCCGACCAACGCGGCGGCCGCCGCGACCGTCGGCGTGCTCCACGCCTGGTAAGGATAGAAGAACGCGAGGTCGACCGGCCAGACCGTCGCCCACAGGTAGCGCGCCTGCGCGACGACCGCGTTCGACGACCGCGGCCCGAGCGGCAGCGAGCCGAGGCTCGACATCGACCCACCGACCCGCTGCGCGGCGATCGTGGCGACGCCGGTCAGCCCCGCGAGCGCGAAGAGCGGCAGCTTCTCACGCACGCGCCGCGCGAACGGCACGTCCGTCCGCGCGAGCGGCCAGACGTCGAGCAGCAGCAATACGAGCGGCGTCGTCACCACCATCGGCTTCGCCAAGAGGGCTACCGCGAACGCACCGAGCAGCGCCGCGCCGCGCGTCCGCGACGGCCGGCGGACCCACGCGGCGTAGACCCAGACCGTCAGGAGGAAGCCGAGCCCGCAGAGCACGTCTTTCCGTTCCGTCACCCACGCGACCGATTCGACGCGCAGTGGATGCAGCGCGAAGAAGAGAGCCGTGACCGTCGCCGGAACCGGCGCGATCCCGAGCGCCCCGAGCGCGACCACGACGAGCGCGGCGTTCGCCGCGTGCACCACGACGTTGACGACGTGGTGCGGTCCTGGATGCCCGCCGGCGACGTGCCATACGGCGGCGTGGGAGAGCGTCGTCAGCGGATGCCAGTTGTCCTGCTGGCGGCCGAACGCCCAGAGCACGGTTTCGAGCGTCAGCCCGGCGCGCACGCGCGGATCGCCCGTGACGTAGCGCGGGTCGTCGTAGTTGACGAACTCGAACCGCGCCGCCGGCGCGTACACGACCGCCGTGAAGATCCCGGCGAGGACCGCGCCGATCACCGTGCCGCGGGACACGACGGCCGCGCTCAGAGCCGCAGCATCGGCAGCGGGCGGAGCGGATGGCGGAGCGCGTGCCCGCCGACGAGCTGCGCGACGCGCAGATGGAATCCCGCGGCCGGGAACGCCGCCTGCACCTCGCCGACCCAGGCGCGCGGCAGCCCGAAGCGCACGAACCCGAACGACAGATCGACGAGATCGGCGCGGCGAAACGCCTCGACGAGCGCGTCGTCCGCGCCCCGACACGGCGTCAGCTTGTGGTGCAGCTCGACCATGCGCGCGAGCTCCGCGGCTTCCCCCGCCCGCCCGTGCCGCTCGCAGTGCTCGCGAACGCGCCGCGCGGACGGCGGCAGGTAGTCGACCGTACCGTCCGACCAGATGCCGAGGTCGTGGAACGCGGCGGCGAGCGCGATACCGTCGTCGCGACCCGCGGACGCCGGGCCCGCGAGCGCCCGGCAGAAGTGGAAGACGCGATAGACGTGGGCCCGGTAGGCGCGGTGATCGGCGCCGAGCGCGCCGCGGAACGCGTCGAGGATCTCCTCGATCGGGCCGAAGCGCTCGACGACGAGCGACGCGAAGCGCTCATCGATCGGCGAAGCCAAACGCTCTACGACGGGCGGTGGGCTCGCGGCCATGGGCGACTCAGCCGACCAACTGCATGTGCCCTTCGGCCTGGAGCGCCGTCATGAACTTCTCCTCGTACGCGAGCTCGGGCGTCGCCCGCACGAGCTTGTCGAGCGCGAGCGCATCGTCGCCGACGAGGATGCGCCACTCCTCGTTCCGGACGCCGTCGAGGATGATGGTCGCGGCCCGCGCCGCGGTCGTCGGCGCGTTGTCCCGGAACATCACGGCCATCTGCGCCATCGCCTGGCGGATCTGCTCGTCGGGCATGTCGGCGACCGGCAGCCCGCGGAGCTGGAGCAGATTTCGCAGGCGCTGCACGTCCTCGGCGGGCATGTCCTCGATCTCGGCCTTGCCGAGAACCCGATTGGTGTTGGTCACGATCGACGTGCCGATGTGTCCGGGCATCACGACCGCGACCTTCACGTGCGGCGCGTTCAGCCGGAGATCCACCATGAGCGCCTCCGAGAAGCCCTTCACCGCGAACTTGGCGGCGCTGTATGCGGTGTGCGCGGTCCGGGGACCGAGGCACGCCCAGAAGCCGTTCACCGAGCTGGTGTTGATGATGTAGCCCGCCTCGCTCTTCACGAGCAGCGGCAGGAACGCGCGCGTGCAGTAGTAGACGCCGCCCCAGCAGACGCCGAACGTCTTGTCCCAGTCGGCGCGATCGTCGGCGATCATGCTGCCGCCGCCGCCGATGCCCGCATTGTTGAAGAGCAGCTGGATGCGATCCGTCCCGTGCTCCTCGAGCGCGGCGTCGCGGAACGCCAGGACCTGCTCCTCGACCGACACGTCGCAGAGGTGGAGGCTGATGCGCGTGCCCGCGGGAGCCTCGGCCTCGCAAAGCGCCTTCGTCTCGGTCATCGTCGCGACCGAAACGTCGCAGAGTGCCACATGGCAGCCTTCGGACGCGAGCTGGCGCGCGAGCTCGCGCCCCATGCCCATGCCGCCGCCGGTGATGACCGCGAGCTTGCCTCGGAAATCTTTCATGGCGGCAGTTTCTAGCCCGATCGCGCCGACTTGGCGACCGTCCTGGACCTCGCTTGACGGGCGCGCGAGCGATGGTCGATGACGAGGCCTCGCCGATGCGTTCCTTCGACCTCGATCGCCTGCGCGTGGTCGCGCGCGACCGCCGCGACGAGTTCGCCCGCGCCCTCCCCTTTCCGCACGTCGTGATCGACGACTTCCTGGAGCCCGCGGTCGCCGTGCGGCTCGCCGACGAGATCGCGACCGCCGACGGCGAGTGGATCTTCTACCACCACGTGAACGAGCGAAAACGCGGCTTCAACGACGTGGCCCGCATGGGCCCGACCGCGCGGCAGGCCGTCGCCGACCTGAACGACGCGGCGACGCGGGACGCCCTCGGCACGCTCACGGGCATCCGCGACCTCGGCGCCGACCCGACGCTCGAAGGCGGCGGGTTCAGCGAGGTCGAGCGCGGCGGCTACGTGAACGTGCACGCCGACTTCCTCTCCCACTCCCGCGAGCGAACGTGGACGCGACGCCTGAACCTCATCGTGTTCCTGAACGACGACTGGTCCGAGGAGGACGGCGGCGCGCTCGAGCTCTGGGACCGCCAGGTGCAACGGGTGGTGCGATCCATCCCCCCGACGTTCAACCGCGCCGTCCTGTTCGCAACGACGGCGGACGCCTTTCACGGCGTCCAGACGGTGACGTGCGAAGCGACCCGCACGCGACGATCCCTGGCCGTCTACTACTTCACCGACGACCACACCGTCCGCCCCATCCGCTCCACCCACTACGTCCCCAAACCCACCGACGATCTCAAACGACGCCTCCTCATCCACCTGGATCGAATGGCACTCCACGCCTACGCCCTCCTCAAACGCCACACCCCCTTCACCGACAAACTGATGAGCAAACTCCTCCGCCGCCTGTAGCATTAGCCCCGCCTCCACTGAGTTGGGGCTTCTGGGGAAAATGAAATGAGGCGGAGGAGCAAAGCGACTCCCTCCTCTGTCCGTCGGGGCGGGGCGGGCGGCCGCTCAAACGGGTGCAGATGCGAGGCGCGAGGGAGCGAAGGCGGAGGCGTGGCCTAAGCCACGCCGCACCCCCTCCGGGGGCACGGCAATTGAGCGACCAATGAGGCAGATGCGCCCGTTTCAGCGGTCGCGACGGGGGGCAAGACGGCCGCGACGGCTACTGCCCGTCACGCTTCGCCTTCGCAATGTCGTCGTAATAGTCGGCTTTCTGCATGTACTCGGGGTCGTTGAACGGCTGATCCCCGAAATCGGAGATCGCATACGCCTTCGTCGTGTGCGCGTTCGGCACCACGTCGCTCTCCTGCGGCACGTTCCCGTCGAGCGTCGACAGCATCACCGACCACATCGAGTACGGGCCGGGCGCCTTCATGTCGTGGAAGATGAGCCCGTAGTAGATCAGCGGCACCCAGTGCGTGCCCGGCTCCAGGGCGGTTTCCACGTGCGCGTACGTGATCATCTTCGCGTCGACCGTCGTCACGAGCGTGCCCTCGACACGGAACCGTCCCGCCTCCTCGACCTCGACCTCGGCCTCGATCTGGAGGTTCCCGTCGACGATCGAGTCCCGGTAGTTGCCGGTGAGGTGCGCGATCTGGACGCTGTAGACGAAGCTGGTCGTCGCCGATACCTGATCCCCGTTCGCCGCCTCGCCTTGCACGACGACCTGATACTCGCCGCGGAACGCGCTCGGCTGGTCGGGATCGGGCGTGTAGGTCGCCGTCCAGAAGTCGTCGTTCGCCTGCGCGTCGCCGTGCGTGCCGTCGTCGTGGAAGGCGATCGGCGTCACGACGACGCCGTCTTTCGTCTGGATCACGCCGCGCATCGAGTTGGCGCCGATGCGGAACTGCTGGAGCCGCTCGCGGCCCGCCTTGCCGTCCTCGCCCAGCGATTCCGTGAGCCGCAGCTCGACGACCTCGGCGTAGATGACGACGTCGCCCGGCGCCTGGAAGCTCGTGATCGAGGGATACGCGAGCAAGCGCGGCTCGGGATGCTTCTCGTCCCCTTCGTAGTCGACCTTCGGATGACGTGACGTGGAGATCGGATCGAGGCCGTCCTCGAGCGGGCGCGACGTGCGCGGAAAGCGCGCGGCTTTGCGGTAGCGCGCGGCGGCCGCCTTCGCCTGCTCACCCGTGAGCGAACCGTCGTCGACGGGCTCGAAGTGCGTCTCGGTGCGCACCGTTCGGCGCTCGGGAACCGGCGTGGGCTCGGGAGCGGCCGCGACCGCGACGGGACTCGCGGTCGGCTTGGCGACGACGGGCGGCGGAGGCTCCGGCGTGCCGCGCAGCAACCACACCGCGGCGAAGCCCACGAGAGCCACGAGCACGGCGATGACGAGGGGGCGACCAGAAGACATGCGATGGGATCCGCCGCCAGAACGTCTTCCGGCGACGGCGGCGGAGCCATACCACGGCCCGAACGGGACCGACAATCCAGGATTCGCGAGAATCCCCGCGATCTATAGCGTCGTCCGTGGCGAGCGTCGGTCCCCGGGCGGGCGGATTCGCCAAGTCGCCCGGCGGGCCCGTCAGCCCAGGAAGAACCGCACCGAGCGCTCGGCGAGCGCGATCACGGGCGCCCAGTAGAGCCCGAGCCCGATCGTCGGGATCGCGAGAAACCAGAGGAGGAAGGCGTTGTGCGCGTCGAGGGCGACCACGCCTTCGTCGCCGCGCGGTTGATCGAGAAACATCGTCCGGATGATGCGCGCGTAATAGTAGAGCGCGACGAGCGTGTTCGCGAAGCCGACCATCGCGAGCAGGTAGTGCTTCGCCTGCACGACGGCCGCGAAGAGGTAGAACTTGCCGACGAAGCCCGCGAGCGGCGGGATGCCCGCGAGCGAGAAGAGGAAGATCGCCATCGCGACGGCAGGTGCGGCGCCGCCGCGCCAGGCGAGCCCGCGATACCCGTCCAGATCTTCGCGTCCGGTCGCGTTGGCGACCACCATCACGACGAGGAACGCGCCGAGGTTCATGAGGTAATACGTCACCAGGTAGAAGAGCATCGCGCGCAGGCCGACGTCGTTCAGCACGACGAACCCCATGAGCGTGTAGCCCGCGTGCGCGATGCTGGAGTACGCGAGCATGCGCTTCACGTTCTGCTGGCCGAGCGCGGCGAGGTTGCCGAGCGTCATGGTCACCATGCAGAGCGCGACCATGAGCGTCGGCCAGTCGACGCCCGCGGGGAACGTCCAGGTTCCGCCCTCCCCCGGTGTGGACAGCCCGGGGTAGAAGAAGCGGATGAGCAGCGCGAAGCCCGCAGCCTTCGAGCCGACCGAGAGGAACGCGGTCACCGGGATCGGCGCGCCCTCGTAGACGTCGGGCGCCCACATGTGGAACGGGACCGACGCGATCTTGAAGCCCAGCCCCGCGAGCACGAGCACGAGCGCGACGAAGACCGTCAGCGGCTCGGCTCCGCCCCCCGCGACGGCCGCGTTGATCCTCTGGAACTCGAGGCTGCCCGCGAGGCCGTACAGCCAGCTCATCCCGTAGATCATCACCGCCGACGCGACGCCGCCGTAGATGAGGTACTTGAGCGCCGCCTCGCCGGAGCGGCGGTTCCGCCGCCGGTAGCCCGCGAGCACGTACGACGTCAGGCTCACGAGCTCGAGCGAGAGGTAGGCCATCAGGAGATTGGCCGCCGACGCCATGTAGTAGAGCCCGACCGTCGAGGCGAGGACGAGCCCGTAGTACTCGCCCTCGTCGGCATCCTGCACCTCGGTCGACCCGAGCGACATCCAGATCGTGACGAACGCGGCGAGCGCGAAGATCAGCTTGAAGAAGACCGCGAAGTCGTCGACGACCATCATCCTCGAATAGAGCCACCCCTGCCCCCATCCGAGGAGTCCCTGCACGAGCCAGGCGTCGCTGAACGGCACGCGAAGCCCGATCGACGCGACGAGCGACGCCGCGCACGCGAGCAATGCAAACGCCCCCAGGTGCTCCTTCGGCTCGACGACGAGGTCGGCGAGAAAGATCGCGATCGCCGCGCCGATCAGGATCAGCTCGGGCGCGCTGAACGCGAGGCTCTCGAGGTTGCCGAGGTCCATCCGAGACTCAGCGCGCCGCGACGCCCGCGGCGGCGCCCGCCTTCACGATCTCGTTGAGCTCGAGCAGCGAGGTGGTGATCAAATCGAGGACGGCATGCGGATACACGCCGAGCACCACGACGATCACTGCGAGCGGTGCCAGCGTCGCGATCTCGCGTGCGTTGATCTCGGGAAGGCCGACGTACTTCTCGTTCGGCGTCCCGAGCCAGACCCGCTGCATCGTCCAGAGGAGGTAGCCGGCGGTCAGCACGATCGCGCTCGCCGCGACGATCGTGAGTCCCGGATGCCTCTGCCACGCGCCCAGCAGCACCAGCACCTCGGAGATGAACGCGGAGAGGCCGGGCAGCCCCATCGCCGCGAAGAACGCAACGGCCGTCACGCCCGTGTAGACCGGCATGATCCCGGCGAGCCCGCCAAAGCCGTCGATGTCACGGTGGTGCGCGCGGTCGTAGATCACGCCGACGAGGAGGAAGAGCATCGCCGTGATCGTGCCGTGGTTGAACATCTGGAGCACGGCGCCGTTGATGCCCTGGGGCGTGAAGGCCGCCATGCCGAGCATGACGTAACCCATGTGGCTGATCGACGAGTAGGCTACGAGCTTCTTCAAGTCCGTCTGGGCAAGCGCGCAGAGCGCGCCGTAGACGATGTTGAAGGTGCCGAGCGCCGCGAGTGACCAGAATGCGAGGTCGAGGGTCGCGGCAGGCAGGATGCCGTAGTTGAGCCGGAGGATGCCGTACGTGCCCATCTTGAGGAGCACCCCGGCGAGGATCACGGAGATCGCGGTCGGCGCCTCGACGTGCGCGTCGGGCAGCCAGGTGTGGAACGGAAAGGCCGGGATCTTGATCGCGAACGCGACGAACATCGCGAGCCACAAGAGCTGCTGCGTCCGCGGGTCGAAGGCGGCGCCGCCGCGCTGGATGAGCTCCGGGATCGCGAACGTATGGGGCGCGGTGCCGAAGTAGAGGACCAGCATCGCGATCAGCAGCAGCACGCTCCCCGCGAACGTGTAGAGGAAGAACTTGATGGCCGCGTACTCGCGCCGCGCCCCGCCCCAGATGCCGATCAGGAAGTACATCGGCAGGAGCATCACCTCCCAGAAGACGTAGAAGAGGAAGAAGTCGAGCGCGACGAAGACGCCCATCATGCCGGTCTCGAGCAAGAGGAAGAGCGCAAAGTACCCTTTGACGCCCTTGTCGATGCCCCAGCTCGCGAGCACGCAGAGCGGACACAACAGCGCCGTCAGCAGCACCATCGTGATGCTGAGACCGTCGACGCCGACGAAGTACTCGATGTCGTAGGACGCGATCCACGACACGCGGTCGACGAATTGAAACCCGGCCGTGTTCCGGTCGAACGCGCCGAAGAGCCACACCCCGAGGCCGAACGTCGGCAGCGTCGACAGCAGCGCCACTTGCCGGATCAGCGCGACGTTCCACGCCGGCAGGCAGAGCACGACGGCCGCGCCGGCGAGCGGGAGAAACGTCATCCATGTCAGGACGGCTTCCATGTACCGCTCCTAGCCGCCGTGAGGCGGCGCCAAACAGATGCGGGCGATCAGCACGAGCGTCACCACTCCGACCACCACGTAGAGATAGGCGTTGATGTTGCCGGTCTGGAAACGGCGAAGGCGCCCGCCGAGCGCGTAGGTCGCGTTCGCGAGGCCGTTCACGATCGCGTCGACGACCTTCGCGTCGAAGCGGCCCTCGAGCCGCGCGATGCCGCGGGTCACGGCGGCGCTGCCGTCGACGATGCCGTCGAGGATCGTCGCGTCGAACCAACTCCCGAGCCGCGCCAGGAGCAGCGTGCCGCGGACGGCAACGGCCGCGTAGAGCTCGTCGAACCAGTACTTCGCGACGAAGACCCGATACGGCGCGCCGCCCGCCGCGACCGCGATCGCATCCGCCGAGACCGCCTGACGAATGTAGATCAGCCACGCGATCAGCACCCCGGTGGCCGCGACCGCCACCGACACCAACATGAGCATCCACTCCATGCTCGCGTCATGGGCCGCATGGTGCGCGGGCGCGTGGCCGTGCGCGAAGACGGGCGCCAGCCACGCGCCGAACCGGTTCGCGCCGCCGAACGCCTCCGGCACGCCGAGAAAGCCGACGACGAGCGACCCCGCCGCGAGGACGACGAGCGGCACCGTCATCACGCGCGGCGACTCGTGCACGTGGCCGCCCAGGTGGTGGTCGAGCCGGCTCTCCCCGAAGAACACGAGGAACACCTGGCGAAACATGTAGCAGGCGGTGATTCCTGCGCCGGTCACGCCGCCGAGCCACAGGAGACCCGAGCCGTGCGGGCTCGACCACGCCTGCCAGAGGATCTCGTCCTTCGAGAAGAACCCGGCCGTCAGCGGCGCGCCCGTGAGGGCGAGCGTCGCGATCAGAAACGTCCAGAACGTGACCGGCAGCTTCGCGCGCAGCCCGCCCATGTGGCGCATGTCCTGCTCGTGATGGAGCGCGTGGATCACCGAGCCGGCGGCGAGGAAGAGGCACGCTTTGAAAAACGCGTGCGTGACCAGGTGGAACACGCCGGCCGTCCACGCACCGACGCCCATCGCGACGAACATCATGCCGAGCTGGCTCACCGTCGAGTACGCGAGCACGCGCTTGATGTCGTGCTGGACGAGCCCGATCGTGCCCGCGACGAGCGCCGTCGCGACGCCGATGCCGGCGACGACCGCGAGCGTCGTCGGCGCCAGCGCATACACGAAGTGCAAGCGCGCGATCATGTAGACGCCCGCCGTCACCATCGTCGCCGCGTGGATCAGCGCCGAGACCGGCGTCGGACCCTGCATCGCGTCCGGCAACCAGACGTGGAGCGGGATCTGCGCCGATTTGCCGGTCGCACCGACGAACAGCAGCAGCGTCGCGAGCGTCGCGATCGGCACGCCCCAGAGGAGCGTACCGTCGAGGCTCGCGACGTGGTGCTGGATCTCACGGAAGACGACCGTGCCGTGCCCGGCGGCATCCAGCGCCCAGAAGAGCGTGAAGATCCCGAGGATGAATCCCGCGTCGCCGACGCGGTTCACGATGAAGGCCTTGTTGCCGGCGGTCGTGTTGACCTCGTCGCGCCACCAGAAGCCGATCAGCGCCCACGAGCAGAACCCGACGCCCTCCCAGCCGACGAACATCAGGAGCACGTTGTCGGCGAGCACCAGCACCAGCATCGCGAACGTGAAGAGGTTGAGGTAGGCGAAGTAGCGCCAGTACGCCTCGTCCTCGCGCATGTACGCGGTCGAGTAGAGATGGATGAGCCCGCCGATCCCGGTGATCACGAGGAGCAGCGTGACGCTCAGGGGATCGGCCGCGAAGGCGACGTCGGCGCGCAAGGAGCCGACGTCGATCCAGCGCCAGACGACGTCGAGGAGGAAGCGCGAGTCCGGTGCGAGCCCGCGAAGCTGGAAAAACGCCGCGACCGACACCGCGAACGCGAGCGCCACCGGCGTCACCGCAAGCGCGCCGACCGCACCCTTGCCGAGCCGGCGCTGGATCGCCGGACCGAAGAACCCGTTCACGATCGCGCCGAGCAACGGCAGGAGCGGAATCCACCGGAGATAGGTGACGGCCGTCGGCTCCATCGTCAATGGCGGAGCGCGTGGGTCGCGTCGACGTCGATGCTCGAGAAGTTCTGATAGATCCCGAGTACGACCGCGAGGCCGATCGCCGCCTCGGCGGCGGCGAGCATGATGACGAAGATCGCGAAGATCTGGCCGTCGGTCGGCGTCCCGGAGTAGCGCGCGAACGCGACGAAGTTGAGGGCGGCGGCGTTCAGCAGGATCTCCACGCCCATCAGGATGCCGATCGCGTTCCGCCGGGTCAGCACGGTGTAGAGGCCGAGTGCGAAGAGCACGAGGCCGACGAGCAGGACGTGCTGGAGCGGAACGCCCGGCATCAGCCCCGCAGCTCTTTCCGCGACACGACGATCGCGCCGACCAGGACCGCGAGCAGGACGAACGACGCGAGCTCGAACGGCAGCACGTACGGCCCGAGGAAGCCGTTGCCGATGGCATGAGTCGTCGGCGCGTCGGGCAGCTCCGCCACGACCGGCCAGCGCGCGACCCAGAGCGCGCGCCCGAGGATCGCCGCCGCGGTCGCGACGATCAGGAAGGCCAGCGGGCCGCCGACCGCCCGGTTGGACACCGCGACGTCCGCGATGCGGTGGGTCAGCATGACCGCGAAGAGGATCAGGACGAGGATACCGCCGATGTAGATCAGGAACTGCGCCCCCGCGACGAAGTCCGCCGCCAGGAACACGTAGAGCGCCGCCACGCCGAAGAGCATCCCGAGGAGCGCGAAGGCCGAGTAGACGATGTTACGGGAGAACGCGACGCCGGCCGCGCAGAGCACGGTGAACGCGGCGAATGCGTAGAACAAAGCGACCGACAGTGGGAGCTCCTCCGTGGTGGCCCGGGCGACGGGAAAAGCGCGCCGGTGCGCGAGGTCGGGTGGGAGTAGCAAACTCGGAAAGCCGGAGCAAATTCGCGCGGGTGAGTCGTGCCACCCCGTCGGCGCGGCGTCGGCTCGCTCCGTCGGCGTAGGCGAGCGTCCGCAGGCGTTCGGCGAGCTCGGCCGGCAACGGGGCATCGGAAACCCTGCCCGCGCCAGGAGGCCGCCGTCACGGCCTCCACGCCCTGCGCGAGATCCCGATCGAGTCCGGCCGCCCAGATTTCGTACGCGGCCCCGATCGTCGCGCCTGCCCGCCCCCCATCCATCGCGTCGGCGACTCGACGCCGAAGCGATCGCAGCATCGGGCGGCGCCCACCAACGACCGAAAGACGATCGCGGACGCTCAAGCGCTTGCGACGACTCTAGGTGGGGCCGTGCGCGCCGCGAGGAGGCGGCTCACGCCGCGTCCTCGCACCGCGCCTCGTCGTCACTCGCGACCGCGGCGGGACGGTCAGGGATACGTCTCGAGCAACGGGCTCTTCTTGTTGAGCTTGAACGAGTTCGGGAACCGGCTCCAGAGGCCCCGAATGGCCCACGTCTCGTTGCCGATCGTGATGCGGGTCTGCATGTCGCGGACCGCGCGCTCGGCGTCGCCGTAGGCGCGGAGCTTGAACACGTAGTAGCCGACGCACGCGC
>DAIQBH010000139.1:0-16038 GCA_036781285.1 Thermodesulfobacteriota bacterium | reverse complement strand
CCGCGCCGTGCACCGCGACGAGGCGGCGCCGCTCCTCACCGACAAGACGCCGAAGCTGATCGGCGCGTCCGCGGTCTGGGGCAAGGCCGGCGGCGTCGCCGACGCGGGCGAGGGCGTGATCGTCGGCGTGCTCGACACCGGCATCTGGCCCGAGCACCCGTCGTTCGCCGATCCGGACCCGAAAGGAAAGCCGTACGTCGTGCCGCCCGGCACGCGCGGCTGCGCGTTCTCGGGCGGCGCCAATCCCGGAGCGCCGTTCGCCTGCAACGGGAAGCTCATCGGCGCGTACCGCTTTCTCGCGACCTACGACGCGTGTCCGACGTGCGCGCACCCGTTCGAGGACTTCTCGTCCGCGCGCGACAGCGACGGGCACGGGTCGCACACCGCCGCGACGGCGGCCGGCAACCGCGCCGTGGTGGCGACGATCGCCGGTCTGAAGCGCGGCAAGGTCTCCGGTATCGCGCCGCGCGCGCACGTCATCGCCTACAAGGTGTGCGGCGCGCGGCCGGACGGGTGCTTCTTCAGCGACACGA
This sequence comes from Thermodesulfobacteriota bacterium, assembly GCA_036781285.1. Taxonomy (GTDB): domain Bacteria; phylum Desulfobacterota; class Binatia; order UTPRO1; family UTPRO1; genus UTPRO1. Next base: position 15,505 of record DAIQBH010000139.1, on the reverse strand, counting down.
TCGCCGCCGTCCAGCAGGCGATCCTCGACGGCGTCGACGTGATCAACTTCTCCGTCTCCGGCGGCCAGCATCCCTATCTGAGCCCGACCGAGCTCGCCTTCCGCGACGCCTACGCCGCCGGCATCTTCGTCGCCGCCGGCGCCGGCAACAGCGGGCCCACCGCCGACACCGTGAGTCACCGCGGCGGTTGGGTCACGACGGTCGGTGCGAGCACGCAGGCGCGGACCTTCACCAGCAAGATCCAGCTCGCGGCGGAGGATGGCGCGAAGCTGAAGCTCGTCGGCACGTCGATCATGCCCGGCATCGCGAAGCCGGTGCCGGTCGTCGATGGGCTCGCGGTCGGTGACGAGGATTGCATCGATCCCACGCCGGACGGCGCGTTCACCGGAGCCGTCGCGGTGTGCCGTCGGTCCCTGAACGCGCAGGGCACCGGCGTGCTCGACCGCGGCGGCGTCGGCGCGATCTATTACCACGACCCGCCCGTGCACGTCGGCCGGACCGACGCGTTCTTCTATCCGTCGGTCGACCTCCCCGACGGATCGGCGTTGTTCGCGTTCCTCGCTCAACACACCGGCATCACCGCGAAGTTCACGCCCGGCAAAGCGGCGAAGACGCGCCCGGACGTGGTCATGAGCTTCAGCTCGCGCGGCGGAGCCGGGATGACCTTCGGCATCGGCAAGCCCGACCTCCTGGCGCCGGGCGACAAGATCCTCGCCGCCGACACCCCCGCCCACAACGATCCCGCCGCCGTCGACGGGGAGCTCTTCCAGGTGATTCAGGGGACGTCGATGGCGACGCCGCACGTCGCGGGCGCGGCCGCGCTGCTCCGCGATCTGCATCCCGACTGGACGCCGGGCCAGATCCACTCGGCCCTACGCACGACCGCGTCGACCGCGACGCTGGTGCGCGACGACGGCGTCACGCCGGCCGATCCCTTCGATCGCGGCTCGGGCCGGATCCAGTTGAAGAAGGCGATGGCGCCCGGGATCACCTTCGACGTCCCCGTCGCGGACTACGTGACCCACGCCGACGATCTCTGGACCGTGAACCATCCGAGCGTACTCCTCCCGGTCGGCGCGCCGAACGCCGTCACCGTCACGCGGACGGCGAAGAGCGAGCTCGCAAAGGAGAGCGTCTGGAGCCTCGCCGTGCAGGCGCCGCCCGACCTCGCCGTCACGGTGCCGGGCCAGCTCGCCGTGCCCGCCGGCGGCACGGCCGATTTCGCGATCGGCATCGACAAGAGCGCCGTCCCCGCGGGCGCGGTCCGCCACGCGCAGCTCACGGTCAAGCACAAGGCGTTCGTCGCGACGCTGCCGATCACGGCGGTCGGATCGCGGCCACTTCCCGATCTCGTCTTCGACCTCGTCTTCTTCACGAGCCCCGTCACGGCCGGCGGCAGCATTCCCGCGGGTGCCGTCATCGAGAACGTCGGCGTCGCCGACGCCGCGCCCTTGCGCGTGAGCTTGCACCTCTCGCTCGACCAGGCGCTCTCGCCGGACGACGTCTTCATCGGCCTCTGCAACGTGAGCGCGCCGACGGCGCCCGGTGCGACCGCACCCTGCGGCGCGACGTTCCCGCTGTTCGCGAACGTCCCGCCGGGCACCTACTACGGGATCGCCGCCGTCGATGCCGAGGGCGCGGTCGCGGAGAGCGACGAGACGAACAACGTCGCGGTCCAGGCGGCGCAGGTCGTCGTGAACTGACCGCGTCAGCCGCGTCGCCCGCCCCCGGTCGCGCGCCGCGCGACCAGATACTCGAGCGCGCGTGCCATCCCCGTCTCGGTATCGACCCGGGGCGACCACCCGAGGTCGCGGCGGATCTTCGCGGTCGAGAGGCGCCACTGGTAGCCGAAGGCCTTCACGTCGACCGTGAGAAGCGGCGGTGTGGTGCGGAGACCGAGCCATCGCCACACGGTCTGCACCGACGTCGCCGCGGCGAACGCGACCGGGTAGGGCACGTGGATGCGCGGCGGCGGCTTGCCGATGGCGCGCGCGATCCGCGCGCACGCGTCCTCGAAGGTCGGGCCGGCGGCGTCGTCGTGGACGAGGTAGCCCTCGCCGATCGCGGCCGGATGCGTGCTCGCGAGGATGCAGGCGTCGACGAGGTTGTCGACGTACACCCACGCAAGGATCAGGTCGCGCGCCCAGAACACCATGACGCCGTCGTCGATGGCGCGCGCGAGGCTCGGAAAGAAGGCATGGTCGCCCGGGCCGTAGACCCACCCCGGATAGATGATCGAGAGCGGCAGCCCCTGGTCGCGATGGAATGCCCAGAGCCGGCGTTCGGCCTCGATCTTCGTGTCCGCGTACGGCTCGTGCCATGGCTTGACTGGCGAGGTTTCGTCCATGGTCTCGCCGGCCGCCGGGATGCCGAAGACGTCGCTCGTGCTGAGCGAGACGAGCCGTACCCCGTGCGTGAGGCACGCGCGGGCGACGTTCTCCGTGCCGCCGACGTTGACCGCCCGGAACCTCGCGAGCGGCGCCCACGCGTGGACGAGCGCCGCCGCGTGGAAGGCGCGCGTGGCGCCGGCGAACGCGGGCGCGAGGCGCGCGGCGTCGGTCACGTCGGCCTCGACGATCACGAGCCGCTCCGCGCCTGCGAGCGCTCGCAGCTCGCGGATGGCGGGTTCGTCCGGGAGCACGACGGCGCGCACGGTGTCGCCGTCGGCGAGCAGCCGGCGCACGAGCGCCTGCCCGACGAATCCGGCCGCGCCGGTCACCACGGAGATCGGCATCGCGTCCCCTCGTACGGGATCTGGCGATCGCCGCACAACGCGTGCATAACGAGCCCCCATGACCCTCACACTCGAAGATCGGGCTGCAATCGGTGATCTGGTGATCGCGTACGCCTACGCGGTCGACGAGCGGGACTGGCAGGCGTTCGAGGCGCTCTTCGTTCCCGACGCGAAGATCGACTACAAGTCGGCGGGCGGCGTCACCGGGTCGCCGGCGGAGGTCGCCGCCTGGATGCCGAACGCGCTCTCCTTCTTCACCTGGACGATGCACTCGGTGTTCTCGCACCGCATCCAGATGACCGGCGCCGACACCGCCAAGGGCTCGCTCCACGTCGTCGCGCGCCACGGCCTCCTCTGGGAGGGTGCCAGCGAGATCATGGACGTGACCGGCATCTATCGCGACGAGTACGTCCGGACGCCGGATGGCTGGCGCTTCGCCGCCCGCCGCGAGGACACGATGTCGTTCACCGGCGGCAAGTTCGCCGCGATGGCGGCGTCGCGCGTCAAAAACTGACCCGCTCCTCCTCCTCTCCGCACGGCGGCGGCGCTATGACGGCCTCGTGACCGACGACGAGCTCGCAGGGCGCCTCGTGCGCGACGCCGCCGACGCGATCATCGCCGCCGACGGCGAAGGCCACATCCGTCTCTGGAACGCCGGGGCCGAGCGGATCTTCGGCTTCACCGCCGCCGAGGTGCTCGACCGATCCCTCGACTGCATCATCCCCGAGAAGCAACGCGCGCCGCACTGGGAGGGTTATCGCCGGGTGATGGCGACCGGCACGTCACGCTACGGCGCCGGCGAGCTCCTCGCCGTCCCCGCCGTCCGGAAGGACGGCACCCGCATCTCCATCGAGTTCACGATCACGATGGTCCGTGACGACGCCGGCCGCCCGAGCCACCTCGTCGCGATCGTGCGGGACGTGACCGCGCGCTGGCAGCGCGAGCGCGAGCTCCAGGCGAAGCTGCGCGCGCTCGCGCCGTAGCCGCCGCGGTCAATCGGGCAGCATCTCGCCGCTGCCGCCGAAGTCCTTCGGGAAGTCCTTGAACTTCGGCAGGCCGTCGCGCACCGCCATGACCTTCTCGCCGTAGTTGACGTGCACCGTCGGCGCGTACGCGAGGCCCGCGACCGCGCCCGCGGGGACGTCGGTCATGCCGAGCGTCGGATGGCGCACCAGCACCGGGCTGCCGCACGCCGTGCAGAAGTGGCGGTGGCTCGCCTCGGTCTTCTTGTAGACGGCGAGCTTGTCGGCGCCCTTCGTCACGTTCACGTTCGGCGTCGGCCAGAGGCTGGCCGCGTGGATCGGCGCGCCGAGCCAGCCGCGGCACGACGCGCAGTGACAATAGGCCTGCACCGCCGGCTCGCCGGCGATTTCCACTTGGACGGCACCGCAGAAGCATCCGCTCGAGTACGGCATGGTCGACTCCTTTTCGCGCGCGTCGCGCGCGGTCGGTCTGGACATGGATAGTCGCCCGTGCGATGCGCCGGCGCAAATGAAGAACCGTCGACTCGGCAAGAGCCCCATCGTCGTCTCCGACATCTGCCTGGGCACCATGACCTTCGGCGCCCAGGCCGACGAGGCCACCGCGTTCAAGGTGCTCGACCAGTGCTTCGAGGCCGGCATCAACTTCTACGACACCGCCGAAAACTATCCGGTGCCGCCGGATCCCAAGTGGGCGGGGCGGACCGAGGAGATCCTCGGGCGCTGGATGAAGACCAAGAATCGCGACGCGTTGATCATCGCGACGAAGGTCTCGGGGCCGAGCCACGGGTGGATCGCGTCGGCGCAGCGCGCCGGCATGACGGCGCTCGACCGCCACAACATCACGCGCGCGCTCGACGCGAGCTTGCAGCGCCTCCAGACCGACTATGTCGACCTCTACCAGACGCACTGGCCCGACCACGGCACGCCGTACGACGAGACGATGGAGGTCCTCGACGAGTGCGTCCGGGCCGGCAAGGTGCGGATCGTCGGCTGCTCCAACGAGACGAGCTGGGGCCTGATGAAGAGCATCCAGGCCTCCGAGCGGCTCGGCGTCGCTCGCTACCAGACGATCCAGAACAACTTCAGCATGAACAACCGCCGCTTCGAGGACGAGCTCGCGCAGGTGTGCCGCGAGGAGGGCGTGAGCCTGATCCCGTACTCGCCCCTCGCCGGCGGCGTGCTGACCGGCAAGTACCAGAACGGCGCGACGCCCGAGGGCGCGCGCTTCTCCGCCTACATCAACAAAGGCGGCCGCTTCACCGCGATGGCGCAGCGGTTCGTGAGCGCGAAGGCGCTCGCGTCGACGGAGCGCTTCCACGCGATCGCCCGCGAGGCCGGGCTCGACCCGGTGACGATGGCCGTCGCGTGGTCGAAGCAGCACGACTTCGTCGCCTCGACGATCGTCGGCGTGACCCGCACAGAGCACGTGCCGCCGATCCTCGCCGCGGCCGACCTGGTGCTCCCGGACGACGTGATGAAAGCGGTGAAAGAGGTGACCCGCGAGATCATGTACCCGATGGGGTGAGCCTACGGCTCACTCCCCCGCACCCCTACGGCTCACTCCCGCGCACCCTACGGCTCACTCCCCCGCACCCCTTCGGGCCTTACGTCGCGGGCTCGGACGCGCGGACGTCGGCGCTCGCGAGCTCGCGGATCACGCGTACGAGCGCCGCGAGCTCGATCGGTTTCGGGAGATGACGCTGGAAGCCGCTCGCGAGGGCACGGGCGCGGTCCTCGCTGCGGGCGTGTGCCGTCAGTGAGATCGCCGGGACGTCGCCGCCGGCGTCCGGCGGCAAGCCGCGGACGCGGCGGATGACGCTGTAGCCGTCCTCGCCCGGCATGCCGATGTCCAGCACGAGCACGTGGGGCCGGAACTCCGCGAGCGCGGATTCGACGCCCGCGCCGGACTCCAGGGTGAGAACGGTGGCCCGCGCGCTCTCGAGGAGGCCTGCGATCCCGGTGCGGACATCGTCCTCGTCGTCGACGACGAGGACGCGCGTCGCGGCGAGGTCCGGCGCCGGGTGCGTGGGCGCCGGGCCGGCGTCGACGATCGTGCCCGGCGCGGGGACGCGGGTGAGCGGCAGGGTCACCGTGAAGGTCGCCCCGCATCCCGGGCCGTCGCTCTCGGCCCGGACCGATCCGTCGTGCACGTCGACGAGATGCGCGGCGATCGCGAGCCCGAGGCCGAGCCCGCCGTGCCGGCGCGTCACCTGGCTGTCGCCCTGCCGAAAACGTTCGAAGACGTGTGGCAGGAACTCGGGTGTGATGCCGTCCCCGTGATCGGTGACGGAGACGATCGCGTGTGCGCCGTCGGCGCGGACCCGGACCTCGACCGCGCCGCCCGCGGCGGTGAACTTCACGGCGTTGCCGAGCAGGTTCGCGGCGACCTGCTGCAATCGCATGGCGTCGCCCTCGACGTGCGGGGGATCGGCGTCGACGGTCAGCTCGATTGCGATCCGCTTCGCGTCCGCCGCCGGCCGCACCGCCTCGATGGCGGCGCGGACGGGAGCGTCGAGCGCGATCGTCGTCCGGTCCACGTGCAGCGATCCCGCCTGTATGCGCGTCATGTCGAGCAGGTCGTCCACGAGGCGCGTTTGCGCGCGCGCGTTCCGCGCGATCGTCTCGATCGCCCGGCCGGTGCTCGCGTCGTCGCGGTGGAGGTCGAGGATGGTGCACCAGCTCGTGATCGCGGCGAGGGGAGTCCGCAGCTCGTGCGACAGCGTCGCGAGGAACTCGTCCTTGAGGCGGCTCGCCCGTTCCGCCTCGTTCCGGGCGGCGCGCTCGCTCGCGAGCGACGCGTCGCGCTCGGCCTCGGCGCGCTCGCGGCGCGCGACCTCGCGGCCGAAGAGAAACATGGCCGCGACCATGCACGTCGACCCCCAGATCGCGATCATCGGATTGAAGAACGCGGGCGGGGTGACGCCGCTCAGCATGACGACGCGCCAGACGAGCATCGAGAGCATGGCCGCGAGGAGCGCCGTCCACGCGCCGGCGGCACCGCGGCGGCGGGTCAAGAGCACGCAGCCGTAGAGGACGGCGGCGGCTTGGAGGACGGTGGCGAGGGCGAGGAGAAGATCGTCCAGCGGCATGCCTCGTTCGCGTTAGCCAGGCCCGAGCGTGGTGGTCAAGTTGAGCCCGCGAGTGTCGCGGGTGGTTCGGCCCGCGCCCGGCGTTCACTCTTCCGCGAGGACGGCCGCGATCGTGCGCCGCCCGACCGTCGCCAACCAGGGCGTGTCGGCGGACCGCGCGAGGCTCGCGAGGCCGTGCGCGAGCGCGTTGCCGGCGGCGCGCCGCCAGACGACGTCGTCGATGCCGCCGAGCGCGGCGCGGAAGCGCGCACGGGTCGCTGGCTCGAAGAGCATCCAGGCGACGGCGTGATCGGTCGCGGGGTCGCCGGCAGTGACGTCGCCGAAGTCGACGACGGCCGCGAGCGCGCCGCCGCGCACGACGAGGTTCCCAGGGTGGAGATCGCCGTGGATCCAGAGCGGCGGCCCGTCGTGAGCAGGCAGCGCGCATGCCTCCGACCAGCGACGCTCGACCGCCGCGCGATCGATCTCCCCGCCGAGCGCGTCGACGTAGCCGCGCACCAGATGATCGCGGGCGGCGAGCGGGACGCCGCGAAACGCGTTCGTCGGCGCCTCGGCCGGCGCCGGTCCGTGCAACCTGCCGAGGAACGCGGCGAGCGCCGCGGCCGCCGCGCCGGGATCGGCGAGGGCGGCGACCGCCGCGCTTGCGCCCTCGAACCATGGGCACACGCTCCAGGCCCACGGGAAGCCCTCCCCAGGGACGCCGATCCGCACGGGCACCGGGATCGGCAACGGCAGCCGCGGTGCGAGCGCGCCGAGCCAGCGCTGCTCGTGGAGGATCGATGCCGCCGCGAGCGCGCGCCGCGGCACGCGGACGACGAGGTCGTCGCCGAGTCGCGCGAGCACGTTGTCCCAGCCGGACGCGACGATGCGGACCGGGCGGTCGGCGAGGTCGGGATGCTGCGCGCGGAGGAGCCGCCGGACGAGATCCTCGTCGATCGCGACCTCGGCGGCCGGAACGTTCGCGATCGGCATCGACGTCGGCATAGCAGATCGCGTTGCCCGTCGAGGGGAGCCGATCGTCCGCCGCCCGGCGGCGTGCTACGTCGTTCGTCCCGGTGCGCTACCAACGCTTCGCCGCTCCCCGATCGTCGCCGTTTCCGCGCGGGCTGCACTACGACCCCGACTTCATCGGAGCGTCCGACCGCGCCGAGATCCTCGCGTGGCTCGCGACGATCCATCCGATCTGGGAGCGCCGCTATCCGACGACGCGGCCGGTGCCGCCCGGGCGTACGCAGCGCTGGCTGCTCCGTCCGGTCTATTGGCTCGGCAACTGGCAGTTCGCGTGTCTCGACTACTACCACCCGCCGAAGGGCATCCTGCACCGCTGCGTGCGCGCGGAGCCGTATCCTCCGGTGCTGCGCCGTCTCGTCGCGGACGCGGAGGCGATCGCGCGCCGCCTCTACCGCGGTCCGGACATGCCGGGCGGGTGGCACCTCAACACCTGTCTCGTGAATTTCTACGGCAGCCGCATCGAAGGCGACCGCCGCATCGACACGGCGCGCGTCGGCGAGCACAAGGACTTCGAGCCGGGTCCGGTCGCGTCGCTGTCGCTCGGCGCCCGCGCGTTCTTCCAGTTCGTGTCGGGGCGCACGCGGGAGAGGGCCGGCGTCGCGTTCCAGCAGTGGCTCGACGACGGGTCGCTCCAGATCTTCGGCGGCGATCGCTGGAAGCGCCAGCTCTTCCATCGCGTCCAGCGCGTCGACCGCAAAGGCGGCCCCTCCGATGCCGGCGGGGCCTTCGACCTCCACACCGACCGGTTCGAGACGCGACGGGTGAACTTCACCTTCCGCTACGTGCCGGAGGAGCACATCCTGCGCTACGCGGAGCTTCCGGCCGCGGCCGCGGCGGACGTGCGCGAGTACATGGAACAACTCGCGCGCCACTCGCCGTTCTTCCGGCGCGAGCTCGAGGCGCGCGGGAACGAGGGCGCGCGGCCGCGGAGCTGAAACCCGCCCGCGCTTCCGCGAGCGTCCCGGCGGGAGGGCGTGAGCACTACTCGGGCGCGGCGAAGCCCCCCAGCCCGCCGCGCCCGATCGTCGTCCGGGTGGACGACATGCCGAACGATCAGTCTTCGTCGCGCTCGATCGTCGTGCGCCGCTCCTCGTACACCTTCTGCGACGGCACGATCACGGTGTCGGGCTCGACGACCGTGTGCTTCTCGATCACGACCGGCGCGGGTTGAGGAACCGCCGTCGTCGTCACGGTTTCACGACGGACGACCGTACGCTCGGGTCCACACGCGGCCGCGACCGTTGCCAAGGCCGCGGCGCCGATCAGTACGCTGAATTTCCGCATAGAGCATGTGCTCCTTTCGTGATGCAGCTGGTCGGGAAGGAGCGAGATCCGTGCCACGGCCGCAGCACGCGTTTTTTCGCGGCGCACGGCCGCCCGCGTGTAATCCGCACCCTGTACTTTCTGCACACCGCGTCGTGCGCGGGCGCCGGCGCGGCGCAATGCCCTCAGGGAAACGAACGACGTTGACTCCGGCGACCGCACCGGGGCTAGAATGCGCGCGCCTTCGGGCCCCAGACCGAATGCAGCCCACGAGCCCAAGCAGGAGCGCGGAAGCCGACCTCCTCGCCGATCGCGTGCCGCTCTTGGCCGGCGCGTGGCTCGTGCTCGTCGCCGTCATCACGGTGATCGAGATGCTCCAGGGGCGGCTGCATGCCGGGCTCGCGCTCGCGTTCCTCGCGCTGCACGCGGCCCTCCTCGGCGCGATGGTCACGTGGCGCGCGGCCGAGCACGCGCGCGCCCTCGTGATCGGGCTCGCCGCCGGCGTCGCGGCATCGATCACCGGGACCTTCGCGTCGTTCGGCGGGTCGGCGGAGGTCCTTGGCGCGCTGCTCTTCGCGCTCACCGCGAGCGCGGCCGCGTTCTTCATGTGGGGCTGGCGGCCGCAGCTCGTCTTGAACGCGATCGTCGGGATCGTCTGGCTCGTGGCGCTGCCGCGGCTCGTCGTGTCCGCGACGTCACTCGAGCTCGTCGGCGTGACGGTGATCGGCTGGGTGATCACCCTCGGGCTCGCCGAGAGCATGGCGCGCACCTTCCGCCAAGGCGTCGACCTCCTCGCGCGCGAGCGCCAGGCCGTCGAGGCGCTCCAGGCGTCGTATGACGCCTACCGCGACCTCGCCGAGAACGCGCGCGACTTTCTGTGGACCGCCGACCTCGAAGGCCGGCTCACGTACGTGAGCGAGTCGACCGCGCGTCTCCTGGGCGGCACGCCGGCAGCGCTCGTCGGCCGCTCGACCTTCGAGTTCGCGACGGATCATCCGGAGAACCTCGACATCGCGGCGACGCTCGCGCGCGTCGCGACGGGCGAGGCGATGCCGCCGTCGATGATCCAATGCCGGACCGCGATCGGGATCCGTTGGTTCGAGATCGCCGGCACCGGCATCCTCGACGAGCGCGGCACCGTCGTCGGCATCCGCGCGATCGGCCGTGACGTCACCGAGCGCCGCGCGGCGGAGGAGGAGCGGCGACGCGCCGAGACGGCGCTCCACGAGAGCGAGGCCCGTTACCGCGGCATCGTCGAGTCGACGCAGTCGGTCTTCACGCGGACCGATCTCGAGGGGCGCGTGCTCTACGCCAACGACGCCATCTGCCGCCTCGTCGGCATCCCGCTCGAGGCGATGCTCGGGCAGGTGTTCTTCGCCTGGGTGCACCCCGACGACCAGCCCGCGGTCCGCGCAGCGATGGCGGCCGCTCAGCGGGCGCCCTATCGCGTCCTGGTCGAGAACCGCGTGCCGACGTTGCGCGGCTGGCGCTGGTTCGAATGGGAGGCCTGCGCCATCCACGACCCCGACGGACAGATCCGCGAGTTCCAGACGATCGGGCTCGACGTCACCGAGCGGAAGGAGGCCGAGAAGGCACTCGAGACCAGCGAGGCGCGCTATCGGAGCCTCGTCGAGTCCGGCGTCGAGCTGATCGCGCGCGCCGACCCGGACGGCAAGCTGCTCTTCGCGAACGACGCCTACCTCTCCGCGTTCGGCTATCGCCGCGAGGACGTGGAAGCCGGCCGGGTGACGATCCTGCCCCACATCCACGAGGAGGATCGCGAGGGCGTGCTCGAGAGCTTCCAGAAGGTGCAACGGCCCCCGTTTCGCAACGTCATCGTCAGCCGTGTCCGCGTGAACGGCGCCTGGCGCTGGTTCGAGTGGGAGCAGAGCATCGTGCGCGACGATCGCGGCGTCATCACCGAGATCCAGGGCGCGGGCCGCGACGTCACCGAGCGGCACGTCGCCGAGGAGGCCCTCCGGCGCTCGCTCGACGATTTGAAGCGGAGCGAGGACACGCTGCGGCGCCTCGCCCGCCGGCAGGCGGAAATCCGCGAGGAGGAGCGCCGGCGGCTCGGCCTCGATCTCCACGACAACGTCTGCCAGGAGCTCGCCGCCGTGAGCGTGCTGCTCGAGGCAGCGCGCGTGAGGAAAGGCGAGGCCGTCGAGATCGAGCGCGCGACCCGCCACCTGACGGAGGTGATCGAGCACCTGCGGCTCGTCGGGCGCGACCTCCGGCCGATGTTGCTGTCCGACCTCGGGCTCACCGAGAGCCTGCGCGCGTTCACCACCAAGGTGTCGTCGCTCCAGCGGCGCGTCGCCGCACGCTTCCCGACGCCGATCCCGCGGCTCGACGACGAGACGGAGATCGCCGTCTACCGCGTCGCCCAGGAGGCGCTCGGGAACGCCCTCCGTCACGCCGATGCGCGCACCATCGACCTGATGCTGCGGACCGACGAGGGTCGGCTCGTCCTCGAGGTGCGCGACGACGGCTGCGGCTTCGACCGCGCGACGCGCCGCACCGACTCGCTCGGTCTCGCCAGTATGGAAGAGCGGGCCCTCGCGCTCGGCGGCCGCCTCGAGATCCTCTCGGCGCCGGGCGCGGGCACGATCGTGCGCCTCAGCTGTCCGTTGAAGGTGCGCAGCCCGGCGAGCGCCGCCTGAGCGTCGCGCATCACGCGCGTTGACCTCGCCGGATCGCCACTCCATAGAGTGACGGCGATGCGTCGCGCTCGCACGACTCCGGGTCGGCTCGCCAAAGCGGAGTCCATGGCCTTCGACGTCGCGCGCAAGTGCTATCAGCGCGGCGAGCCTCGAACGGGCCGGACCGCGACGACGCCGCCGCGCGCCCCCGGCGACGACTCGCTCCGCGACCACCACACGCCCGAGATCACCGAGGACGAGAAGCTGCTCCAGTTCCCCTCGGCCGAGGCGGGCGACTTCACGCACACCGACACCTGGCGCGTGCTCCGGATCATGGGCGAGTTCATCGAGGGCTTCGACACGCTCGCCGGGATCGACCAGGCCGTCACCATCTTCGGGTCGGCACGGACGCTGCCCGACGATCCGCAGTACGCCGCCGCCGAGGAAATGGCGTACCGCCTCGCGCGCCGGCGGTTCGCGATCATCACGGGCGGCGGTCCCGGCATCATGGAGGCCGGCAATCGCGGCGCGCGGCGCGGCCGCGGCCGCTCGATCGGCTGCAACATCGAGCTGCCGTTCGAGCAACGCGCGAACCCCTACATCGATACGCTCGTCACCTTCCGGTACTTCCTCGTGCGCCGTACCATGTTCATCAAGTACTCGTCGGCGTTCGTCATCTTTCCCGGTGGCTTCGGTACGCTCGACGAGATGTTCGAGGCGCTGACGCTGATCCAGACCGGCAAGATCTACCATTTCCCGGTCGTGCTCTTCGGCCGCGCCTACTGGTCCGGCCTCCTCGACTGGCTGCGCGGCCCGGTGCTGGCCGAGAGCAAGATCTCGCGCGCCGACCTCGACCTCGTGCTGGTGACCGACGACATCGACGAAGCGGTCTGTCTCGTCGTCGAGACCTGCAAGGCCCAGGGCCGCGCGATCGCGGGCCGCGCCCGGCGCTGGCTCGCCGAGGGGCGCGCGGCCCCGCGGACGCGTGCCCGACGCTCCCGGGCGCGTTGACCGGGGAGCATGGCCGACGCGCGCGGCGGTTCGTCCCCCGTCGCGACCTGGCCAGAAGGGGCGCCTCGGATCGGGCGTCGCTCCCTGGCGAGGCTTGCATATGGTTTCTAGATCGTTCAGTACAGATTATGTACTGTCGAGACCTACTCGAGGAGGACCCGCGATGGCCGACACTTGGAGCAAAACCGCCTGCATCCTCTGCTACGTCAACTGCGGCCTCGAGGTCGCGGTCGACGGCCGCCGCATCACCAAGGTCAAAGGCGACCGCGCGAACCACCGCTCGCAGGGGTACCTCTGCCAAAAGGCGCAGCGGCTCCAGTGGTACGGCGATCACGCCGACCGCCTGACGACGCCGCTCCGGCGCCGCCCCGACGGCACGCACGAGGCGATCGACTGGGAGACGGCCTTCGCCGAGATCGCCGCCAAGCTGAACGCGCTCCGGACGACGCACGGGAGCGACGCGTTCGGGTTCTACGGCGGGGGCGGGCAGGGCAACCACCTCGGCGGCGCCTACTTCACGGCGCTCCGCGCCGCGCTCGGCGCGACCAAGCACTTCAACGCGCTCTCGCAGGAGAAGACCGGCGACTTCTGGGTGAACGGCAAGCTCTACGGCGAGCAGCTCTGCCACACGGCCGAGGACATCGAGCACACCGAGCTGCTCGTGGTGCTCGGTTGCAATCCCTGGATGGCCCACGGCTTCCAGGCGGCGCGGAACGCCGTCAACGAGATCAAGAAGGCGCCGGCACGCCGCATGATCGTGATCGACCCGCGCCGCACCGAGGTCGCCGACGTCGCCAACCTGCACCTGGCGCTCCGGCCCGGCACCGATGCCTTCCTTCTCTCGGCGTTGCTCGCGATCATTCTCCGGCGCGGCGGGGAGGCGGCGGACTTCATCGGGGCGCGCACGACCGGCTTCGAGGAGGTGCGCGCCATCCTCCTCGCGGTGCCGGTCGACGCGTGGATCGCGCACGCCGGGCTCGCGCGCGTCGACGTCGACCGCGCCGCCGACATGATCCTCGCCGCGACGTCGATGGTCGTTCGGGTCGAGCTCGGCATCCAGCAGAGCCGCCACTCGACCCTGAACTCGTACCTCGAGAAGCTGCTCTATCTCCTGACGGGCCATTTCGGCCGTCCCGGCACGAACGGGCTCCACACCTGGCTCCAGCCGCTCTTCCGGAGCTCGCCGGGCGAGCGCTCGCCCGTGACGGGGCAGGAGATCATCGGCGGCCTCCTTCCGACCAACCGCTTCGCCGACGAGGTGCTGACCGACGACCCGCGCCGCATCCGCGCGGTCTGGGTCGACTCCAACAATCCCGCCAACACGGCGGCCGACACCGATCGCTTCGAGAAGGCGTTCCGGTCGCTCGAGCTGTCCGTCGTGGTCGACGTCGCCTACACGGAGACCGCCGCGCTCGCCGACTACGTGCTGCCCGCGTCCGCGCAGTACGAGAAGTGGGAAGCGACGCTCTTCACCTTCGAGTGGCCGCGGAACTTCTTCCAGCTGCGCGCCCCGCTGATGGCGCCGCTCCCGGGCACGCTCCCCGAGCCCGAGATCTACACCCGGCTCCTCCGCGCCATGGGCGACCTCCCGGACGACGAGGGCCTCGCCGAGCTGCGCGCGCTCGCGGCCGAGCACCGCGGCAAGATGATGAAGCGCGCGTTCGCGATGTTCGGGGAGAATCCGGCGCTCGTGCCGATCGCGCCGGTGCTGCTCTACGCGACCCTCGGGCCGACGCTGCCGAACGGGGCCGCCGCTGCGGCGCCGCTCTACGCCGCGTGCCACCGGACGGCGATGGAGTACACGCGCGCCGTGCAGCGCGCGCTCGCGACGACCGCCGAGCCGCCGATGCTCGGCGAGGAGCTCTTCGAGAAGCTGCTCGCGAGCCGCTCGGGCTTCTCGTTCACCGCGCACGAGTACGAGGAGATTTTCGAGCTCGTGAAGCACGTCGACGGCAAGATCCACCTCGCCGTTCCCGAGATGCTCGACTGGATCCGGCGCCTCGATCCGGCCGCGGAGGCGCTCGACCCGGCCTACCCGTTCATGCTCGTCGCCGGCCAGCGCCGCATGCACAACGCGAATCAGATCTTCCGCACGCCGGCATGGCGGAAGAGCGATCCGGACGGCGCGCTCCGCATCCACCCCGACGACCTCGCCGCGCTCGGCGCGACCGACGGCGGCTGGATGGCGGTCACGACCAGGACGGGGCGGCTCGTCGCGCGGATCGAAGGCGACGACTCGCTGCGGCGCGGGCTCGTCGCCCTGCCGCACGGGTACGGCCAGTCCTATCCGGACGGGGCCGGCGGCCGCGTCGTGGACGGCCCGCGCCTGAACCTCATCACGGCGCACGACGACTGCGATCCGATCGCGGCGACGCCGTACCACAAGAACGTCGCCGTCCACCTGGCGCCGGTCGTCGGGGCGGAGGCCGAGGCCGCGGAAGCGGCGTCGGCGCGCGTCCGCGCGGTCGCGGCCGCGCACGCGGCGAGCGCGGCGGCGAAAGCCGACGCGGCGTAAGGAGAGGGGGCGGATGAAGAAGCGCCACGGTCACTATTGTCCGATCGCGCGGACGCTCGATCTCGTCGGCGACCGCTGGAGCCTGCTGATCCTTCGCGAGCTGCTCTTCGGCGACCAGCGTTTCGTCGATCTCCGCGAACACCTGCCGGGCATCTCGCCAACGCTCCTCACCGAGCGCCTGAACGCGCTCGCCGCGCACGGCATCGTCGCCACCCGCGAGCTCCCGCCGCCCGCGGCCCGCACCGTGTATACGGCGA